>JANYIN010000075.1 GCA_025362035.1 Gemmatimonadaceae bacterium | reverse complement strand
CGCGCGGCTGGCGCTCGACCTGTTCTGCTATCGCGTCAAGAAGTATGTGGGCGCGTATCTGGCCGCCATGAACGGCGCTGATGCCGTGGTCTTCACTGGCGGCATCGGAGAGAACTCGCCCGCCATCCGTGCGAGAATCTGCGCGCAGACGTCGTGGCTCGGCATCGAGGTGGACGACGAGAAGAACAGGGCACTCTCCGGCGGGGAAGGTCGCATCGACCGGGAAGGCTCCCGGGTGCAGCTCTGGGTCATCCCGACGGACGAAGAACTGCTGATCGCGCGTGATACGTGGCGCGTGGTGACGGGCGCGGACGTACGGTTCTGATTGGCGGTACCGATTTGCCGCTCCGTCTCAGAGCGTCGGAAATGTCATGTTCATTTTCCGATCGTCGCCCGGGAAACTCCCCACGCGATCGCGGAACTCTCCCTACCGATGTTCCGGCCCACTCCCCACGGAGGGCGCCCGCGGAATCGCCGATTCTCATGTCGAGATGTGAAACAGGACTTTCTCCTGAGGCTTCGCCGTGCTTTTCTGGACACCCAGGACGTCGCGCTCCTGCGAAGCGGGCTCTCGATGACGATCCCAATCTCCGAAACGTCCACGGTGGGTGACGCCATCGCTCGCCATCCGGCGTCGATCACCGTGCTCAACGCTTTCGGCGTCGATACTTGCTGCGGCGGCAGCGCGTCCATTGGCGAGGCGGCTGCGCACGCGCACGTCGAAACGGCGCTGCTCTTCTCTGGTTTGCGCGCGCTGGCGCGCGACGCCGGCGAGACCGTGCCCGAAGAGGTGACATGAAGACGTACGTCCCGTCGTTGGTGGCGCGTGGTGCCGTCACGTTCAATCCCGGCCGGCCGGCCACGGCCATTCTCCACGATGCGCCGGACGTTCGCCTCGTCGTCTTCCGCCTGGCGCCCGGACAGGCAGTGGCCGAGCACAGAAGTGCGTCCGCCGTGGTGCTGATGGTCGTGAGCGGCACCGGCATAGTGTCGGGTGAGGACAACGGCATTCCCTGCGAGAAGGCCTGTGCGGCTGGGGAAGTCGTGGCGTACGAACCCAACGAGCTCCACGCGATGCGTGCACTGGACGAGGAGTTCGTGCTCCTGGCCACCATCACGCCGCGTCCCGGGAGCCGGTAATGGACTGGTTCGTCAAGGCCTTTCTCAAGGCGAGCCTGCTGTGGTTGGTGCTCGGTGTGTCACTTGGCGTCGCCATGGCCGCGCACCCGGTGTGGACCGTGCACCGCACGGCGCACATGCACATCGTTCTGCTCGGCTTCGTCACGATGATGATCTTCGGTGTAGCCTATCACGTGATCCCGAGATTCACGGGACATCCGCTGCACAGCCGGCGCGCCGCCGTGTGGCACTGGTGGGCGTCGAACGTCGGACTGGTGCTCATGGTTGGCGGCTTCATGACGCGAGCGTATGCGTGGCGCTATGGAACGCCGCTGCGGGCCACCGGCGGCGCCCTGTCCGCAATCGGGGCGTACACGTTCGCGTATCTCGCCTGGCGAACGATCGACGGGACTGCGTCATTGCGCGCGGCGGAGAGACGCGCGAGTGAACTCGCGAGCAACGCGCGCGGCAGTGGCGCGCGGCTTCCGCTGGCGTCTGTCCAGTCCACCCGCGAGCAGTCGTGACGCATGACCGCCGGGACCTTGTTGCGCAGGCGCCGCCAGCCCTGCCACGGGCCCGACGGGCGCAAGCCGCAGGACATCCCTGACAAGGATCCGGCTCCCTCCCCACGGCAAGGAGCGCCGGAAACGATGATCTTCATACGAACATGCGATTCGGCCTTCGTGTGCACACTCCGGCATCGTTCCTAAAGCACCGCCTTACCCATGACCATCCCCATCGATAGAGAGGACGTCGCTCGCCATCCCGCCATCATTCAGGGAGGGATGGGCATCGGCGTCAGCAGCTGGACGCTCGCCCGCGCAGTGTCGCAGCTCGGACAGCTCGGCGTTGTCTCCGGCACTGCCGTCGACACGATCCTGGTGCGACGTCTGCAGGATGGTGACGTCGGCGGCCACATGCGGCGCGCGATGGAGCAGTTTCCGATATCCGAAGTGAGTCAGCGTGTGCTCCGTCACTTCCATGTGTCGGGCGGTCGCGACAGGAATACGCCGTACAAGATGTTGCCGATGTATCGGCAGGTTGTCGGTCTGGCGCGTGAAGAAGTGACGATCCTCGCCAACTTCGTCGAAGTCTGGCTCGCCAAGGACGGACACGACGGCGTCGTGGGCATCAACCTGCTGACGAAGGTGCAGATGCCCAACCTCGCGTCGCTTTATGGGGCGATGCTGGCGAATGTGGACTACGTGCTCATGGGCGCCGGAATTCCGCGCGAGATTCCCGGCGCGCTGGACGCGCTGGCGAAGCATCAGGCGACGCGCCTCAAGCTCGACATCGACGGGCCCGCCGAAGCAGCGCCTGCGTATCTCGACTTCGACCCCCAGGCGCACTGGATGCCGCTGGGCGAACTCAAGCGGCCGTTTTTTCTTCCGATCATCTCGGCCAACTCGCTTGCCGCGACACTAGCGAGGAAGGCCAATGGGCGAGTGGACGGCTTCATCGTGGAAGGTCCAACGGCGGGCGGCCACAACGCACCGCCGCGCGGCGAGACGCGTTTGAACGGGAGCGGCGAACCGATTTACGGTGAGCGCGACGTCGTCGATCTCGAAAAGATGCGCGAACTGCGTTTGCCGTTCTGGCTCGCGGGCGGCACCGGTTCAGCGCACGCCTTGCGCTCGGCGCAGCTGGCGGGGGCCACGGGCGTGCAGATCGGAACGTTGTTCGCCTTCTGCAACGAGTCGGGGCTGACACCTGAGTTCAAGCGCGAGGTCCTCGCGGGTGTGCTCGCCGGTCGCGTCCGCATCCGCACGGACCCCCGCGCGTCGCCCACGGGCTACCCGTTCAAGGTGGTCGAGGTGGAGGGCATGCCCAGGCAGGACGACCACCGAGAGCGTGTCTGCGATCTCGGGTACCTCCGCGTCGCGTACCGCAATGGCGAGGGAAAGGTCGGATATCGGTGTGCGGCGGAGCCGGTCGACCAGTTCGTCGCCAAGGGCGGCGACATCGCCGAGACGATCGGGCGTCGCTGCCTCTGCAACAGTCTCGCGGCGAACGTCGGCTTTCCCCAGCATCGCGACCAGGGTGACGAGCCACCACTCATCACCAGTGGCGACGACGTCGCCGCTCTGGCGTCCGTCATGCGCGGCCGCGCGACCTATTCGGCGGCCGATGTGATCGAATTCCTGCTCTCGAGGGAGCTGGCGGACGTCCCGGCAGGGAACGGGCACGCCGTGAGCTGACGCGAGGGCGGACCGTGCCCTTGACGCCAGAAAGATCACTACATAGCTATATAGACAGATAAGCGTATATGTCTCCCCATGGACGGATACGGATGAACCGATCCCTGATTGCGCTTTGCGTGGTGAGCCTGTCCGGTGCCGCGACCGCAAACGCTCAACTCTCGCTGGGCGATGCGATTCGCCAGGCGGACCGGACGGCCTTCGGCAATAGAGTCGCGACCGGGGCGACGTCGGCCGGAGCGGCGCAGGCGCTCCTGCCGCTCAAAGGCATTCTGCCCAGCGTGCACTTCGAAGCAGGGTACGTCCGCACCTCCGATCCCATCGGCGCCTTCGGCACGACGCTACGCCAGCGCGCCATCACGCAGAGCAACTTCGATCCGCAGCGGCTCAACTATCCTGGCGCCGTTGCGAACTACCAGGGCGGCATCGTTGTGGAGCAGCCCATCTTCAACGGCGATGCATGGACCGGCCGCCGCGCCGCGCTCCGCGCCGCTGATGCCGGCAGGGCGTCCGAAGAGTGGGCCCGCCTCTCGACACGCGTGGAGGTGGTGCGCGCCTACTTTGGCGTCGTACTCGCCGCCGAGCGCGTGAACACGCTGCGCGCGGCCACGCGGGCGGCGAACGCGCACGTGGCTCAGACCGAAGCCATGGTGCGGCAGGGTCTCGTCACGAGGTCGGATGCGCTGCTCGCCACGGTGCGTGCCGGCCAACTCGAGGCAGACCTGGCGGAGGCAGACGGCAACGCGGAAATATCGCGCCGCCACCTCGCCACACTACTGGGCGACGACGGCGCTGAGTTGCCGCTCCCGCGGACGACCCTCCTGCCGTCGGGCGATCGCATCCGCGAGGTCGTCGCCGGCGATACCGCGGCAGTCCCGGCGCAGCCTCGCGCCGATGTCAGAGCGGCGTCGTTGGGTCTGGACGCCGCGCGTACGGACATGCAGCGCGCGCGCTCGGCCTATCTGCCGCGCGTCAATTCGTTCGCCCGCTACGACTGGAACTCCGCGGAGCGTCCGTACGCGGGCGACAAGAACTGGACAGTGGGTGTCATGACGTCGTGGACGCCATTTGCGGGTGGAAGCGAAGCCACGGAGCTGCAGATCGCGGCGGGACATTCGGCGTCGGCCCGGGCGCAGGCCGACGCCGCGGCGGCCAACGCGCGCCTCGACATCGCGCGGACGCGCACTGAACTCGCCGTCGCGCTCGCACGTTTGACCATTGCGGAACGCGGCGTTGCCGCAAGTGCAGAAGCGCATCGCATCGTGGCGCGCAAATACCAGGGCGGGCTGGCGACGGTCGTCGAACTGCTGGACGCGCACGCGCAGGATACGCGGAGCGCGCTCCTCTTGTCGGACGCTCGCTATGCCACGATCATCGCCGCCGCTGAGCGGCGGCGCGCGCTCGGAGGCGATCCCGCAACGCTCGAACTACTCGACGAGTCACAGCCCGTCGCCCTGAGCGCGCCGGCCGCTCCCAGCACGCACCTGAACCGTGACCCTTGATCATGCCATCACGACGCCATCGCCTGGTTCTGGGCGCCACGTTGCTCGCCGCTGCATCGGCCTGTTCGCCGGCGACACCGGACTCCGCGAAGGCCGCCCCCGTCAGGAAAGCCGGCTTCGTCTACACCGTACGCGACACCGTGTTACACGGGACGATCGAAGCATCGGGAACGGCCGCGCCGCTCCGCCAGGCCACGCTGAGCACCAAGCTCATGGCCACGGTAATCGCGGTCCTCGTGAAGGAAGGGGACCCCGTGGCCGCGGGCCAGCCGCTGGCTCGGCTCGACGCGCGGGACCTCTCCGCGAGACAGCATCAAGTGGCCGCGTCCGTGGCGGACGCGGAGGCACAACACGGCGAGGCCCTTCGGCAGGCGGCTCGTCTGCGCGCGCTCTATGCGGACAGCGCGGCGGCAAAGGCGCAGTTGGATGCGGCGGAGACGGGACTCGCGCGCGCTGAGGCTGCAGTCCGCGCGGCCAGGGGAGCATCGGAAGAACTCGGCGCGATGAGCTCCTACGCCGTGATTCGCGCTCCCTTCGCCGGGCTCGTCACGAAGCGGTTCGTGGATCCCGGCGCATTCGCAGCGCCCGGAGCGCCGCTCATGTCGGTGCAGGATGGTCGACAGGTCCGTGTGACAGCCAACGCGACTCCCGACGCCGTGCGCGGCATCCATCGCGGTCAGGCGCTCGACATTACCATCGAAGGGGCGGCGGTGAGCGGTGTCGTCGAAGGCGTCGTGCCGTCAATCGTGGGCAACATGTACGCAATCAACGCGATCGTGGCGAATCGCGCGGGACGCATCCTTCCCGGGAGCTCGGCGACCGTATTCCTTCCACGCGGAGAGCGCCACGCGGTCATGGTGCCGCTCGCCGCGATCTCGCGGCAGGGCGATCTCACCGGCGTGACGTTGCGCGCCGATCATGGCGACCAGCTACGCTGGGTCCGCCTCGGAGATGTCGCCGGCACCATGGTCGAAGTGAATGCGGGACTGCGCGCCGGAGATCGTGTCGTCGTGCCGCTCGCGTCGAATCCGAGGAACTGATCCGTGGGCATCTCCGGTCGTGTCGCGCAGTACTTCCTCCGCTCCAAGCTCACTCCACTCATCACCATCGCGTCGTTGGCAGTGGGGCTGCTCGGCATTCTTGCCACGCCTCGCGAGGAGGAGCCGCAGATCTCCGTACCGATGATCGACGTGGTCGTGGCACTCCCGGGTGCATCGCCGCGAGAGACCGAGAACCTGCTCGCGCGCCCGATGGAGCAGCGCATGCTCGAGATTCCCGGTGTCGACCATGTGTACTCCGCGGCGGGTGAGGGCTCCGCGATCATCACTGTGCGTTTCAAGGTCGGTGAAGACCAGGAGCGTAGTGTGACGAAGGTGCAGGCGAAGATCGCGGGGGCCATGGACCAGGCTCCCGCGGGTGCGACGCGGCCGCTCGTGAAGCCGCACGCCATCGACGATGTCCCCGTGCTCGCGCTGACGTTGCACTCTTCGGGATACGATGCACAGTCGCTGCGGCAGATCGCCTCGCATCTCGAAGAGGAGATTCGAACGGTGCCGGAGGTGGCGCAGGCCTTCGTGATCGGCGGCCAACCGAAGCAGATTCGCGTCACCCTCGATGCGGCGCGCCTCGCCGCGAGCGGCGTGACACCCGCCGAGGTTGCGAGCGCGCTCGAGGGCGCGAACGCGCGCCTGCAGGCAGGCGAGCTCTCGACGGAGAACCAGGTCATACGCATCGACGTGGGCGCGCCCCTCACCACTTCGCGAGAGGTTGGCAGCGTCGTCGTCGCGGTGCGCGGCGGAGCGCCGGTATATCTGCGGAACGTCGCGATAGTCACCGATGGCTTTGGAGAAGCGACGACGTACGTCTCCCACGCCGGCAGGACTGGCGCCGCTGAAACGGCTGTCACCATCGCGGTGGCCAAGCGCCGAGGCGCGAACGCGACGGAGGTCACGAAGGCCGTGCTGGAGCGCGTGAATGCGGCGAAGGGGCGCCTGCTGCCAGGAGACGTCATGCTGGACGTGACGCGCGACTACGGCGAAACCGCCGGCGACAAGGCGCGCGAGCTGATTCTGCATCTGCTCATCGCAACCATCTCGGTCACGGTGCTGGTGTGGGTGTTTCTCGGCTGGCGCGAAGCGACGGTGGTGCTCGTCGCGGTGCCCGTCACGCTCGCGCTCACACTCTTCGCGTATTACGCGCTCGGCTACACTCTCAATCGCATCACGCTGTTCGCGCTGATCTTCTCCATCGGTATCCTGGTTGACGACGCGATTGTGGTCGTTGAAAACATCTATCGCCATCTGAAGATGGGTGATCGCGATGCGGAGCGGGCAGCCGTGGAAGCGGTGGACGAGGTGGGCAATCCCACGATCCTTGCGACGTTTGCCGTGATCGCCGCCATTCTGCCCATGGCTTTCGTGTCAGGCATGATGGGACCATACATGCGTCCGATCCCCATCGGCGCAACGGTGGCGATGCTCGCGTCGCTGGGTGTCGCATTCATCGTCACGCCGTATCTCGCATTCCGCTTGCTCGAGGGACACGTGGCCACAACAACGCAACCGCACGATCGCGCGCACGAGGAAGAGGAGGCGTCCGGATTCGCACGGTTCTATGCGCGGATCATGGCGCCGCTCATGGATCGACGCGCACTTCGTCTGGGGTTCTACGGGGGCGTGGTGGTGCTGCTGCTGCTGTCGATTGGGCTGTTGGGCGTACGGGCGGTCAAGGTGAAGATGCTGCCCTTCGACAACAAGAGTGAGTTCCAGGTCATACTGGACTTGCCGGAGGGTACGACGCTGGAAACTACGAACGCCCTCGGTCAGGAGATTGCGGAGTACGTGCGGCACGTGCCCGAAGTAAGGAGTACGGAAGTGTATGCGGGCACATCCGCACCGTTCAACTTCAATGGTCTGGTGCGGCACTACTTCATGCGCGCGGGCGCGAACGTCGCGGACGTACAGGTCAATCTGGTCTCGAAGGATAAGCGGTCGCGTCAGAGCCACGCCATTGCGGTCGCCGTACGGCCCGGCATACAGGCCATCGCACGACGGTATGATGCGTCGGCCAAGGTGGCCGAGATTCCTCCTGGCCCGCCCGTGCTCTCCACGCTCGTGGCCGAAGTGTATGCGGCGGACGACGCATCGCGACTGGAGGCAGCGACCCAGGTGAAGAAGGTGTTCGAGAGCACTCCGGGTGTCGTGGATGTCGACTGGACCGTGGAAGCGCCGCAACGGCAGGTCACGTTCCGTGTGGATCGCGTGCGGGCGGCTGAAGCCGGTGCCAGCGTGGCGCAGATCACGCAGACATTGTATCTCGCGCTGTCGGGATCAGCCGCCGGTACTGCGAGCTCGCCCACGTCGCGTGAACCCACGGAGATCGTGACGCGCCTTCCGCTGGAACAGCGCTCGAGCGTGGACGCGCTGCTGGCTCTGCCGATCGCGACACAGGCCGGGCCACAACCACTGGCGCGTTTTGTGATGGTGGTGAGCGGCGCGCGCGAGGGCAGCCGGGTGCGAAAGGACCTTCGTCCCGCGATCTACGTGACGGGCGACGTCGCCGGGGCGATCGAATCACCCGTGTACGCGATCATGGCGATGAACAAGCGGCTGGACCTCATTGCTGTCAACGGAGCTACCATTGCTCGCTACAACGCAAGGCAGCCCGATCATCTCGATGAGACCGCCATCAAGTGGGACGGCGAATGGCAGGTGACGATCGAGGTCTTCCGCGATCTCGGACTCGCCTTTGCGATCGTGCTGCTTCTGATCTACGTGCTCGTCGTCGGGTGGTTCCGGTCGTTCACGGTGCCCCTGGTGATCATGGCTCCAATTCCGCTCACACTCATCGGCATCCTGCCGGGTCACGCCATCACCGGCGCATTCTTCACGGCAACGTCGATGATCGGCATGATCGCATTGGCGGGCATCATCGTGCGCAACTCGATCCTCCTCGTGGATTTCATCCAACTGGCGGAGGAACGCGGGCGATCGCTGCGCGAGGCAGTGCTGGAGGCGGGTGCGGTGCGTTTCCGCCCCATCGCGCTGACGGCGGCTGCCGTGGTGGTCGGAGGACTCGTGATGGTACTCGACCCGATCTTTCAGGGGCTGGCGGTGGCACTGATGAGTGGGGCCGTGGTGGCAACGCTACTGACGATGGTGGTCGTTCCCATACTCTACTGGGAACTGCGCAGGCGATCGTCGGTCGACACGCCGGAGCACATTGGCGAAGGCGCTGTTGACCGTCTACAGCGGCCCGTCACCACGCCGGATTTCGTCGCTGCTTGATGCCATGATTCTGGCCACGCACCTGCGGTTCGTCTGCCTCTCCCTTCAACCAAGTACGTCTGGAGGCTTCCAATGTGTAACGAGAACATCATTCGCCGGTTCGCCGGGTTCTTCATCATCGCGTCCGTGGCGCTGGGCTACTTCGTGCATCCGGGGTGGTTCGTGTTCACGGCGTTCGTCGGCGCGAATCTCTTCCAGTCGAGCTATACTGCGTTCTGTCCACTGGAGCGCATCCTGGGGCGGGTGGGGTTCCCCGGATGTTCGAGTCGCTGATAGAGATCGAAGCCGACATGTGCGCCCGGGGTGATCACCAACACGACGTGAAGAGCCGCAAACGGGTTCCCAAGAGAGGTCACGCGCGGCGACTTGGCTTCCTATCGCCCCAACGGCATATTCCCGCGTCGCGATGTTCTCATCCCGCGCTCGGGGCACGACATGCGTGAGTCCATCATGACGCCAAAAATACTCGAGCTGATCGCCGCGCGATTCAAGGTGCTGGCCGAACCGGCCCGGCTGCAGATATTGCAGTCGCTGCGCGCGGGCGAGCGGACGGTCACCGATCTAGGCGAGGAGACGGGACTCGGGCAGGCGAACTTGTCGAAGCATCTCCAACAGTTGCATGCGGCGGGTTTCCTGCGGCGCCGCAAGGAGGGCGTGTTCGTCTTCTACGCTCTTGCCGACAAGAGCGTGCTGCACCTCTGCAACCTCATGTGTGGCCGGCTGGAAGCGGAGATGAGGGCGCACCACAAATTGCTCGGGGCCTGACGGCTGCGGGTATGGATCGCGCGCAATTCCGTCCAGGACCAACGACGGCCGCTCGTGCGAACGGGCAGCGTGCGATCCATTTATTACGTCTTTTCAGGAGCGAAGAGCGGATGATCACCAGTCAGCACGGCCCCATCGTCGTCACGCATGACGGCGGCAAGCGCTTTTCCGCGCAGGTTCGCTCGCACCGCGTGCTCACCGATCAGCCCGACCGTGCGGGCGGCGAAGACTCGGGTCCGACGCCGCTGGAGTTGATCGGCGCGTCACTCGGCTCGTGCGTGGCGTTCTACGTCCAGCAGTTCTGCCTCGCACGCAATATTCCGTTCGAGGGATGCACGTGGAGGTGGACCAACACCATGCGAGCAATCCTGGACGACTCGGCGAGTTCGCGGTGCGTGTGTTCGTGCCGGCCGATCTCGACGCGCATCAGATGGAAATGGTCGAACGCGCCGCGCGCAGCTGTCCGGCACATCACACGCTCGCGGAGCCGGCCAAGGTCAGCATCGCGATTCACGCTCCCACCAGGACTGGCGCCTAGTACGCGCTGCCCCGCCGGCGCTTGCAGGTTCAGGCGGCACCCGGTCACTTGCAGGGCACGTCTCCTTCCCAACGTTCACCGGACCGATGGCCATGCACGCTGTCTTGATCGCGCCGCGCTACGCTCGACGTTCCATGTTCGCGGGCGCATCTGCGCTGGCCGCCATGCTCGCACTTCCCGTTGCGGCGCAGGTGGCCCCCGCCGGGCCGGCGATCCTGTCCTCCCACCAGCAGCTCGCCCGTGAGGTCTACAAGCAGCTCGTGGAGATCAATTCGTCGGACTCCGTTGGCTCGGTGACCAACGCGGCCGAGGCGATGGCGGCTCGCTTCAGGGCGGCCGGTTTTCCAGCCGAGGATGTTCACCTGCTCATCCCGGAGGGCAAACCCACCAAGGGCAATCTCGTGGTGCTTTACCATGGCAAGTCGGGTGCGGTGTCCCGCAAACCGATCATGCTGCTCGCGCATCTCGACGTGGTGGCCGCGAAACGCAGCGACTGGCCCCGTGATCCATTCACGCTCTACGAGCAGAACGGCTACTTCCTTGGACGCGGCACCGCCGACGACAAGGCCATGGCCGCGATGTTCGTGGCGAACGTACTCCGGATGAAGGCGGAGAAGTACGAATCGGACCGGGACATCATCCTGGCGTTGACAGCCGATGAAGAGGGCGGTCCGATGAATGGCGTGAACTGGCTGATCAAGACGCATCGGCCGCTCATGGACGCCGCCTACGCGCTGAATGAAGGCGGCGGCGGAACGCTCGTGGGTGACCAGCCTCTCTTTCATTCACTCGGCGCTGCCGAAAAGGTCTACATCGACTTCACCCTCACCGCTGTGAACACCGGCGGGCACTCCAGCGTACCCCGCCCCGACAACGCGATCTATGAACTATCCGATGCGCTGCTCAAGGTCGCAAACTTCGCGTTCCCGGTCGCCTTGAACGACGTGACGCGTCCCTTCTTCATGGAGGCGGCCAAGGTGGAACCGCGCGTCGAAATTGCCGCGGCCATGCGCGCGCTTGCGGCCAACCCGTCTGACGCTGCGGCCGCGGCCACGGTGTCGCAGGACCAGCGCTACGCCTCGATGATGCGCACATCCTGTGTCGCCACGCGACTCGCGGGCGGGCACGCCAACAACGCGCTGCCGCAGTCGGCCACGGCCAACGTGAACTGTCGCGTAGTACCGACGTCGAGCACGGGAGAAGTCATGGCGACGCTCGAACGCGTCGTACGTGATACCGGTATCAGGATCACGCTACGCGATACACTGCCGGCAAAATTCGGGCGGGCGCCCAGCCCCGCGGACCCGCAGCTGCTCGGAGCGGTGACCGCGCTGACGGAGAAGATGTGGGGCAAGATTCCGGTCATTCCGACGATGTCTACCGGCGCCACCGACGGCGCGTATCTCCGCGCAGCTGGCATCCCGACGTACGGAGTGAGTGGTATCTTCAGCCAGCCGGGCGAGAGCAACGCGCACGGCCGCGACGAAAAACTCCGTGTGAAGTCGTTCTATGAAGGACTCGACTTTCTCGATCAACTGGTGCGCCGCCTGACAGCCTCGCCGCGGACGTAGTCGGATGAAGGAGAATCGTGCGAGTCCCGGTCCCTACGACCACGTGAGAACGATCTTGCCGAAGGTCACGTCCGACGCCATGAGTTCGTGCGCGCTACGGATGTCAGTGAACGAGCACACCCGATCGATGACGGGCCGGAGACGCCCCGAGCTGAAGAGTGGCGTGACCCGCTCCGAGAATTCGCGCGCAAGCGCGATCTTCTCCTCGAGCGGCCGGGAACGGAGCATTGTTCCCATGATTTGCAGTCGCTTGCCGAGAACCACCCCCATGTCGAGTGCGGACGAGCGGCCTGCGGTGAGGCCGACGATGAGCAGGCGGCCCCGCGGCGCCAGCAGGCGGAGGTTTCCGGTAAGATAGGAGCCGCCCACAAGATCGACGATCGCGTGGATACCATGCGGGCCGGCCTGTTGTTCGACACGGGCCGGCCAGTCGTCCGCTCCTGCCTCGATGGCGTAGTGCAAACCGAGCTCACGGGAGCGCGCAAGCTTTTCGGGCGTGCGGGACGTTCCGAATACAGTGTTGCCCGCGAGCAGCGCAAGCTGCAACGCCGCCGTCCCGACACCGCTGCCAACGGCGTGCACGAGCACGCGCTCCCCTACACGAACGTTGAGCTGTCGAAACAGCGCGTCGTACGCGGTGAAAAAGGCTTCGGGTATCGCAGCGGCGTCGGTGTATGACAGGTCGCCTGGGATCGCGAGGGCTTCGCGTTCGTGGACGCACAAGTACTCCGCGTGCGCCCCACCGCCCGCGATACCCATGACGCGATCCCCCACCCGCCACATGGACGATTCCGCTCCAACAGACTCTACCTCTCCCGAGTATTCCAACCCCGGAATGTCCGGCGACCAGCCGGCTGGCGCAGGGTAACTACCCTGTCGTTGCAGTAGATCAGCGCGGTTCAGCGCCGATGCGTGCACGCGCACCCGGATCTGTCCCAGCCCAGCCTCTGGCACGGGACGGTCCTGCTGCTCGAGGACGTCCGGGCCCCCGGGTTCGGTGATGACGATGGCCCGCATGCCGGCGCGTGAAGCTAGAGTCGCCCGTCCAGCAGGGCCGCGGCAGCCGCGCCCGCGGGCTTCAGGTGTTTGTCGTACCACTCGAGATAACGCTTGATGCGGTCCACGCGATAGCTGGGTACGGTGAGGCCGTGAAACTGGCCTGGATAGATCACGAGCTGCGTCGCGACGCCAAGGGAACGAAGCGCCTGATACATCTGCTCCCCGCCGATGATCGGAACGTTGAAATCGCTCTGCCCGCCCATGAACAGGGTGGGCGTCTTGATTCGGTCTGCATGGAAGAACGGATACGAAATTCTGATCCACGCGTCCTGCGCCTTCCATGGCTCGCCAATTTCGAGTGCATACTGGGAGATGTACTGGTCCGTGCCGTACATCGAGAGCTGGAGCGCGCTGCCCGCACCGGATACCGCCGCCTTGAATCGTGTCGTGGAGGCGATGGTATAGTCCGTGAGAATACCGCCGTAGCTCCATCCGCCGATGCCGAGCCGATCGGGATCCGCGAATCCCTGACGCACCGCTTCATCCACCGCCCCGAGGAGATCCTGGACCTCCTTGTTGCCCCAGTCGGCGAAGATGGCCCGCTGGAACCCGGAGCCGCGACCGGACGATCCGCGGTAATTCACGGCAAGGACGGCGTATCCGTTCGCGGCGAAGAGCTGCCGGTCGAAGTCGAAGCGATACCCATCCTGTCCATTGGGTCCTCCATGAATGTAGAGAAGCAACGGAAGCCTCGCGTTCGGGGCAGCCATCGCCGGACGGTAGAGGAGCGAGTGCACCTCGGTGCCGTCCTTGCTCTTCGAGGTGAAATCGTCGACGCTGCCGAGTCGAAGCTCCGCCAACAACGAATCGTTCTGATGCGAGAGTTGCCGCAGACCCGCCGCATTCGACGCCTGGACGGCGAATACCTCGGGAGGGCGATCGGGTGAAGACATGAGGATCGCAGTCCGACCATTGGCGATCGAGCTGAACGACATCACGACGCGCTTCCCGTCGATCAGTCGATTCACCGTGCCGTCGGCGAGTCGAATGCGCACGAGTTGTTCCGCCCGATCGTCCGAGACGAGTGCGATCACGGAGCTGCCGTCCGGGCTGAACTGCGGTGAGAAGATCGGTCGGTCGTACGACGCGGTCACCACGCGCGCGGCCGCGCTGCCGTCGCTGGGCACGATCGCGAGCTTGTTCAGCGAGTAGGCTGAGTACTTCGGTTCGTCGCCCCGCGTGAAGACCAGCCATTTTCCGTCGGGGCTCCAGGATGGCCGCGAGCCATCCGGTGTGGAGAGATTGGTCAGCTGCATGGCGACGGCGCCGCGACGGGCGTCTACCACGTAAACATTGGAAACCGCACGCTGCCCCGGTTCCGCCGGCGAGGAGCGAATGAAGGCGATGTGCTGTCCATCCGGCGACCAGCTTGGCGACGTATCGTCGGTGAAATCACTGCTGAGGCTGTCCAGCCGCTTCGCGGCGATGTCGAACAGCGCGAGGCGGGAGCGCTTCGTGCCGAGGTAGCCCGCGACGTCGCGCTTGAAATTGTACCGATCGATGACGATGGGCTTGGGAATCTCGTGCTTTGCGCTGTCCTTCCGCGCCAATGAGTCCATGTCCTCGTCAAGCACGACGACCAGGCGCGTCGCGTCGGGCGACCACGCGAAGTCCGACACGCCACCCTTCAGCAAGGTGAGACGCTGCGCCTCACCACCGCGCCGGTCGAGTAGCCAGACCTGTCCACCCTTGCCATCTTGCCGACCCGAGACGAAGGCGAGATACCGACCGTCCGGACTCCATCGTGGCGAACTCTCGCTCTCCGGCGTGGATGTGACGCGAATCGTCTGCGTCCCATCCCAGCTCGTCATCCAGATGTCGGTGTCGGACTTATCTTTCGCCTCTTCTACGGTGCTGACCGTGTACGCGACCCATGCGCCGTCAGGAGAGACCTGCGGGTCGTTGACGGTCCGGAGCGCGAGCAGGTCGGACGCCCGCAGCGGGCGATGCGCGCCGGACTGCGCTCCGGATGACGCGGCGAACAGAACGATGCACAGCGCGGTCGCGTGACGGCGCATTTGGAAGCCTCTGTGTGCGAAGAGCGTGAGTGAATGGTCGTCGCACAATATACGGACGCGGGGATGAAGCGAAACGAGCCGTACTTGTCAGGCGGCTCGGTAGTGCGCTCCGATTGCGCTCGCCGCTCTGAACGGCGAGCCGGACAGCCGGCCCGCAGCCCATACGTCGTCGAGATCCAGGGGTTCCCCCCGTCGGGTGAGATGATCCGCTCGCTCGGCCGCATAGATGATTTCCGACAGTGGACTGTTTGCGCTGTCCGGATCGTCGCGATGATGGTTCCCAATGGCCATTGCGGCGCGTGCCCCCATGCTCCAGCGGAACGCCGCCAGCGCGCCAAGTGGTTCATGCACCGCTTGCAGGAGGGACGCGAGCCATGGGGTGGGAATGGACACGGCGCGACGACGCTTGACGCGAAGCCCGGAGATCAGATCGAACACCACGAGCTTCCCGACGTCGTGCAGGAGCGCCACGGAGAACGCCTCTTCGCCATCCATGCTGAATGCCGGGGAGATCACCTTGGCCAGAGGGCCGGTGCGAATCATGTGCTCCCAGACGTCGGTGGCCATCGCGTCGAATGGCCCGCCGGGGCGGCTCAGAAGTCCGTCCACACAGTTGGCGAGCACCACGGATCGTCCCGCAACGAGACCAATGCGTTCAAGTGCACCGTCCAGCCGGAGCACCGGTTGGCGGCCCGCTCCGAGCAGCGCACTATTCGCCGCGCGCAACATCGCCTGGACGAGCGCGGGGTCCTGACCGAGACGCGCCGCGAGCTGCGTACGGGAGAGACCGGAATCGTCGCAGAGGGAGAGTGCTTCGCGCGCGGCGGACGGAAGCTGGCGAATGACGAACTCTGACGGCGTATCGAGCATCTCGATGAGCGCGGACGCATCCGGGGTTCCTGGCATCGACTCCGCTGCGGCGCGCCAAGCGGCGAGATCGTCCGAGAGACGCCCCTGCCATGCCGCCCGGTCGAGGTCCTGGGCGACGACCGCAGGCGTGGCTTCTGGGCCGCAAGGGCCAACCGAATCCGACAACTCGATCGACAGCGGAATGGAGTTGCGCCTTATCGCGCTAGACGCTCGCGGCGGTACTGGCATCGAAACGGACACGCGCTTCGGCGGCATGACCATCGAGTCGGTGGATGCGATGGGACGCCGCGAGAAAAGCCGTCTGAGGAGTCTCTTGAACATCGGCGTCACGATCCTAGGGCGTGGGGCACACCTGACTACGCTTACTAGTCTCGTCCAAGGGAGCGCGGACTTGACGGTGCCAACGTCGCCGTTTCACTACGCTGCGTTGGTCAGCGCTTCGAGCGCCGCCGCCGTGCGTCCTTTGTCACCCGAGAGCTTGCCGTCGTTCCAAAGATCATTGATGTCGAGTGGTTCGCCCTTTCTCTGCGCATGGTCGAAACGTTCTGCCGAGTAGATCACCTCGGCGAATTCACTATGTCCCACGCCGGCAACAGCGCGGTGATGGTCGCCAATGGCGATCGCGGCGCGCGGGCCCATGCTCCAGCGGAGCGCCGCCATCGCACCGAGTGATTCATGGACATCCTGAATGAGCGCGCGCAGCCATGCCTGCGGCACCACCATCTGACGGCGGTTGGCCGTCCGCAGGCTGGAGAGTTGATCGAAGACCACCAGTTTGCCCACGTCATGCAGTAGTGCGACCGAGAAGGCCTCTTCACGGTCGACACCGAACGCAGGGGCGATGACACGCGCAATCGGCGCTGTGCGAACCATGTGCAACCACACATCGTTCACCATCGCGTCGAAGTGTCCGCCGGGACGGCTCAACAAGCCTTCGACGCAGTTCGCCATGACCACCGCACGTGCGCCGAGGAGTCCGATTCGCTCGATCGCCCCATCGACGCTCAGGATGGACTTGCGCCCCGCGCCGTACGCCGCGCTATTCGCCGCGCGCAGCAGCCCCTGCACGAGTGCCGGGTCCTTGCCGAGCCTCGTCGCAAGCTGGGCGCGCGAGATCGTCAGATCGTCGCACATGGCAATCGCATCGCGCGCCGACGAGGGCAGCTGGCGGATTATGCTGTCTGACGGCACTGCGAGGGCGTCCACGAATACGCCAGCATCCGGTGTATTGGGCATCTCGGATGCGCGCGCGTGCCAGTCAGACAGCTTGGACGACAGAGTGCGCTGCCAGTGCTCTCCGTCAGGGACTACGGCGGGGTCGACGATTTCATTGTCCGCGAAGAGCGTCGGGCGCGGCCCATCGGGGCTGGCGGCCATGCTCGCCTCGGCGTCGGGAAGTGCGATCGGTGCGGCGTCCGCCTTACGGCGCGCGCTCGAATTAAAGAGACTACGGAGCATTATGGGGCTGACGCATGAGCTGAAGGCGAATCCAAAGCGAGCGGGGAGGGGTCGGCTGCCCAGCGATGGAGATCTCGCCATCAAGTATCGTCCGCGGAGCGTGATAGTTGAGACCTATCCATCCGTTTGCTGACGGCGGCGGACTGGGCTATTCGAGAGTAGACTCACCTCTCGTGGGAGGTTGGTGGGCCCGCGATTTGGTGGCATGACGTGAGGCACAGCCGACAAGCTCGCCATGGCGGCGAAGGCCGACTCGTCGTATATCGTTTGAATCGTTATACTGAAGGTCCAAGGTACCGACGCTCGCGATCCAGTCGTCCCAACTTCCGACTGAGAGGCAGCCATGTCGACAACGGTTCCACGCACGGATGGCGATGCACTGACGCCCCCGCCCCCCGGCGCGATGCTGGCAAGCGAGGAAACGCTACACGAGGTTTTTCTCGCCCAGCATGATTCGCTGATTATCGAAGCACGATCGAAGCTCGGCGCCGACGCGGCTATGCTCGGCGCCAAGTGCGTTGAGGGATCGTTCGTTCGGGCTTGGGATGCGCGGACGCGCTTCCAGACACGAGAGGCACTCAACGAGTTTCTCGTGGACGATGTTCACCATGCCGCTGCGCGCGCGCTCAGTCGCCGAGCCGCGGCCCACCGGTTCGCGGGGCACGAAGGGCACACCGAAGCCCACGCGACGGGCGAGGTGACGGCTGAACAATCGTGGCACGCCATCATGCATGCCCTGCACGGCGAATCGCATAGCCCGGGCGCACTCGCGGCGGCGGCAGCCGCGTCGCGCCATGAGGCGGCAGAACACATTACCGTCATGACGAAGGGTGGACCGAACTGGAAAGCCATCGGGTTCGGCGTCCTCGTTCTTGCGCTCGGAATCGCCGGCGCGTTCTGGGCCGACAAGCTTGCCGTCGAGGGGCGGGTCAGCAAAGCTCTCAACGCCCCCGATGCACGAGTGGTGACCTCCGCGAGCGCGCAGATGGGCAACGTGACGCTTGACGATGGCACGAAGGTCCGCCTGGCGCCCGAGTCGAAGATGACGATCCCTTCAAACTTTGGTCCGGACATGCGCGCAGTCCGGTTCGAGGGGTTGGGGTCGTTCGACGTCGCGGCCGGTCAGAAGGTGGAGTTCCAGGTCCGTGCACGCGACGCTGCGATCATCGCGAAGGGCACGCAATTCACGGTGCGAGCGTACCCGAGTGATTCCGCCGTCACGATCGTCGTGGATAAGGGATCGGTCGAACTCCGTCAGGGCAAGTCGATCCAGATGCTCGCTGCCGGCGGGGCTTCGGTTCTCATGGCCAATGCGCCAGCGCGCGTCGCCACGCCGGCCGAGCGGGAGGAAGCAGACGGTTGGACAACGGGCATGTTGGCAGTCAATGAGCGAGCCCTGAAGGAGGTCCTGCCACAGATCAAACGGTGGTACGGCGCTGACATCCTGGTCAAGGATCTCACACTGCTGGATCGAAAAGTGACCATGCACGCGTCTCTCGACTCGTTGCTGCAGGCGATACACGGCGTGGAGAAGAGCGCCGGGCTGCAGTTCGGTTATGTCGGGCCCAACATGGTCTTCCAGACACCTGGCGCGACCAAGCCGCGGCGATAGAGGTCGGCGCGCGCGGAGGTGTTGTTTGGCGCCTCCGCTCGCGCGCCGTGCCGGCCGTTCCCGCCCCGCCACGCGACGCCCAAGCGCATGAACGCCGACGTGATCATTGTGGGAGCCGGCCTGTCGGGGCTCGTGGCGGCCGCTGAACTCGCGGACGCGGGACGAAGCGTCATGATTCTGGAGCAGGAGCCCGAGCAGTCGCTGGGCGGTCAGGCATTCTGGTCGCTCGGTGGCTTGTTTCTGGTGAACTCGCCGGAGCAGCGACGTCTGGGCATTCGCGATTCGCGCGACCTCGCGTTGCAAGACTGGCTTGGCTCCGCGGCCTTCGACCGCCCCGAGGATGCGTGGCCGCGTCTTTGGATGGAAGCGTACGTCGACTTTGCGGCTGGCGAAATGCGCGCCTGGCTTCACGCGCAGGGGCTGCGATTCTTTCCCGTTGTCGGCTGGGCGGAGCGGGGAGGGTCGCTCGCGACCGGCCACGGCAATTCGGTGCCGCGCTTTCACGTCACGTGGGGGACAGGCCCAGGCGTTCTCCAGCCATTCATCCGTCGTGTTCAACGGGGCGTGATGGGCAAACGGATCACGATGTGCTGGCGGCATCGCGTGAATGCCTTTACGACCACCAACGGCCTCATCGACGGGGTGAGCGGCGACATACTCGAACCGACCGACGCGGCACGCGGCGTAGCGACGTCGCGAGTACGCGTCGGCGAGTTTGCGCTTGGCGCGCAGGCCGTGATCGTGACGTCCGGCGGCATCGGCGGCGACCATGACCTCGTTCGCCGCCATTGGCCCACCCGCATGGCGTCGCCGCCCAAACGCATGTTGTGCGGCGTGCCCGCGCATGTGGACGGTCGCATGCTGGGCATCACGGAATCGGTGGGAGGACGCATCATCAACCGCGATCGGATGTGGCACTACACCGAAGGCATTCAAAACTGGGATCCCATCTGGCCGAAGCACGGAATTCGCATCCTGCCTGGCCCTTCGTCGTTATGGATAGATGCCATCGGGCGTCGTTTGCCTCCACCGCTGCTTCCCGGATTCGATACGCTCGCGACGCTCGAGCACATCCTGAGCACTGGTTACGACTACACCTGGTTCGTGCTGACGCAGAGGATCATCGAGAAGGAGTTCGCGCTTTCCGGTTCCGAACAGAATCCGGACCTGACGGGCAAGAGCATCTGGAAGACGCTCGCGCGGGTGCTGCCAGGCGCCACAGCTCCCGTGGAGGCGTTCAAGGAACACGGGGCGGACTTCGTCGTGGGGAGGACGCTGGCCGAGCTCGTGAGGGGGATGAACGCCCTTGCCGACGCCCCGCGCATCGACCTTGAGTTACTGGAGCGCGAAATTCGAGCGCGAGACTCCCAGCTTGACAACCCCTATTGCAAGGACGCTCAGATCACCGCCGTACGTGGCGCGCGGCGGTATGTGGGCGATCGGCTGGTACGCGTGGCGAAGCCGCATCGTCTGCTCGACCGCGACGCGGGCCCGCTCATCGCCGTTCGACTCTCCATCCTTACTCGCAAGACGCTGGGGGGACTCGAAACGGATCTGAACAGCAGAGTGCTTGGCGCTGGCGGCGCGCCGGTCCCCGGTCTGTACGCCGCCGGCGAAGTCGCGGGCTTCGGTGGAGGCGGAATGCACGGGTACCGATCGCTGGAGGGCACGTTTCTGGGTGGCTGTATCCTGTCGGGTCGCATTGCGGGACGCGCCGCGTCCGAGGCGGTGCGTTGAGAAAACGGCGGGAGCGGCGGCGATAAACAGGGCTCGCGGCATCCATCCTGCCCTCATTTTCGCAGTGTCAGCGTCCCCCACGTAGATTGACGCAATGAACAAGCGGATCAGAAAAAAGCGTATTCGGCAGATGTTGCTCCTCGAACTGTCGGTCCGATTCAGGAATGAGGAGGACGCGATCGCGTGGCTCGAAACCCCCCACGACGAATTCCAGGGGAAATCGCCGCGCGAGGCGATCGCCGCGGGAGAGGCGGTGCGCGTCACCATGCTGCTTGACCAACAGAACACGGCCGCGCGCGTGCAGTCACCACAGGCGTAGTTCGGCGATGGCACTGCGCGAGTACGTCGACAGCGAGCGCGTGGCTTGGCAGGTGTGGGAAGTGATTCCACTGTCTGCCGAGCGCCGCCGCCTGAGGGAACGGCGGATTGCGTCGCGCGACGAAAACGACCGCCGATTGCGCGATGAGATGCGCCTGCGCATGAGCGACGGTGACTCGGACGGGTGGCTGGTGTTCGAGAGTTACGGGTTGAAGAAGCGCCTTCGCCCGATTCCGAAGGGCTGGTTCCAAGCGTCAAATACGGAACTCGAATCCATGTGTGCGCGCGCCAATCGAGCGTCGCGCCCCACGCCACGACTGATCGAGTAGGCTAGCCGCCGCAGGATGCCAGCAGACGTCGCGCCGCGGGAGCAGAGGGAAAAAGGGCTCTGGCCGCTCCGGCGTGGATGCGCGAATGCCCGCAGTCGCCGCGGCTCTTATAGGCCTCGGCCAGTCGAATGTGAATCCGGTAACTACCGCGATCCAGCGCCGACGCGCGTTCCAGAGTCTTCGAGGTCGTACCAGTGCTGTACAGCGACATGGCCGCGACCTGCGCGCCGTTCCTCGCCACCGCTAGCGCGCCAAGCGCTGCGATGACGACACAGGCCGCGAGGCGAGTGGGCCAGGCGACGTCGAACGAAGCCCGTTCGCGGGCGCCCGCGGCGAGCGCGCCGAGGAGCGCCCATCCGACCAGCGCCGGGATTGGCAGCAGCAGGACGGCATCGAAACTCCCCACGACGATCAGAGCCGCCACCGTCGCGAGTAGAACAGCCGCCGACAACCGTGCGTCTTCGGTCTCGCCGTCTCGGACGGCGCGGAGGGCGTCCGTGATCAGTGCCAGTAGCGCGAGCATAAGCACGACGAACGCAGCGGCTCCTCGCTCGGATATGAAAGTCACCCAGTCGCTGCTCGGCCACGGATTGGATGTCATCCCGTCCGGCCCGAGCGACGGATCATCCTCTGAAGCGAACCGGGGATAGACCACCGGCCAGTTGCCGGGCCCCACGCCGAGCAGCGGATGATGGAGCGACATCCTCAGCGAATTCCCGTACTGCACCAATCTCCCTTTGCCGCTTCCGGCCCTGTAGTTCACGAGACTGTGCGCGGTTTCCAGATACGGAGAGTCGCTCTTCCAGTCGAGTGCGTTGGGAATCACCAGGGCCGCGCCGCTGCCGGCCGCCGCCGCCATGACAACGAGTACCAAGCGCCGGAGCTTGAACGTGCCGTCGCGCTTGCGCATCGCGAACAGAGTCGCCAGCAGAAACACGGCCAGTCCGGCAAACAGGGCAAGCCACGCGGCGCGGCTGCGGGAAAGAATCAGGGCGGCGGCGACGATTGCGGTTCCCGCGGCCCACCGCGGGACTGCCTGGCGGGAGGATGCGCGAAGGGTCGAAAATAGGAGCGCCGGCAGGGCGATGGCGCACAAATGCGCCATGAAGTTCCTGTTTCCAAAGGTGCCACCTGGAGCCCGATTCAGGCTGAACAGGTCGAGGTGCAGGCCGTACGCCTGAAGCAGCGCGGTGGCGGCACCGAGGATACCGGCGGCCGCCAGCGCGGCGACGAGCGAACGCGAGAGCCCCGCGCGACTCAGCGCCTTGGCGCACCAATAGCACGCCGCTCCCGTGAAGGAAATGGCGACGGCCCGTCCTGCCAACCACCAGTTCGTGGCGAACAGGGCTGACAGCGCGCCCAGCACAAGCCAGAGCAAAAGCAGCTGGTCAGCGCGCGACAGCACCAGGCGCCGCACGCGTGCCACGCATATCAGTGCGACGACCGCGACGATGGCGTTGAGTACCAGTTCCTTGGGAATAAAGAAGCGATCCAGATCGAACAGCTTGAACGGGGTGGCAGCGAGCACTACTGCGAACGCTCCGAATTGGAGCAGGCGCAGCGCAATCCGCTGGCTCGCTGCTGCACCATCCATCCGCTAGCCGTCCCATACGGGCAGGGTCATCGAGCGGGTAGGCGCCACAACGGTGCAAGCCGTGCGTATTCGGCAGCGGTCAACTGCAGCAGCACCGGCCGGCGATCGCGATCCAGCCACCGCATCAGCGTTTCGAGCTCGCCGGCATCGAGCGCCGTGCAACCGGCCGTTACGGAAGAGGGTCCCCCCCAGATGTGCAGGAAGATGCACGAGCCGCGGCCGCGTTGCGGCGGCGAGGCATTGTAGCCGACGATCACGCCAAGGCGGTACTGCAGAATGTCCCGCATGTGCTCGGCGCTGGTCCAATCGACCCGGCTAACGGCGGCGCGATCCACCACCGTGTTGTAGCGAGACGAACCCTCGTCGTCCACACAGTCGCTACCGGATTGCAGCGCGACGTACCGCAAACGCAACCACGCGACTTCGGCAGCTGGCGCGAAACCAAAGGCAGTGTCGAGCGGAAAGACACCGGCGGGAGAGCGGCCGTCGCCTTCGTGCTTGACCGGCTGCCCTGGCGCTGATGCAAGGGACTCGTCTCCCCAAGCGAGTCCCGTCCGGCCCACGACCACTTGGTCCGACGAACCCACAGGCGACCAGGAAGCGGCGGCATCGTTGCGAGCGAACCGCCGAAGGTTGCCCGATGTCGCATCCCAGTCCGGCGCGACCACAACGACGAGCTGCAGCGCCGAAGACAACAGGGCAGGGACCGCCGATTCCGCGGCGGGACGCGGGAGACGCGAGATGCGGCCGCAGCCGGCGCCTGCGATCAGCGCCAGCGCACAAAGCAGGAATGGCGGTCGAGAGGAAACGTGCATGTCACAGGCTAACATGTGATAGACCCTCGCGCTGTCATGAACCAAGCACCCGTTCGACGTGCGTGTAAACCGTGACTCGCCCATCGCGAGCAAAGCCAGCCAGAGTGATGCCGGCCTCTGCCGCCATGCGCACCGCGAGGGCTGTGGGCGCCGACACGGTAGCGACAAGTGCAACACCCAAAATCGCTGCCTTTTGCACCAACTCGAAGCTGCCTCGGCTCGTGAGAACGATGAAGCCGGTCCGGGCATCGCTGCCTGAGCGGGCCATGGCGCCGACGACCTTGTCGAGCGCGTTGTGGCGGCCGACATCTTCCCGTGCCACCGCTAGGGCGCCGTTGCGATCCGCCCACGCGGCCGCATGCACGGCACCACTCGCGGCGTTCAGCGGTTGCTGCCCCGCGAGCGCCGCCATGGCGTTCGCAATGTGGGTCGCGGAAAAGAACCCACTCGATTGGACGCGGGGTAAGGCCCGAAGTACCTGTTCCACGTCCTCCATGCCGCAGAGTCCGCATCCCGTGCGCCCCGACAATCGTCGACTTCGCGCGCCGGCGGCGACATCGACCGAGGTTTCCATCTGCAGTTCTATCCCTTTGCGGTGACGTACGATGCCGATGCTAGTGATTTCTGACGCTACGTGAACGAGCCCTTCGGTCAACGAAAATCCGATGGCGAAGTCTTCGAGGTCGGCTGGGGAGGCCATCATAACGGCGTGGGACACCCCGTTGTAGACCATCGAGATGGGAATCTCCTCGGCGAGCAGCTCATCGACCTCCGCGACGCGACCGTGATCCAGTCGAATCGCTGAAGTCGCGAGAAGCGGAGTCGTGTGGCCGAGGTCGTGCATCATGAAGAAGAGCGCGTCGCGAGAGCGTACGGTTGAGGACGCCACGGCCAGCGAAGAGCGCGCGTCGTTTGCTCAGGGATCGTACCGCTGCGCAACGAGTCACACAACGACAGATAACTGGAGCGGGACGAGCGTGAAGTTCTTGAGAGGCTGGCGGCCGCCGTCGCCATCCCCCAGTTCCACCTGGGTGTTGAATGCCCCAAGCGAAATGATCCTGGGCGAGTTGTACGGCTCTGACCGTCTGGCGCGCCACAGCCGACACCTAGCGCGGAAGCAGAAGATCATCGCGCACCGTCGGGGACTCAGGCCTCGGGATCGCGGCCCACTGCTTAGACGTCTGGACGCTGCCGAGCGGGTCCTTGCGCACACCCACGGTGTTCTGGCGCGCGCAGCCAGCGACGGCAAGCCTGTGAGCCCAGCCGCCGAATGGCTCCTGGACAATTTCTATGTGGTGCAGGAGCAAGTGCGGGAAGTGCGCGCGACATTGCCGAGCACCTACTATCACGAGCTGCCCAAACTGGCAGGCACCGGTCCTCTCGCGGGCTTCCCTCGCGTTTACGAAATCGCGATCGAGCTCATCGCGCACACCGACGGACGGCTCGACCCGTCGTTGTTGGAATTGATGACGCAGCAATACCAGCGCATCACGCCCCTGACGATGGGCGAACTGTGGGCCATGCCTGCCATGCTGCGTATGGGGTATCTCGAAAACGTGCGACACATGGCGCTTCGCGCCGTGGCCGACCTGGCGGACACGGAGGAAGCGGACCGCTGGGTTGACCGACTGCTATTTGCGTCCGACACCGCGGGGGATGCGCTAGGAAAGGCGCTGCGTGAGCTCATCAGCCATCCGCCGCTATTTACGCCCGCCTTCCTCACGCGCTTCCTGCAACAGATCCGAAGCCGCCGCGTCGACTTCACGCCATTGCTCTGGATGGAGCAGTGGATCGCGGAAGAGGTCATGAGCGTGGAGGAGGCTGTCCAGCGCTCTACGCAGCATCTTGCGCTTACGCAGCTCGTGATGGCGAACAGCATCGCGAGTCTGCGCGCCGTTGGGAACATCGATTGGCCCTCCTTCGTGGAGGCCGCAAGCGCGACGGAGGCCGTGCTTCGCCGCGATCCGGCGGGCGTGTATCTCGGGATGACCTTCGAGACGCGCGATCGATACCGCCACGTCGTCGAGCAGTTGTCTCGACGGTCGCACTTCGCCGAACACCAGGTTGCGGCGGCTGTGCTCGACGCTGCGGAGGCCGCGGCAACCGTGATGGGCCCGACGTCGAGCGCGGCGCACGTCGGCCACTATTTGGTGGACCAAGGCCGCCCGGGCCTCGAAGGGAAGCTGGGCTGTCGAGTTCCCTTCGGGGAACGACTTCGCCGCGGGGCCATGGCCCGGCCAGCGGTCGTCTATTTTGGCGCACTGGGACTCGCGCTCGCCGGGACGCTCATCGCGTTGCTCGACCCGCTCGATGACGCAGTCGGACGCGGAGCGCTCCTCGCGTTGCTACTTGCCATCGGGCCTGCAGCCGACATCGCGGTTACACTGGTCAACCAGCTTGTGACGCTGCTGCTGCCGCCGCATCGCCTGGCTCGGATGTCGTTCAAGCTCGGAGTTCCAGCTGAACACCGAACGGCAGTGGTCGTTCCGATTCTCCTTGGGAGCGTCGAAGCCGTGGAAGAGGCGCTCGAGCACCTCGAAGTGCAGTTCCTCGCCAACCGCGATCCGGAGATTCGCTTTGCCTTGCTTGGCGATTTCCTCGATGCGGACGACGAGCGGGCCCCCGGCGACGCCGACATAGTGATGGCGGCGGTGGAAGGCGTTCGATCCTTGAACGCGTCGTACGTCACCGAGGACGCCGGCACTGGCGCGCCGTTCTACTACTTCCATCGCCCGCGGCGCTGGAACCCGGCGGAAGGGCGGTGGATGGGCTGGGAGCGCAAGCGCGGCAAGCTCGTCGACTTCAACGAGTACATCCTCGGTCGTGATGCGGGCGCGTTCTCTGAGGTGGAGGGGGAGGTCACCTGGCTGCGCGGCGTGCGCTACGTCATCACCCTCGATTCGGATACCGTGCTGCCGCGCGACGCCGGTGCGGCGCTGATTGGGACTATCGCGCATCCGCTCAATCGCGCCGTCTTCGACGAACGGATCGGGCGCGTGGTGCGCGGGTACGGCATTCTGCAGCCGCGGGTGAGCGTGTCGCTCGGCAGCGCCAATGTCTCCCGCTACTCGTCGATCTTTGCGGGACACCCTGGGGTCGATCCGTACACCACCGCGGTATCGGACGTGTATCAGGATCTGTTCGCGGAAGGCACGTTTACCGGCAAGGGCATCTATGACGTCTCGGTGTTTCAGCGGGCCATCGCCGGCCGCTTTCCCGAGAATGCATTGCTAAGCCACGACCTGATCGAGGGCTCGTTCGCGCGCGCGGGGCTCGTGACGGACATCGAAGTGTTCGACGACTATCCCACGCGCTATCTCACTGCGACCCGCCGCCATCATCGCTGGATTCGCGGAGACTGGCAACTCGCTCCGTGGTTGAAGGATGACGTGCCCGGCGCCAAGGGGCACACATTGAATCCGCTCACGTCGTTGTCTCGATGGCGGATTCTTGACAACATGCGGCGCAGTCTCACGCCGCTCGCGCTGCTGGTGTGGATCGTCGCGGGTTGGACGGTGCTTCCTGGTTCCGGGCCGCGATGGGTGCTCGTGACGCTCGCCGCGACTGCCGCACCCTGGTGCATTCCTCTGGCGATCGCGTCGCTGCGCCCTCCACGAAGTGAATCATGGGCGCCGTACTATGCGGCGCTCTTGCGGGATGCCTCGCTGGCGCTTCAGCAGATCGCCGTGACGGTCGTCATGCTGCCGCACCAAGCGCTCGTTGCGGCCGACGCGATCATGCGCACCGCCCATCGCGTGTTCGTTTCGCACCGACGCCTTCTCGAGTGGCAAACGGCGTCGCAGGTTGAGCGCTCCAGCCGGGCCGGTCGCGAGATCGTGTGGCGACGCATGTGGCAGGCGGTCGCCGTCTCGCTCGCGCTACTGGGAATCATGTGGTTCCACACGCTTTCCCTGCACGGCGGTACGAGCGTGGGCGGGATACTGCTGCTGTCTGGCCTCTCACTCGTGTGGATCGGGGCGCCGGAGTTCGCGCACCGACTCAGCAACCCAATTATTCGTGTCAACCTCCAACTCAACAAGTCGGAACGCGAAACTGCCTTGCGCATGGCCAGAGCACATTGGAGGTACATCGAAACCTTCGCGAATGCCGGCACGCACTGGCTCGTTCCCGACAACTATCAGGAGACGCCTGCGCCCGCTGTTGCCACTCGCACATCGCCGACGAACATCGGTCTGCAGTTGCTGGCAACGGTCTCTGCGTACGACTTGGGGTTCATCGCCCCCGAGCCGATGCTCGAACGACTCGAAGGAGCGCTGGAGGCCATGGACGGCATGGCGAAGGTGCGGGGCCACCTCCTGAACTGGTACGAGCTCGACCACTTGCGCGTGCTCGATCCCCCATATGTGTCCGCGGTGGACTCGGGAAACCTCGCGGGACATCTCGTCGCCCTCTCGGCGGCGTGCGAGCAACTGGCGGAATCCCTGCCTCCGGTTGCGGCACGACTGCGGGACGTCGGTCGCCGCGCACGGGGCATCGCGATGGGCATGGACTTCACGTTGTTCTACGACGAGCGGCGGCGCCTCTTCTCGATCGGGTACGACGCGCGGAGCGGAAAGCTCGACGCGGGCACATATGATTTGCTTGCTTCCGAAGCACGGCTGGCCAGCTTCATCGCCGTGGCGAAGGACGACGTACCCGCGGAGCACTGGTTCCACCTTGGTCGCTCGCTCACGAACACCGAAGGCGGTACGGCGCTCGTTTCGTGGAGCGGCAGCATGTTCGAATACCTCATGCCGGTGCTCGTCATGCCGTCGCGGCCGTTTTCGCTGCTCGATCAGACGCATCGGGCGGCGGTCCGGCGACAAATCGCCTATGGTCGGGCGCGAAGCGTTCCGTGGGGGATTTCCGAGTCGGCCTACAATCTGCGTGACCGGCACGAGACCTACCAATATCGCGCATTCGGAGTACCCGACCTCGCATTGAAGCGTGGACTTGCCAGCGACCTCGTGATCGCGCCATATGCCAGCGCCCTGGCGCTCGCGGTGGACCCCCACGAGGCGATGAGCAACCTCGTGGCGCTCGAGCGCCATGGGGCCCTCGGACCACATGGGTTCTACGACGCGCTGGACTACACACGCCCGGACGAGAAGGGCGTACCGGCCATCGTACGCGCCGTCATGGCACACCACGTGGGAATGTCGATCGTGGCATTCGACAACGTGCTGAATCTCGAGCGCGGGACGGGGATCTGGCAGCGCCGGTTCATGCGCGATCCCGCCGTGCGCGCCGCAGCCCTCTTGCTCGACGAGCGAGTGCCGCGACGCTATACGACGCGGTCACCCCAAGCGGACTCGGCGCTGGATCCATTCGTGCGGCCGCCGCGCGCGCGCGCCGTGGTTCGAGAGTTCGACTCCCCCGATACAGTGGATCCTCAAGTCTGCCTGTTGGGCGGCATGTCGTACCGCGTCATGCTCACGAACGCCGGCGGCGGGTACAGCAGGTCCGGCGAGATCGACGTGTACCGGTGGCGCGCCGACGGTGTGCGCGACGCCACCGGACAGTGGATCTACCTACGCGATCTCACCTCGGGCGAGATCTGGTCGGCCGCGCATCAACCGGCGCGGTCCGTCCCGTCGCGTTACTCCGCCAACTTCACCGCCGATCGCGCAGTGTTCGAGCGGAGTGACGGCCTGATCGACACGCGCACGGAAATCGTCGTCATTCCGCGGGAGCGGACGGAAATCCGGCGAGTCACGATCACGAACCGCTCGCGAACCCGACGGGACATCGAGCTGACGAGTTACGGAGAGATCGTGTTGACGACAGCCAATGCGGATCGTGCCCATCCGGCGTTCCAGAATTTGTTCGTGCAGACCGAATGGCTCCCCGAACAATGTACCGTGCTCGCCTCACGACGCCCGCGCGGATCGAACGAAGGACGTCCCTGGTGCGCCCACGTCGTTGCCACCGGTTCGGATCTCGTTGCCGCCGTTTCGTGCGAAACCGACCGCGCGAAATTCCTGGGGCGCGGCCGCACGGTAAGCGCGCCGGCGGCGCTAGACGTTGCAGGCCCGTTGTCCAATTCGGCCGGCGCGGTGCTCGATCCGATCGCCTCGTTGCGCGTGCGCGTGCGGCTGGAGCCGGGCCGCTCCGCGACGGTTGCATTCACCACGATAGTCGCGGACACCCGTGAAGATGCGCTTGTGGCTGCCGATCGCAACCGGGATCTCGGCGCGGCGGAGCGAGCGCTGTCGCTGTCGTGGACCGGCGCTCAGGTCGAGCTCCGGGATCTGGATGTCGCGCCGGCGGCGGCAGCGTTGTATCAGGAGCTTGCCGGCGCGCTCATCTACCCGCGTGAGGCTCTTCGGGCGCCGCAGCATGAGCGAGCGGCAAATCGGCGGGGCCAGTCCGCGCTATGGGCTCACGGCATCTCCGGTGACTGGCCGATCGTCCTCGCGACCATTCGCGGGGAAGTCGGTCTTCCAAGCATTCGACAGTTGCTCGTCGTGCATCACTATTGGCGCACCAAAGGGGTGAAAGCGGACCTGATCATTCTGAACGCGAAGGAGCCGTCGTACATTCAGGAACTCCAAGACCAGATCAACGCCGTGGTGATCTCGTCGACCGAAGGAGGGCTGTTGGAGCAAGCCGGCGGCGTCTTCATCCGGCGGAGCGACGTGCTTCCAGCCGAAGACGTTGCACTCATGCGGGCGACTGCTTGCATTCATATCGTTTGCGACGGCGTCGGACTGGGCGAGATCGTGGCGGCCACGGTACGTCCGGCCGCAGATCCGGCGCGCGCACCTGTCGGCGACGTGACGCCAGCCCGTGGCGCGACGATCCCGCGGATGATCGCGGGCGGAAATGGATTTGGTGCGCTCACTGAGAACGATGACTACCGAATCGACGTCGACGGGGCACACGTGCCCCCTGGCCCGTGGGCGAACGTGATCGCGAACCCGAATGCGGGCTTCTGCGTCACCGAGCGCGGCGCGGGCTTCACGTGGGTGGAAAACAGCTATTTCTATCGGCTCACGCCATGGTTCAACGATCCCGTCAGCGATCCCGCAGGGGAAGCGATCTATATCCAGGACGCCGAGACAGGCCTGGTGTGGAGTCCGACGCCGAGTCCGCATCCGGCGCGCGACGACGACGGAGGATCCGCGCCATACCGGATTGTCCACGCGCCGGGAGTGAGCACGTTCGATCATGGCCGCGCCGGCATTAGGACGACGCTGTCGGTCAGCGTTCCGACAGATGATCCCGTGAAGATCACGCGACTCGCGATTAGCAACGACGGTGCGGAGCCGCGACGTCTCGTACTCACCAGCTACGTGGAATGGGTGCTCGGCCCGGATCGGGAACAGACTCGTATTCAGGTCCAGACACACCGCGATCCGCAAAGCGGCGCTCTCTTCGCGCAGAACTGCTTCGGCGAGGACTTCGCATCGCAGCTCGCTTTTTCGTGGGTCAGCGAGCCAATCACCAGCACGACCTGCGATCGTGCAGCGTTCATCGGGCGCAACGGGGATCTCGCCGCGCCTGCTGCGCTCGCATACCCCGTGCTTCGCGAGGTGAGTGGGGCTGGTTTCGACCCGTGTGCCGCGCAGCGCTGCACGATCGTGCTACAGCCAGGCGAGACGCGGCACGTTGTCCTGCTGTTGGGAGCCTCACGAGGCGCCGACGCCGTCCGAGCAATCATCGCGCGCTGCGGGACGCCCGAACAGGCCGAATCGGCGTCGTCGGCGGCAGTCGGCGCGTGGAACGAGCGCCTGTCCGTCATACGCGTAACGACGCCATCGAGTGCGATGAACGCACTCGTGAATCGGTGGTCGCTTTATCAAGCGTTGTCCTGCCGCATGTGGGCGCGATCCGCGCTGTACCAGTCGAGCGGCGCGTTCGGGTTCCGCGACCAGCTGCAGGACAGCATGGCATTCGTGTACGCGGAACCTGGCGTGAGCCGCGCGCATCTAATACGCGCAGCGGGACACCAGTTCCGCGAGGGAGATGTCCAACACTGGTGGCACGAGCCGAGCCAGCGCGGCGTCCGCACCCGTTTTTCGGACGACCTCGTGTGGCTTCCGTTCACTGCGGACCACTATGTGCGGGTCACAGGTGATACCGGCGTCTGGGACGCACGCGCCCCCTACATCACCATGCGTCCACTGGCGCCGGATGAACAGGAGGCCTATGAAAAGCCGGAACTGTCCGGCGCCAGCGGCACGCTGTACGAGCACTGCACCCTGGCGCTCGACCGCGCCTGCACGCGTGGCGCCCATGGCCTTCCGCTGATTGGATCGGGCGATTGGAACGATGGCATGAATCGGGTCGGAATCGCCGGACACGGCGAGAGTGTCTGGCTCGCATGGTTTCTCATCGCTACGCTGCACCGATTCGCTGACCATGCCGCCCGCCGCGACGATGCGATCGTAGCGGACCGTTGTCGGCGCCGTGCCGACGAGTACACTGCCGCCGTGGAGCGGCACGCATGGGACGGAGCGTGGTATCGACGCGCGTATTTCGACGACGGCAGCCCGCTCGGTTCGGCGAGCGAAGCGGAGTGTCAGATCGACTCCATCGCGCAGAGCTGGTCCGTGTTGTCGGAGGCCGGCGATCCGGATCGCAGTCGCGCCGCCATGCGTTCTGTGGGTGAGAAACTCGTGCGCGAAGACGAGCGCATGATCCTGCTGCTCACGCCTCCATTCGATCGGACACCTCACGATCCAGGGTACATCAAGGGGTATCTGCCTGGCGTGCGTGAAAACGGCGCGCAATACACACACGCCGCGCTTTGGACGGTACTCGCTGAAGCGGGGCTCGGACACGGGGACCGCGCGTTTCACCTGTACGATCTGCTCAACCCCCTTACGCACGCGTGCACACGTGAACAGGCCGAGCGCTACAACGTCGAGCCTTACGTGATCGCTGCGGACGTGTATGATGCTGCGGGGCATCTGGGCAGAGGTGGTTGGACGTGGTATACGGGCTCGGCAAGCTGGAGCTACCGTGCTGCCGTGGAGGGAATTCTCGGCTTCATAAAGCGCGCCGATCGTCTCACGATCAAACCCTGCATTCCAGCAGACTGGCCGCAATACTCGGTGGAGTATCGATACGGCGGGTCTACCTACGACATCGCCGTGGTAAACAGCAGTGGCGTGTCGACGGGAGTGCGCAGCGTGACGATTGACGGCTCCGCGTGCGCGGACGGCGAGATACCGCTGGTAGACGACGGTCGCAAACATCAGGTCGAGATCGTGATGGGCTGACGTCACATTGCCGCCGCCGGCCGACGGAACTCTTTTCCGCCGCGTGCGCTATTGGCTGCATGGGTCCCGATTCTCACGAAATGCGCGATGCGGAATTCGCCCGGTTAGCGCTGCCGTTGCTGCCCGCGATCGCGCGCGTTGCGCGGGCGCTCACGCACGACGCGTCCGATGCGGACGATCTCGTACAGGACACTTTTCTCAAGGCGTTCCGCCATTGGAGCACGTTCGTGCCGGGAAGCGACTGCCGGCGGTGGCTGTCGGCGATCTGTCGCAACACGTTTTTTGCGCAACGCGCGCGCGAGCGCTGGACCACCGCGGTGGGAGGCGACATGGATCTCGAAACTCTTGCCGCAGTCAAGCTTCACGCCCTCGCGCGCGAAAACGGCGTGGAGGACATGTTCGCGCGACTGGATCTCGCGCCGGCGATGAACAACGCGATTGATGCCCTCGATCCCCCGTTTCGGGACGTTGTTCGACTGGTGGACGTGCAGGACCGCAAGTACGAGGAGGCCGCGGATGCCCTCGGCATTCCGGTCGGCACCGTTCGTTCGCGCCTGTATCGCGCACGCCGCCAGCTGCAGCAGTCCCTGATTCGGTATGCCATCGATGCGGGATTCCACGTCACCGGCGGTCCGGCGGCCGCGACTCCCGTTCAGCCATTCGGAGGTCCACATGTCACGACTTGACGACTGCCGTGAGATCGTCCGGCAACTCTGGCCCTACCTCGATGGCGCGCTGCCAGACGAGTGGCAGGTTCGAGTCGTTGCGCATCTCGACGCTTGTACGAATTGCACGTCGCACTTCGACTTCGCGCGCGTCTTTCTCGAAGCGATCCAGCGCTCTGGAGCAGTGTCGCTGGACGTCGAGCCGCTGCGCGCCCGCGTCGTCGCCGCGCTGGAGGCCGAAGGGATGCGCGCGCCGTGATGCTGCTGACGCTGGCGTTCCTGGGCGGCGTCCTCACGATCCTGAGCCCGTGTATCCTGCCCGTCATTCCACTGGTCTTTTCGCGCGCCGGGCGCTCCAACGCGATCGAGACAGCATCGTTGCTCGTCGGACTTGGCATCGCCTTCACGGTCGCTGCGCTCGTTGCCACGGCCACCGTGCACTGGCTCCTCATCGCGAATGAGATCACGCGGTATGTATCGCTCGCGCTGCTTGGTCTCGTCGGGGCGACCCTGATGTCCACGCGGACTGCCGAGCTTGTTTCCCGACCCGCCCCTCGCCTCGGCGCCGCCCTCATGTCGCGGAGCGACGAGAGATCTGCCGCTCCAATTCGCAACGTCGTCGTCGGGATGGCGATCGGAATGCTGTGGGCTCCGTGTGCGGGCCCGATACTCGGACTGCTGCTTGCGGCCGCTTCCGCCGACACCGAACGCGCCGCGCTATTGTTCCTCACCTTTGCGTTGGGAGCCATCATGTCACTCGCTGTTGTCATGTCGCTGGGTTCACGGCTGCTCACCCGCATCAAGCGCGCGGGCGCGGCTGATGTCGTCGTTCGCCGGTTCCTGGGCGCCGCGACGATCGTGACCGTCGTCGCCATCTTCTTTGGCTGGGACCGCGCTATCTTCGCAAAGGGCGGCCTGGTACAGACGGCGCGGGCCGAGGAGGTGCTCGTGAATCACCTTGCGCCACACTCGGCCGCAGGGCCGGACGTGGGGCTCTCGCTCGATGCGTTCGCCGCAGCCGAGGATGCGCGTCGCTCGCGGATCAGCCTGCAGTCCCTCGACGGCACTCTCCCGGGATTTGATGGCGGCTCGGAGTGGATCAATTCCCCGATGCTGACGCCGGAGGGCCTTCACGGGAAAGTGGTGCTGGTGGAATTCTGGACCTTCGGATGTTATAACTGCCTCAATGCGTTGCCGCACGTGAAGGACCTGTATGCGAAGTACAAGAATCGCGGATTCGTCGTGGTCGGCGTCCACACGCCGGAATTCGCCCACGAACGACTACCTGAGAACGTGCGGAACGAGGTGAAGAAGCTCGGCATCGAATTCCCCGTCGTTATCGACAACGAGAACCGGATCTGGAAGGCGTTTCACAACCAGTACTGGCCGGCTATGTATTATGCAGACGCCGCCGGCAGGATGCGCTTCTACCATTTCGGCGAAGGGCGCTACGAGGATCAGGACCGGGTCGTTGCGACGCTGCTCGCGGAACGCGACGGTGCCGCAACACGCGGGGACCACTAGGAAATGACGGAGCTCGTCAAGCGGAACCACTGGGTGATACGGCTTACCCACTGGGTCAACGTCGTCGCGATCGTCATCATGGCAGGTAGCGGGATGCGCATCTTCAACGCACATCCGGCCTTCGCCCGTCCTGGCGAGTCCTTTTCGCTGAATCCTTGGGAGGGCCACGCGATTCCGGCGTGGCTCACCTTCGGCGGGTGGTTGGGGGGAGCCCGACATTGGCACTTTGCCGCGATGTGGCTGCTCGTGGCGAATGGCTTTGTCTACCTCGCCTTCCTCTTTCTCCACGGCGAATGGCGAGACGTCGTGCCGCGCACAGGTGACGCGCGCGATGCAATTGAGATGATCAAGTTTTACCTGTTCGTCAGGAAGAATCATCCCGTCGGGGGCAAGCATAACGCGTTGCAGAAAATGGCATACTTTGCGATGCCATTGCTTGGGATCGTCATAGTGCTCAGCGGACTGGCCATCTGGAAACCGATCACGTTCGGCTTCATGACGGCGATGTTCGTGAACTACAAGTGGGCCCGATTCGTTCACTTCGCCGGAATGGTGCTCCTGCTCGCGCTTGCTCTGGTTCACGTCTTTATGGTATTCGCGGTCGATCCGTACTCGCTGCGATCAATTGTCACCGGCTGGTACAACCGCGAGCGGTCGCCTGAAGCCCGCAATGCGCGGCCATTCTACCATCTCCTTGGGCCGTCAGTTCCTGCGGCGCCGGACACGGAAGGGCCACCGTCATGAGCATCGATCGCCGTCGCTTCCTCAGCGTCTCCGCTGCGTCCATCTCAGGCGCACTGCTGACTGCGTGCAATGCGAACCCGGAGCGCGCCGCCAAGCTGCTGGATCTCGTCGAGCGGAAGAACGAAGGTCTCGAGCGTGGGCTGTTTCGGCACGCGTCCATGGACGACGTACCCGGCTCTGCGCGCGTGGCGGGCACGGATTTCCCCAAGTATTTCATATCCGACGCTGTGCCCGTCTGGGATGCCAGCGCGAGAGGCGTATGGCGTCTTGAAGTCTCCGGCGCTGTCCGTACCCCTCTTTCCCTGACGCTGAACGACTTGGTGAGACTACCGCGGATCACGCAGAAGGTCGATCACTTTTGCGTAGAGGGCTGGAACGCGCGGGCCGAATGGTCCGGGGTTCGTGTCAGTGACCTCGCAAGACTGGCGGGTGCGACCAGCGATGCGCAGTACGTGGATTTCGCTGGTTTCGACAAGGACTACCACGAAAGCTGGGACATGGCGAGCGCGATGCACGCGCAGACGCTCGTGGCGTACGGTATGGACGGGCGTCTTCTCACGCCCGGACACGGCGCCCCCGCGCGCGTACACTCGCCCGTGAAGCTCGGCTACAAGAACACGAAGTACCTCACTCGCATCGTCTTCATGCCGCAACGGAACGGAGGTTATTGGAGCGATTTGGGATACGAGTGGTTCGGCGGGACGTGACGGCGGCGGTTTGAATCCTGCAAGACGCGGGTTCGCTACGCAGCATCATTCCGCATCATCCAGGCACGACGAGCGCCGATTGAAGGTTCATTCGCCCGAAGTCGAGCGTCCGGAAGGCCGCTGGCCCGCGTTCATCGCGACCGCGGCCGCGGTCGCGCTGCACTTTGCCCTTCCGGACACGCTTCGAGCGGGCCCGCCGTGGATCCTCGCCGCCACGATTGGCGCGCTGTCCGTTGCTGCCGCGGCAGTGCGCGCGCGCGGCCGGCACGATCTCAACAACGCGCTTGGCTATACGATCCTTGTCGTGCTCACCGGCGGGCTGCTCTGGAGCTCCGGTACTCTGGTGGTTGCCCTGATCGCGGGGCACGCAAAGGCCATCGACCTGCTCCGGTCCGCGGCGGTGATCTGGGCTACCAACGTCGTCGTGTTCGCCATCGTCTACTGGCGGCTCGATGCCGGAGGGCCAAACGCACGGGAACGTCGAGAATCGCATACGGCGGGCGCGTTCCTCTTTCCCCAGATGACGCTCAGCGCCTCCAGCGGCGCGGACACGACAATGGCTCGCGAGGAACTCTGGCGCCCGACCTTCGTGGACTACCTCTTCGTAGCGTTCAACACGAGCACCGCATTCTCGCCGACGGATGCCCCCGTCCTCACGAAATGGGCCAAGATCGCGATGATGATGCAGGCGTTCATTTCGTTTTCGTCTATCGTGCTCATCGCTGCGAGGGCGGTGAATACGCTCTAAATTCCTTTGCGTTTCGTGCTGGGTCGTGTTGCCGAGCCTACTGGTACTGGATGTATAATGGCCGCGGATTGAGTCTCAGCACTTCCGCCGGCGTGAGCAATTCACCCCCCTTCTTGCTGTCGTTGTGAAAAAAAAGCTTGAACCCCGTGAACTGTACCGGCTCTTTCTTCACGTAGTCGTGGTACGAATCGAATTTCAGCCAGGGTGGTCCCCATCCATCCATATCCATGACGACCTGGACGTGCGGCGTGAAGTGAATGTTCGTCGCGTTGGTGACCATCTTTCTCGTGAACCGGTGCACGACGAGAATCTTGGGCGGTAAGTTCTTCTCCCGCGCGATCCCGTCCAGGAAGTTCACGGCCCAGTTGATGTCCTTGGCGTCCAGCGTTCCGATCTTCTTTCCGGGAATAGCCCCACTGGGCGCCATCGAGAACTCCGGGTCCAACGCGAGGTGCACGTCGGGATTGGACAGGAATTCACGCAGCCGCGGCACCTCGGCTTGCACCGTGCTCTTTCCGACCTGCACGTCGAGGAAGAGGAGCGCATGTTTCGCACGGGCCCACGAGTAGATCTCCTTTACCATCGTGTCCCGGTGCTGGAGGCGATACAAGCCTGCCTTGCCAGGCGCGCCCTGCGCGACGGTTACGATCAAGTGCAGCGCTTGCTGGACCGGATGCGAGGGGTCAGCCTTCGCCCATTGAGCCGCTTCACGGTCAAGCTTGGCCAGCATCTCGTCTTTGGGATACTCGCCGAGCACGCCCATTTTCTTGGAGAGCGGATTTCCGTAGAAGGCAACGATTCGTTTGGCGGGCAGCACCGCGCCCGGAAGTGGCTCTGGCATCTTTACGGGCCAAAGCCTGTCGAGCGCGCTGTCAGGCCTCGACATGCTGGCGAGCGCGACGCTATCCTGGTGCGAGCGCTTGGGCACGTTGCGCACGGGCAACTGTGCGTCACGCGAACGCGCGCTGCCCGTGTCCGACGAATGGCCGGCTCCCGAAGTCGCGCGTGACTGCGTTGCCGCCGCATCGAGACCGACTTCACCGGAGGCGACGTTACCCCCGCCCACTGCCGCGGCGGCAGGCGGAACGTTCTTGTCGGCACAGCCGACCAAACAAGCGCCTACGACTGCCAGGACGATTGGCGCGGTGCGCCGAAGAACCACAGATCGGATCATGGGACCGAACTTTGAAAGACGGTGGGAACGCGAAAGACTGAATCCTTTGCGGATCGTAGCGACCCAGAGTGCAAGCGCCAAGCCCCGACAAATTCTACTCGGTTCGCAACCCTACGGGTTGACTCAGCGGCGCGTTGCCTCGTAGCCTTCCGTATGACCGACGATTGCCACGGCACTCCCAAGGGTTGCGCACTGACCTTGCTTCTCCTCGATGCCGCTCGTGCCGTCGAAGCGCGAGCCGAAGGGGCCCTTGCGGAGGTTGGCCTATCGCTCGCGAAGCTGGGCGCACTCCGGCATCTGGTGCTTGCCGCCGAGCCCCTCACCCTGTCTCAGCTCGCCGAGCGCCACTGCTGCGGGAAGTCGAACGTGACGCAGATCGTCGATCGGCTGGAGACTGATGGCTTCGTCGCCCGGGCACCCGATCCGGACGACCGTCGGACGATTCGCGCCACGGTCACCGCGCACGGGCGTGCGGCATACGAGCGCGCTGCCACCCTCTTGGCCGATCACGAGCGAGCGCTCGATCACCGGCTTGGAGTCGCAGCGCGCGCTGAGCTCGCTCGCCAGTTGCAGACGCTCCGGGAGGGCTGAAGAATCGATTCACCGCTGCCGCGCGGAGACGCCGGCGGTCCACCGCACGTGAACAATCCTTCAGAATATTGGCATGGCTCATCATCACGGACACGCGCACCAGCATGGGCATTCTCATCCTGATGCCGGCAACAACGCGCGACGTCTCATCGTAGTACTGGTTCTTACGGCGATCTACATGCTGGCGGAAGCTGTTGGAGGATGGTACTCCCATTCGCTTGCGCTCATCGCGGATGCGGGGCACATGCTCAGCGACGTCGCAGCGCTCGGGCTCAGCCTGTTTGCCGCCTGGATTTCGCGGCGCGCCGCGACGCCCACCCGTTCGTATGGCTACTATCGCACTGAGATTCTTGCTGCGCTCGCTAACGCGGCCACGCTGATCACCATTTCTGTTTGGGTAAGTTTCGAGGCGTTTCAGCGGTTGCATGCACCCCCCGACGTCCACGGCCGAGCCGTCATGGCCATTGCCGCAGGCGGGTTCATCATCAATATCGCGGGGATGTGGGTGCTGAACGGAGGCCGCCACGAGAACCTGAACGTGCGTGGAGCGTGGCTCCACGTCGCCACCGACGCCGTGGGCAACATCGGCACCGTGGCCGCTGGCGCAGCAGTCGCATTCCTTGGTTGGCGCGCGGCCGATCCCGTCGCGTCCGTCGTCATCGCGATGCTGGTGTGCTGGTCCGCCTGGGCGCTCCTCAAGGAGAGTGTGGAAGTCCTGATGGAGGGCACGCCGACGGGCATCGACCCCGATCGCGTTCGCAATGCGCTGGCGGACGTTGCCGGCGTCCAGGCGGTGCACGATCTGCACATCTGGTCCATCACGAGCGGTCGGATTTCACTCTCGGCGCACGTTTCCGTCGACAGCACGAGGCCCGACCGCGACGTGCTGCCGGAACTGTGCGCGAGCTTGAGGGAACGATTCGGCATCACGCATGTCACTCTGCAACTCGAGAACGAATGCGCCTCAGCTGAGACCCTGCACGCTTGAGGGACGGCCTTGGCTACTTCGTCGTCTTCGTCGAGTCCGAAGAGCCCAACAGCCCGCGTACGAACGGTTTCGCGATGCAGTCGTAGAAACCTCGTCCATCGCAGATCGACTTCGCCGAGTGCTCCACGAACGTCTTCACCTTGCTCGGGTAGGCGCGGCAATTGGGAGTGTTTCTTCCATTCACACAACCGTTGTAGTGCAACAGAGCCGCAGCCCAGTCCCGCTCCCTCACGGTCCCCGCTCTTGTTCGCGGGCTGAAGTACTTGCTCAAGATGAAGACGCCGTATTTCACGTTCGTCGAATCGCTCGCCAGGTCCCGGCCAAAGAGCGCGGACATCTCTTTCGTGAGCCAGACCTTCGGATAGACCTGCATGAGCCCGACCGCACCCACGTTTGACGTTGCCTTCGAAATGAATTTCGCATTTTCCGTGAGCATCACGCCGAAGACGATCGCCGGAGAAATGCCTCGGACGTACGCTTCGCGCACGGCGAACTGCGCGATGGAATCGGCACGGGCGGAGTCGACCTGCTTCAATCGCATGAGATCTTCGAAGAAGTTTCGCTTCTCGGCCCGAAACTTCGGCGTCGACATCAGCCGCTCAGTTCGAATGCTGTCCGTAGGCGATGCGGGCGCGGGGATTTCCTCGCTTCGCTTTCTGAGTTCTTCGGCCAGCGTGCCGCGACCTGCGTATATCGGGTTCGTGTTCAGGACAGCGTACAGGATCACCAACAGTAGGACGACGATCAGGCCGAGCGTGCGGAGGACCGTCGTGATCGGTGACACTGGCTTGTGCCGCATTGCGGGCTCTAGTTCCGCCGAACGCGCGCGGCGATCTCCGGCCCCTCTGCCTTCCCCAACTGTCTCCTGCTCGGACACGATCTGACTACAGGGATGGGCCGACGGAAACGCATATATCACGCTCTGTCTTGACAAAAATCCATGGGACCATGCCGCGCAGCGGTTCCGTCATCGCATCCCTCCGGTGGCTTGCTGGCGGCGCACGTGCAGGAGCCGTACCCGATGAGCGTCGCGCTCGCTACGGCAGTTGAGGGAGGGGTGTGATGCCTTCCTCGCGGGGGCCTGCACGAGTTCCTGCGGCGGGCGCGGAGACACGTGCCGTCGGCGCAGTGTCTCCTACTTGGGGCATGCGAAAACTAAGCGGATCGACCGCCCGCCCGTTGACGATCGTCTCGTAGTGCAGATGCGGTCCTGTCGTGAGCCCGCTCGAGCCCACTCGACCGAGCATCGAGCCTCGCGCAAGCACGGCGCCTTCCGCCACATCGGTTGATCGCAGGTGCGCGTATCGGGTCACTACCCCGTTCGCGTGCTCGACCTCCACCATCAGTCCGTATGAGAACTGACGACCAACGAAGCTGACGCGGCCCGCAGCCGGCGCGAATACCGGCGTACCTGCTGGAGCGGACACATCCACGCCTAAGTGCGGACGGGTTACGTGTAGCAGTGGGTGCTGTCGCGCCTGCGAGAACTCACTGACGATGGCTCCGATCACAGGCAATGCCGCGATTCTCGAGAGCGCCTTTGTCGCGGACAAGTCCGTTCTGGACGGGGGGAACGCGCGACGTCTCGTCGACAGCCGACCCGACAGGGTCGAGCTTGGGCCAGTGGCCGATGGGCCGGCTCCTGTGGCAGAGGGCGACCCCGATGCGGGGTCATCCCGTTCTGCGAGCGCGAGACGCGCAAGGGACAAGGAATCACCAAGCGCGGCCAAGCGTGCGTCCATCTCGCGGGAGCTTTCGTGTGTCGCGAACGGGTCCGGGATCTGGCCAGCGAGAGCGATCGCCAGTGCCCCGCCACCCGTGAGCGCGAGCGTTCCGATGGTCGCGATAGCTATGCGCGCCTGCCACCGGGACACCCTGAACGTCCGTGTGCGGGCGCCCGGCGTTGGCGGAATGAGTAGCACGCTCCACGGACGCCGTGCCACGGGGACCGGCAGGCCTGGTCGGGGTCGGGGAACGGTGTGCGGTAGTTCGGCGGCTCGCGCCGGCGTTGCACTGCGTATGGGAAAGACGCCTGGATGCTCGGGGGTAGCGCGAGCACCGTTTGCCGGAATCTTCGGCTGTCCCAGCGGCGTGGGATGCGTGTGCAGCACCCTACGTCTCGCTCTGTGGGGACGTCTGAGCCAGCGCCTTGTCCGAGTGCGCTGCGCTTGGGGAGCCAGCCCGTGAAGCCTGCATCTGGACTCGCCCGTTGATTACCCCACCTTCCTGAACGAGTACCACAGGTGTCGCGATGTCCCCGTTCACGATGGCGGTGGCCTGCAAGTCGACGCGTTCCGACGCCACCACGTTTCCTGTCAACTCCCCGCCGACGACCAATTCACGAGCTTGAACGTCGCCGACCACCCTGGCACCGACGCCGATCACGACGGTATCTGCCTCCAGAATGGAGCCCTCCAGGCGCCCGTCGATCCGCAACGATCCGGCGGTGCGGATGTCGCCGGAGACAGTGAGCTGACTATCCAGCAGGGAATACCCAGTGGCCGGCGTTCGGGAGGACGGAGTCGTTCGGCGGGAAAGAAGGCTCATTGGCTGTGCTCCAGATGGCGGCATGAGCGAACCCGGCGTCGGTCGGTTTGGAAGCTTGGGCTCGCGACGGACGATCCGCCAGTCTGATCCGTTCAAGCGGAGTCATCAGAAACGTCTGAGGGCACGACTTGCCGGTCGCGCTCGCATCGAGGCATGGGTTCTGCCTTACAGATGGATGCAGTTGCAGATCGGCATCTGCCGACCATTTCAGGAGGTTCAATGCGTACAATCATAAAGACATTCATCTTTGCGCCGGCGATTGTGTTCGCGGCGGCGTGCAGTAAGGACAAAGCGCCGGATCCGGCACTTGCGAACGACCTTACGTTGGCGGCCCAGGCGCGGCAGGCCGTCACGCTGGACTCCATTTCCGCCGTCGAACGGGCGAACGCCCAGCGGGCAGCGGCGCCGACGGGCAGAGTGTCGACCCATGCGGCCACGACATCGAACCATGCCGCGACGACATCCAGTCAGCATCGCGCGTCGAGCGGTGGCACAGCCAACACTGATGGCGGCGCTACCACGGAGCACACGGTGACGGAAAAGAATACGAATCGTGACGCCGCCATTGGCGCTGCGGCGGGGGCCATCATCGGTGGTGCTTCGACGCACAGCGTGAAAGGCGGCGTGATCGGCGCTGCTGCTGGCGCCATCCTGGGCGGCGTGGTGGGCAACAACGTCGACATTCATAAGAAAAAGATTCCGTAAGCGAAGCGGGGGAAAGCGAATCCAGCGTCAGGCGCGAAGTCGCGCCTGACGCCTTCGTTTCGCGTGCATTTTCCAGTTGGATTGACAGGGCGGAGCCGCAAGGCTAATATTTGAGGCTTGGTCGCCAGCGCGCAGTGCGGAGCGTGCCGGTGGCGCATTTACCAGCAGTTCCATTGCCGCGGTTGTCCCGCGGCCGTCACACGGGAAAGGGCGCACTGATGGTTGAGATCCATCTCGAAGAAAGCGATCGGCTCGATTGGGCGCTCAAGGCGTTCAAGCGAAAGATCGCCAAGGCAGGCATCCTCAAGGACCTCCGGAAGAAGCGTTACTACGTGAAGCCGAGCGAAGCGCGGCAGCTCAAAGCCGCCGCGGCGCGTCGTCGCAGCCGCACGGAACGCTCGCGCTAACCCTTCGGGGCCCCGCGCAATTCACGGATGGCGAAAGAAGATGCGATTCAACTCGAGGGCGCCGTTACGGAAGTGCTCCCGAACGCCACGTTCCGGGTGCAGTTGACCAACGGTCACAACGTGCTGGCCACCCTCGGCGGTAACATGCGCCGCTTCCGGATTCGCGTGCTTGCGGGAGACCGCGTCACCATCGAGGTGTCTCCATATGACCTGACTCGCGGGCGAATCACGTTTCGGCACAAGAATTAGAAGTTCGCCGCGAAATCTACGAAGGGTAGTGGGCGCCGGGACTCGCTTCAGCGGGTCGGGCGCCCATTTGAGTTTTCGCGGCACCTGAGCCGCAGTGCGGGGCGTTGACTCGCGCGAGACGGTCACCGCAGCATGGATCCGACCAGTTTCCTCGCACCGCCTCGTGAAGCGTGACGGAGCCGGTGTACCGTGGCGCAGGGCGTCACAGATGATCCGGACGGTGGCTCTTGGCCCGCTGCGTCCGCGTTCGAAGGAAGATCTCCGCAGCCCGTCGAGCGTCCGCTGTTCCGCCGACTCCAAGCGCCCAGGTTCCGTCAAACGTCAAGTGCACGTCCGGGGCGCGTTGCTCGAACTGACGCAGATCGGCTGACCGACGTAGTCGATTTGCAATATCGGATCGAGGCCGAGTTACTCCTCGCAGGTGCGGAGCACGTCGGCGGTGTTCGCAGAGCGATGCATTACCCCGGGGGCAAGACGCCTGTCGTGTGCGCGCCTCCATGCTCCGTTCTGCCTCACCAGATTCATGGCCAAAATCTGTTGGTCGTCCGCTGCTCGCGCATGGAACGGCGATCCAAGCACTACGGATCGGTCGCCAAGCGATAACCATCATCACCGACATGCGTGCGGGCGACAGTTCCCCGCAGCCTCTGTCGGACTCGGAGCAATAGGAGCGTCGCCACGACGGCCAGCCCGGCGACCAATCCCCACCATAAACCCGCGGCGGCGAGGTCCGTGTGAAAACCCAGGAGCACGCTGATCGGGAATCCCACCAGCCAGAATCCGGCCATGTTGATGACGAATGGCGCACGCGTATCTCCGAGCCCGCGAAGCACGCCCGCCGACACGACCTGAATTCCGTCGAAGATCTGAAAGACGCCGGCTATGGGGATGAGCATGCCGGCAAGGGACGCCACGGCCGGATCAGCTGTGTAGAGTTTGGCGAGCAGCGCCGGCAGCAGAAGAAACACGAGAGCCGTACACGCCATGAATCCAACCCCGCACACGATTGCGGCCCGTGCGCTATCGCGAGCACCTTCACTCTCTCCCGCGCCGGCCGCGCGCCCCACGCGCACCGCGGCCGCTGAGCCCACCCCCATGGGCACCATGAAGGACAAGCTCGCGAGGGTAATCGCAATTTGATGCGCGGCGATTTCGCGCGTCCCCATTATCCCCATCAACACGCCAATGGCACCGAACACGCCGAACTCTAGGGACTGATGAAGTCCTATTGGAAGTCCCAGACGAAGCATCGCGAACATCGGCGCTCGATGGAGCGACTGCCGTCTCCACGGCGAAAAGGCAGACCGGAGCACCGGCCATCCGACCGCCAGCAGTAGAAGCGCCATTAACCAGCGGCTCACCAGCGTCGCCCACGCGCTTCCTACCGCGCCCAAAGCCGGACTACCGAGGTGGCCGTAGACGAACACCCAATTCAGGACCGCGTTCAGCAGGTTTGCTACCACTATGACAGCGACGATCACTCGGACACTTCCGAGTGCCTGGAGGCTCTGCCGCAGTACCGCGAATCCCAAGAACGGCAGGACGCCCCAGATGGAAACCAGCACGTAGGGAACCGCCAACTCGATGAGAGTGTCCGGCTGGTGAAGTATCACAAGAATCGGTCGGACAGAGAGCAGGAGCGCGCTCGTGACCAGGCCGAGCAGACAGGCGAGAACCACCCCACGCTGAATACCGCGAGCAATTCCTTCCGTGTCCTCGGCTCCCACCGCCTGGGCGACGACAGGGTCCAGCACCATCAACGTACCCACCGCGGGAATCGAGAATGTGAGGAAAAAAAGGTTGCCCAGTGCCACTCCGCCGAGTGCGACCGCCGACACGCGTCCCACCATCAACGTATCCACAGCGCCCATCAGCATCAGCCCGACCTGCGCGACCACCACGGGCAGCGCGAGCCGAGTCATAGCGGCGAGTTCGGACGAGCTTGGAAGGCGCATGACGAAGGGTGAGGGGTATGAGGCTAACTTATGTGTATGCACTCTCACCGGGCCACGCGGCTCGCGATTATCGCACTCCTGCTCGCCGGGTCGTCGCTGTCGGCACAGCACACAGACCACGACATGGCCGGTCTGGCTCGCGACAGCACCCCGTCATCCACGTTTCACATGATGGCACAGGCCATTCCTCTCGTGACTCGCGCGGCACCCAGCGCCGGCGGAGCGTCGTACACGGAAGCGACTTTGACGCAGGCGCTGCTCATGTTCCGGGCGGGCTGGTGGAAGGGACATGCGAGGATAGATGCAGCCTTGAACGGTGAAGGCCTGACCATGAAACACGGCGAGTTGAATACCGGCTCGTTTGGAGAAGGGTTCGTGGATCGAAGGCACCCGCACACGTACGTCCACGAGATGATGCTGACCGGGCTGGGGACAGCAGGCCCCTTGAAGTATTCAGTGAGCGCCGGTCGCGGATTCACGGCCTTCGGGACCGACGATCCGATGATGCGCCCCATCGTGAAATTCCCAATCAATCATCACCTTTCGCAAATACTCGAACGCGGCGCGCTGGTCGGCGCCGCGCGACTGGGCGTCTTGACGGTCGAAGCATCCACCTTCGGAGGAGCGGAGCCCTCGAGCCCGTCTGCGTTGCCGAGCGTGAAACGATTCGGTGACTCATGGTCCGTGCGTGGGACCCTGGTGCCGCGGGCCTCCGCAGAACTGCAGGCGAGCTATGCGCGCGTTGCGTCGCCAGAAGAGCCTTCGGGCTTCGGCCTCGACCAACGTAAGCAGAGTATCTCCGCTCGTTTTATTTCGGACGCCGGGTCGCGCTACGCGCTGGCCGAATGGGCTCGCACAACCGAGTGGGATCACAGTCGGTCCGACGGCGTGTTCGCCTACGAATCGGCGCTGGTGGAGAGTGCAGTCCGCGCCGGGCCGTTCGGCATCAGCGTGCGTCTCGAACAGACCGAGCGGCCGGAGGAAGATCGTTTGCTCGATCCATTCCGTACGCCGCGGCCATCGTCCGATCTGAGCATCAACGGGATCACGCAGTGGCGAGTTGCAACTGCACAGGTGGCCACCGGGCCGGTGACGACTGGAATACTCTCCGGGTTCCCCTTTGTGGAGATCGCGCGCCTGGCTGCTACTCCGCGCGATTCGCCCTCGCTGTTCACTCCTGAGCGATTGTACGGAACTTCTCGCTTCTGGATGCTGACGGCGGGCTTCCGGATTCGCGTCGGCGAGGCACACGCTCGTATGGGTCGTTACGGCGCCGCGCTCCCGATCGGGCCTCAGATCGGAGCGATGGTAGGAACTGAGCAGCACACGCACGATCATTAGAGGCCGCGCGAGAATCAATGCATCGCCAGGCCGGACAATAACTCTTCACCGCGCGCCGCATGCCCTCCCGACATCACCTCGTCGTCGCTTTCTTCGCCTTCGTGGGCGGATGTTCTGAAAGCAGTTCGACGATAACGCCGGTCAATATCACGTCGTCTAATCCGGCCGCGATATCCGTGGCAGGCCGGGGCGACTTCAAGCCGTTACGCATCACCGGGGAGATCTCTGTTCGAGGCGCTACCGCGTATACGACAACCTGGGGAAACGCAGACACGTCGAGCGCATTCTATGTCTGGAATGTGTCGGGGGACACACCACGACTCGTCGACTCCGTGATCGTGAGCGGCGCGAGGACGTTGGGCGATGTGCAGGTAAGCGACGACGGATCCCTGCTCGTGGTAGCGACCGAGCGAACGCCGGGTGCCATCATGATCTACAGCTTGGCCGATCCGCGCAAACCTGCCGTCGTTGCCCGGTACTCGACAGCGAATACGAACCCTGGCGTCCACACCGCAAAACTTGGCCGGGTTAATGGAAGGCTCTACGGATTCCTGTGCATCGATCCCGGAGGTGGCTCGAGTGCGCGGCTGGTGATCGTGGATCTCGGCGATCCCGCCAGTCCTCAGGAAGTGTACACGAAAATCATCGGGGCGCCCTTTGTCCACGACACGTTCATCCGCGACGGGTTGCTCTACCTTGCGCTCTGGAACGATGGGGTCGCCATCTGGGACGTCGGGGGCGCTGGGGCAGGCGGTTCTCCGTCGGCGCCCACGGAACTCGGTCGGGTTCGAACGGCCAATGGGGAAGTGCACAACGTGTGGTGGCTGAAGGACCCTGTAACGGGCATCAACCGTTACGCCCTGGTTGGAGAAGAGGGCCCGGGCTCGATCGGCCATTCCTCGGTCGGAGACATTCACGTCGTCGATGTCAGCACGCGGACGGCGTTACGTGAGGTCGCCTACTACACGGTGAGCGGCGCCGGTACGCACAATTTCTCTGTGGACGAAGCGAACGGAATCCTGTACGCGGCGTACTACAATGGTGGGGTACGGGCACTCGACGTCCGGGGTGACCTTGGGACATGTAGCGACCTGCAGAAGTCCTTGCCCATCAACGGAACGACGCCGCTGTGCGACTTGAGAAAGATGGGCCGAGAAGTCGGGATCGGATTGCTGGACCAGGGAAACCCAGTGTACATCTGGGGCGTTCAGTACTTGAACGGTGCGGTCTATGCTTCTGATATGATCAACGGCATCTGGAAGCTGCGCGCCGTGACCCGCTCCTAATGGATCGCCGGCGCGGAACACGCGACAGAAACAGTTCAATTCGGTAGATTGCGCTCGACCGGGCGCGCGTCCGTGCGCTCCGTGCCCTCCTTCTGAGGTCGCTCGAATGTTCCGCCCACGCACTGCGGCTGTTGCTTCGCTGCTTCTGCTTCCTATGGTCGCTGGAGGATTTCTCCTTCAGAACGGCTCGGCCCGATCGACCCCACGCCTGTTTGATCAGGTACTCTCGATCGTCGCGAACCGATACGTGGACTCCATCCAGGGAACTGCGATCTTCGAGAAGGCGGCCAAGGGGCTCGTTCGCGAGCTCAATGACCCCTATAGTGAGTTGCTTGCGCCAAAGGCGAACGAGGACTTCAACCGCAACGTCGGCGGGCGCTACGGCGGCGTGGGCATGCTGCTGGAAGAACAGAAGAACAGTGGCGCGCGGCGGATCGTCGTCGCCAGGGTTTTCCCGCATACTCCCGCGGAGGAAGGCGGTGTTCGGGAGGGCGATCTGATCACTCGTGTCGATTCGCTGGCGGTCAACGGCGACGTCATCATCGACAGCGTTTCCAATGCCCTTCGCGGTACGATCGGTACGACCGTTCATGTGACATACGCTCGGCCCGGGGTGACAGAGCCGATCAAGCTTTCGTTCAAGCGGGCGCAGATCCATGTGCCTGCGGTGCCGTACGCCACCATGGTCGGCGATCATATCGGCTACATCCCGCTCCAGACGTTCAATGAAAACGCGGCTGACGAGGTGCAGGAAGCCGCGCGGAAGCTCGTGGCGGAAGGAGCGAAAGGGCTTGTGCTGGACATGCGTGACAACGGCGGCGGTATCGTGGAGCAGGCCCTTGCCGTGAGCTCTCTCTTCCTGAAAGACGGCCAGCCCATCGTTATTGTGCGCGGACGCAACTCGCCGGACGAAATCGCCAAGTCGTCAAGCGAACACCTGCCTATGCAACCGCCGCTCGTTGTACTGAGTGATGGGGGGACCGCCTCCGCCAGCGAAATCGTCGCGGGCGCGTTGCAGGACCATGATCGCGCACTCGTGCTTGGCACGACCAGTTTCGGAAAGGGATTAGTGCAGAGTCTGTTCCCGCTGGATGGAGGTTATGCGCTCAAGATCACGACCGGAAAGTGGTATACGCCGAATGGGCGCAGCATCCACCGCGAGCGGAAGTTGCTTGCCGACGGTCGCTTGGTGGAAACACGCCCCGATTCCCTGGAAACGGAGGCGGAAAAGAGGGCTAAGCCGCAGTACAAGTCGGATGCGGGCCGGACGGTATATGGAGGGGGCGGCATCACTCCAGATATCATCGTTGCGGACGACACGCTGTCCTCGGCTGAACAAGAGTTCTACCGATCGGTCGCGCCAAAGGCGCAGGCGTTCATCACGACGCTCAATCAATACGCGTTCGAACTGAAGGGGTCTCCGCGCGATTTCACCGTCACACCGGCGTGGCGGACGGAACTCCGCAGCCGTCTGACCGCCGCCGGCGTCCTGATTGATCCGAAGTACGAGTCGGCCGCAAGCAAACTGCTCGATCGCGAGCTCGATCGGCGCGTTTCGCGACTCGTCCTCGGCGACGGCGGCGCCAAGCAGCGCGGTCTTGCGGAGGATCATCAGTTGTCTCGCGCTGTTCAATTGTTGACTACGGCGCACACGCAAACTGCGCTGCTCGCAGCGGCCCAGGTCGCAACGGCCTCTGCGAAGTCGTCGCCGCAACACGAGTAGACTCTCAGCGTGGACGGGGGAACGGCTGTGGGCGAGAGCGGGCAGTCCTTCCGCGCCCAGCGGCTCGCAAAGCGCGAAGGGGCCCGGCAGCCGGTATGAACGGTCCGCCAGAGCCCTCCATCACTGCACACGAAATTGTCGTCTCACGCACTGCCCGATATTTCACGCTCGGCCCAACGCACGGATTTCCGCGCGAGATCTGGCTAGTGTGTCACGGGTATGGGCAGCTTGCGTCGCGGTTCATTGCCCAATTTGTGGAGTTGGATGACGGAACGCGACTGGTCGTTGCGCCGGAGGCTCTATCGCGCTTCTATCTCGACCCCATTTCGGAACGTCGCACGCAGCGCGATCCGCGCGTGGGGGCCACTTGGATGACCCGGGAGCATCGGCTCGGGGAGATTACGGACTATGTTTCCTACCTGGAACAGCTGACGGGCGAGTTGAAGCATCGCCTAATGGGAGCAGCTCCCCGTCTAGTCGTTCTCGGATTCTCCCAAGGGACGGCGACTGTGTGTCGGTGGGCGGATGCGTCCGCCTATCACGTCGATGAACTCGTTTTGTGGGGTGGGGGAATTCCTCCCGAACTCGATCTGTCGGCCTGGTCCGAAAGACTTCGTGGCACTCCACTTACGCTCGTGGCCGGAGACGCGGACGAGTTCATGACGTCGGCCGCCTTCGCATCGGAAGCCGAGCGGCTATCCGCTGCGGGCGTCGCGCATACACTGCAGCGATACGCTGGAAAACACGAGATCACCCCCGAAGCGCTCGAGACCCTCGCCGCCAGTTTTGCGGGGCGATGAACCATGCGTGAATCGCTATCGGCGGTCGTCCCGAAAGCGGTCGATTTCGCGGCGATCACGTTTCGTCGGGCGCCCCTTCTCTTCGTAAACGAAGGCAGCGGGTGCCATGCGCAGTTGCTCGAGCAACTTTGCCCGGCCAGCCACGCTCGCTGGCGTCTCCTCGTAGAGCGAAGAAGCCACACTGGCTGGCCCCCGGCGCTCTGAGAGTGCGCGAACGGCCACGGTGTGCTCGTACGGCCCGACGCGCACACTGACGCTATCGCCGACTTGTATCATCTTCGCGGGTTTGACCCGCTCTTCACCGACTTCCACCCTGCCGGCCGCAAGGGCCTCGACGGCGAGGGATCTGGTCTTGAAGAATCTCGCCGCCCAGAGCCACTTGTCGATGCGGACTCTACTGCTTCCAACAGCCTCGCGGTCGGGTTTGGTCATTCTTGGAAAATAGCTGTCCCGCTTGAGCATGAACAAATGTGTGTGTGGTGACACTTACATTGACGTGAGAGTTTCCTAGCTGTACAGTTCTATATCGAACAATATGAGGCGACGATGCCAAGCGCTTACAAAGGCACTCCTGAGGAGGTTCTCGCGCTCAGTACGTTTATCAAATTGACTCGGAGCGTGAATGCCTTGCTAGGCCAGACGAATCCCATGCTTCAGAGGGAATTCGGCCTCACCGAGAGCCAACTTGCCGTCCTGGAAGCTGTTTATCATCTAGGCCCCCTCTGTCAGGGAGAGTTGGGTCAGAAGATTCTCCGCTCCGGCAGTAACGTCACGACGGTAGTGGACAACCTCGAGCGAAACGGACTCGTTCGGCGACAACGCGACGCGCACGATCGACGGATGCAGATCGTACACCTCACCAATCAGGGGCGGACGGTCATCGCGGCAGCGCTTCCGGGCCACGTGGGGCGCATCACGAGCCTCATAAGCGTGCTGTCCTGCGAAGAGCAGCAAGAGTTGGGTAGGATTTGCAAGAAACTGGGAACTGCTAGGGCACGCTAGCCTCGCCTGGTCGAATCTCGGTGGCAATTCATTTCGATGTCGCATGATAAATCAACGGAGATTACAGAATGCGTACTGATATATCGGATCTTGGGACAATTCCTGCCTCGGATGCTGCGGAGGCCGCCGATCGGCGCCGCTCAATCCGTGCCTACGAAGCGACGCAGATACCGGAGGCGGACGTTCGAGAACTGCTCCGGCTAGCGGGTCGGGCACCGTCGGCATACAACGCTCAGCCGTGGCGTTTCGTGGTCGTGAAGGATCCCGGGCTCAAAGGAGCTTTGTCGGCAGCGGCGTACGGACAGCAGCAGATTCTGCGCGCGCCAGTCACGATCGTGATGTACAGCGACATGGCAGATGCGCTCGCGCGCATGCCGGAGTCGATGCACCCGGAACTGCCCAGGGATAAGCGCGAGGCGGGAGTGGTCAGCTTCCTCGCCACCTTCAATGGGAAGTCAGTTGAAGAGCGCGAGGCGTGGGGCAACTCGCAGTCGAACATCGCGCTCGGTTATCTCCTGCTACTCGCTGAGGCAAAGGGGTATGGCACCTCGCCCATGCTCGGATTTGCTCCGAACAAAGTAAAGGAACTTCTCGGTCTCCCGCCGCATGTGAAAGTCACCGCGCTGATCGCGCTTGGTTACCCGGCTGAGGACGGGTTTCGGCCGCACCGTCTGTCGAGCGAGTCATTGGTCCTGTTCCGCTAGCGCTGTTCCCGAGTCCAATGGGATTCCAACGGATCGACAGTATTGCTCGGCCCGCGGCCGGCTATCGCTGTGAGAATGCGAGGCTTCAGGTCCATTGACACGGGAGAAATGCTCCGTAACTTACCGACCAGTCATTAATAAAGCCGGTCGTCATCGTGAGGAGCGTTTACCGAAGCGTGCGCATTTCTAACTGGCTAGCAGGTTACTCGAGTTTCTGATGTCTGAGACGATTGTGGAGCCGAGGTGGCGGCGCATTCCCGAGGAGCGGCCCAGGCAGATCCTCGAGGCCGCGCTTGAGGTGTTCGCAGAGCGCGGCTTGGCGGCAGCGCGGCTGGAAGACATAGCCAAACTCGCGGGGCTCTCGAAAGGGACCATATACCTTTACTTCGCCACAAAGGAAGATCTCTTCCGCGAGGTCATCCGAACGTCGGTCGTCGCGTTCATCGCGCGCGCGGAAGCGTTCTTCGAGGCGGAGCCTGATCCAGTTCACTCCCTGACGGCGTGGATGGAAGGCTATTGGGGTTGGCTGCGGTCGCCCGTATTTCCAGCGATGCACCGATTGGTGAACACGGAACTGAGGAGCTTTCCGGATCTGGCGTCGTTCTACACCACTGAGGTGATTGAGCGCGCGCAGCGGCTCGTGCGAGAAATGCTGGAACGCGGAATGGACGCGGGCCAGTTTCGGAGGATGGACCCTCAGGTTGCCGCGCGGATGCTCAGCTCACTGTTCGTTACGCATGCCATGTGGTACCACCAGCGCGACTGTTTCAAGGCGATCAAGGATGTTGGCGACGACGTTTTGCTCGCCCAGATTCGCGAATTTTTCTTCAATGCCATGCGGCCCGAAGCACCAAATGCTCCCAACTCGCGTCTGAAATGAATCCCCAGCCACTTCGTCGTTCCATCGCGATCTCCCTCGCCCTCACGCTCATCGTTGCTCTCGTAGCATTCGTCGCAGCCGTGGCAGCTGCGCAGTCGACCGAAGGCGGCGTAACTCGAGTGCAGGCGCCGCAAACTCTTCGGTTGACCCTCGCGGACGCAGTGCGGATGGCGGCGAAGCAGAATGCAACCGTCGAAGGGGCGCGGAGTCGAGTGGATGCGGCGCAGGCGCGAGTCACCCAGCGAAAGGCGGATCTGTTACCAACGCTCACGGCGACGGCGCGCGAAGGCGGATCGACGATCAACAGCGCGACGTTCCCGATCGAGTTACCTAGCGCACCTGGTCAGCCGGTTCTGTTTCCACCCGATGGAAAGATCCTGGGCCCCGTGAACGCGCTCGACGTCCGGGCGCGGATTCAACAGTCGCTGTTTGATCCGGCCGCAAGAACGCGCATCGCGAGCGCGAAGAGCGTAGTCGATGTTGCCAACGCGGAAGTTGCGAACGCGTCCGACATGGCCGCGACGATGGCGGCGAATGCATACCTGCTCGTGCTGCGGGCCGACGCAGTTTATTCCGCGCGCATCGCCGACTCAACGCTCGCCGCCGAGTTGCTGGGAATCGCGCAGGATCAGCTCGCAGCCGGAACCGGCGTCGCGCTCGATGTGACGCGCGCGCGGTCGCAACTGGCCGGCGCGCGCGCGCAACTGATTGGCGCCCGAAACGAGCGTGACCGCACGCGTGTGGACCTCGCTCGCGCTCTCGGACTACCCCCGGTGCGTATCGAACTGTCGGACGCTCTCGGGACACTGCCGTCCACGGTGTCGTTCGACGAAACCGCCGCTCTCGACACTGCGTTGCGCGAACGCAAGGACGTGCAGTCCCTGGACTTGCAGGCAAGGTCGTCGCGTCTGCAGGCGTCCGCCATCCGAGACGAGCGATTCCCCACGGTTGGCGTATTCGCCGACGAAGGGCAGAGTCAGCGGAACGGTCGGAGCTACTTACCGACGTACGATTGGGGCATTCAGTTGTCGGTCCCAATTTTCGATGGATTCCGCCGCGAAGGCCGCGTGGAAGAGCAGGTTTCCGGAGCACGCGAGCTGGATATTCGCGCTCGCGACCTCCGCGCTCAGGTAGAGGCGGACGTTCGCTCGGCGATGCTCAACCTTCGATCGTCGGGTGAGATCGTGGCCGCCGCGCGCGAACGGCTCTCGTTCGCCGAACAGGAAGTCTCCCAATCGCGGGAGCGGTTTCAGGCCGGGGTGTCCGGCAACGCGGATCTGATCACGGCGTCCATGACGCTCAATGCCGCCCGAACGCAGTTGGTCGATGCGCTTACATCGTTTCAGGGCGCGCGAGTGGCGCTTGCTCGCGCCCAGGGTTCCATCGCCGCCATTCAGTAGTCGATCTGCTCACTGCCAATACAACATCGTCCGCACCTTTCGCCTTTTCTCGCACGCGCGATTCGATCATGGCTACAGCTACGCAACCGCAAAACGACGCCTCCCGTTCCTCGGCCACCCGTACAGTCGAAGAGGCGCCCCCCAGCCGCCGCCGGGGCATCGTGCTCGGCATCGTGGCCATCGTGGCACTCGCGGCCCTAGCGTGGGGCACGACCAAATGGCTGTACGGCCGCTCGCACGAGTCCACCGACAACGCACAAGTCGATGGTCATCTCGTTCCCGTATTGGCGAAGGTGAGCGGATACGTCACGTCGGTTCGCGTGGCTGAGAACGATCACGTCGCGAAGGACTCGACGGTGGTCACAATCGATGAGCGCGAGTTCGCGGTGAAGCTGGCACAGGCCGACGCCGACCTCGCCGCGGCGCGCGCGGCCGCGGGCGGCCGAGGACAGGAAGGACAGGCCGAGGCGGCAGTCCAGACAGCCACCGGACAGCGAGCCGCCCTGGACGCCAACATCATCGCCGCGCGCGCGAACGCCACGAAGGCGGATGCCGACCTCGCGCGCATGCGCGAGCTGGTCGCGAAGCAGGTGGTATCCAGACAGGCGCTCGATGCGGCGCAGGCGGCGGCGGACGCCGCAAGCGCCCAGCTCGCGGGCGCGCAGCGGTCCGCCGGGGCGGCGGGTGCGGGTATCGTCAATGCCCAAGCAGGCGTGCGCCTCGCCGAGGCTCGCCTTGCGGCGGCCGCGGCGGCCCGCGACAATGCGGCACTTCAATTGTCGTACACGCACCTGGTCGCGCCCGAAGCGGGGATTGTTTCACGAAAGAGCGTGGAACTCGGCCAGCTGGTGCAGGGAGGGCAGCCCTTGCTCACGGTCGTCTCGGACACCGGCGTCTGGGTGACCGCGAACTTCAAGGAAACTCAGCTCAACGATTTGAAGGTGGGCCAGTCGGCGGAACTTGAAGTGGACGCCTACGGCGGTTGTCAGGCGAAGGGCGTCGTCGAAAGCGTAAGCGCGGCAACCGGGGCGAAGTTCGCGCTGCTCCCGCCAGACAACGCAACCGGCAACTTCACGAAGGTCGTGCAGCGCGTCCCTGTACGCATCAAGATCACGGAGGGATGCGGCACGAAACATCCGCTGCGGCCAGGAATGTCAGTGGTGGCTCACGTGGCCACTCAGTAGGGCGTTCCCTCGTGGCGGTGAACCGCGCGGCGAGTGAATTGCCATGGGCGCACCGGAAAGTACGATCTGAGGTGCTCGACTCTGCTCGCCGGGAGCGCAACGGAGCAACGCGTTAATGCGGCTCACGACGCCGCCGCACGCACTGCCCTATGAATCCGTCGCCAATACCTCGACCACGGCGCTCCCGTCGCGCCCGTACCGAACCCGGATCTGCCACGGCTGACAGCAAACCTGGCAATCCTCGACATACTGCTGATCGCCGCCGCTACCCGGATCGAGCGCGATCTCGTTCGCCTCGCCGCAATGTGGGCAGTAAACGACCGCGTCCGAGTCGGCTGTTCCATCACCGCGCGGAAATTCTGCCTCGAGATCCTCCTCTGACCATCCATCCCGCTCTGACTCATTCATATGATCAACCCCGCCAGTGCCTGCTTGATTAAATCAGAGGAACGTTGCTCGAGCAAGGCCTGATGCACTACCTCTTTAGGTCCACGCGAGCGTATGCGGCTCGAACACGCGGCAATGAAGCGATCGATGGCGTCTCGCAACGTCGGACGCTGGTAACGCTCGCCCGCGCGCGGAGCGCTGCTGCAATAGCGTTCGATCCTTCGTTGGTTGCCAAGCGCAGCAGGGTGCGGGCATGGTGCGGGCGCGAAAAGGACCTGACGGTGTTTGCTTCGTCCAGTGCGCGCACCTCGGCCGGGCCCGCCACCTACTCACGCGCGAGGGTAGTCTTCACCGCGGCATGTCTCAATGCCAAGGTATCCACAGAGGGGTGCCACGCCGCTGCGACATGACGCCCCTATATGTGAAATAAGCACTAACTATTCGTCAATCGCTCTCGAATCTGTTCCACCTCGTACACAGCAAGCGTCTCGCAAATGAGACGCACCGAATCGGGACCATGTTGTTAACTCGTTGCTCTACAAGAGTTTGGTGAAGTGGGGCGCAACGGCGCACCTCGTGCCTAGGTATGGATGCTCGCACCATTGCCGGATCACAATGAACGCCCGCTCCCAAATACACCATGAATAGTCCACGGCTGGCGCCGACCGTTTTCATCACCGCCCTTCGTTCGGCGAACTCTCATTTGCTGACTGGCGGTAGCGACGAAGCCGCAACAGCGCCACTCTCACGCCGTGTCGTCGTTACCCAACGCGCGGGCGTGACCACAAAGGCAGCGATAGCCCCCGGCAATGGCGAGCCGGTGTCCTCCTGAGGGTGCCGAAACTGAACGGGCACGCACCGATTTTTCCCGGCGTCCGGGCAGTTACGAGATCGCGTCTCGCGACATCGCACCGTTCACCAGCCGCCAGATCCCGAGCTCATTCTCGTCGCCCAATGGCAAGGGCAAAGATGCCTGCGGGAAGTTCTGGTAACACAACGGACGCGCGAACCGCGTGATTGCAGCCGTGCCGACCGACGTTGAACGGGAGTCGCTCGCGGCTGGAAAGGGACCGCCATGCTGCATCGCGTGCCCAACTTCCACGCCTGTGGGATAGCCGTTGAACAACAGGCGTCCAACCTTGCGTTCAAGGAGGTGGACGAGCCGAGCGTGCTCGATCAGCTCCGCGGGGGTCCCGTGAATCGTTGCCGTCAGCTGTCCCTCCATCGCCATGGCCACGAGTTCCATCTCGGCGACGTCGTTCGCCACCACGAGGACCGACACTGGGCCGAACATTTCGTCTCGCAGCGTAGCATCGGCCACGAAGTGCGATGCGTCGACGCGCAGCAAGGTGGCTCGTGCACGAGGGGGTGTTTCTGTCAATGCCGCTGAAGTCAGCACCTCCGCCCCAAGCGCGCGCGCACGAGTGACGGCACTCGTGTAGCCGAAAGCCAGTTGCTCGTACAGCATCACTCCAGCGTCCGTCGCGCTTATGCGTTCGGCAAGGAGATCGGCGACGCGGTCGAACGCTTCCCCGCGCACGCCTACGACAACGCCAGGATTTGTACAGAACTGTCCCACACCCATGGTGACGGCACCCGCCAGTCCGTGCACAATGGCATCCGCGTGTTCCGCAGCGGCCGACGGTAGAAGGAAGACAGGATTGATGCTGCCCATCTCTGCGTATACGGGTATGGGCACGGCGCGCGCAGCGGCAGCGTCGAAAAGCGCACGACCGCCGCGCAGCGAGCCAGTGAACCCCACGGCCTGCGTCAGCGGGTGCCGAACGAGCGACAGTCCCACCGCGTGCGACCACCCGTGCAACAACGAAAATACACCGGAGGGCACGTCCGCTGATCTTGCCGCGCGCTGGATCGCACGTGCGGTCATTTCGCATGTGCCGGGGTGTGCTGGATGCGCCTTGAAAACCACGCTGCAGCCCGCCGCCAGAGCAGACGCGGTGTCACCACCCGCAGCGGAAAATGCGAGCGGAAAATTGCTCGCGCCGAATACTACCACGGGACCCAAGGGGATGAGCATGCGCCGCAAGTCGGGCTTGGGGATGGGGTGACGGCCGGTGTCACCCGTGTCGATGCGCGCTGCAACCCACGACCCTTCCTCGATATAGTCGGCAAAGAGCCGAAGCTGCGCGATCGTCCGAACGCGTTCGCCCTCCAGCCGCGCGTGCGGTAACGCCGTTTCGGCGTTTGCGCGATCGATAAGTGCGGCGCCGAGTCCGACGATTTCGTCAGCTATGGCGCGCAGAAACGCCGCACGTCGTTGCGGCGACGAGTACGCGTAAGAGCGGAAGGCGCGTTCCGCCGCGAGGAGCGCGCGGTCCACCTCGTTAGCCGTCGCTTCCCGAAACTCGGGGGGAAGCGGCTCGACCGTCGCAGGGTTCTGTGCGAAAAATGGAACGTCACCTTCGCAGCTGCACTCGCCGCCAATCAGATTGCAACCGATAACGTCCATCGAGTCTCCTTTCGCGGTACGGGCGCCTGAGTTCGTCGGCATATCTGGCAATTGCACGGTCATGCCGCAAGCTTCCAATATATGAACAGGCCACCCGTTCCTCCCTCGCTCGAATCCATTCTTGGCTCCTCGCATGCCGTCTCCGCGGGGCGACTCGTGGGTCACGGACCCGAAGGCGCGCTGCCACTGACGCCCGAGATGCTTCGCGGATCGCCCAGCGGCGACCTCTTCGGCCTGACGCAGAATGTGGGGATGGGCTGGAACGCCACCGAGCTCCAAGGGCCGCAGTACCTGATCATCAGCACGCTTGGAGGACTCCGCGCGGAAGACGGACGCCCCATTGCACTGGGATACCACACAGGGCACTGGGAACTCGGGCTGCTGGTGCGAGAGGTGGCCGAGACGCTGCGGCAGTCGGGAGCGATTCCGTTCGCGGGCTACTGTAGTGATCCATGCGATGGTCGCACGCAAGGTACCACCGGCATGTTCGACAGCCTCGCGTATCGCAATGACGCCGCCATCGTCATGCGCCGCCTGATTCGGTCGCTGCCGCAAGCCCAGGGAATCGTCGGGATCGCCACGTGCGACAAGGGGCTACCAGCAACCATGTTGGCCCTCGCCGGTTCGCGCGATCTGCCCGGAATCATCGTGCCAGGCGGGGTGACGCTTCCCGCCGAGGGTGCAGAAGACGCGGGGCAGGTACAATCACTTGGCGCGAGGTTCTCGCGCGACCTCGTCTCGCTTGATTATGCTGCGACGATGGGTTGCCGAGCCTGCGGATCGTCCGGCGGCGGATGCCAATTTCTCGGGACTGCTGCCACGTCCCAGGTGGTCGCTGAGGCGTTGGGACTGTCGCTGCCGCACAGTGCACTCGTCCCGTCGGGAGAACCGGCATGGGTCGAGCTCGCCCGCCGATCCGCGCTCGCACTGACACGCTTGCATGCGCTTCACGTTCCGGTCAAGCGCATTCTCACGCAGCATGCGATCGAGAATGCGATGCTCGTTCATGCGGCATTCGGCGGATCCACAAATCTGGTGCTGCACATCCCCGCCATCGCGCACGCCGCCGGGCTCAAACCGCCCGCCGTGGACGACTGGATTCGCGTGAATCGCTCCACGCCGCGACTGGTCGATGCGCTGCCCAACGGGCCACGGGGACATCCCACCGTGCAGGTATTCATGGCCGGAGGAGTGCCAGAGGTCATGCTACATCTGCGACGTATGGGTTTGCTCCGCGGCGACGTCATGACCGCCACCGGCGAAACACTCGACACGAACCTGGATTGGTGGGAGGAGAGCGAGCGCCGGCAGGCGGCGAAGAACCGGCTGTCTTCCAGTGCGGCGGTGTCGCCTGACGACGTGATCATGAGCCCTGATGCGGCGCGTCGCGCCGGCCTCGCCAGCACCGTGGTGTTTCCCGTTGGAAACCTTGCTCCCGAAGGATCCGTGATCAAAGCGACAGCCATCGATGCGTCCGTCGTCGGACAGGATCACGTGTATCGCCACACAGGACGAGCGCGGGTCTTTGTCGACGAACGGGACGCCATTCGCGCGGTCAAGGGAGGTGAAAACCCCATCAAGCCCGGCGACGTGATCGTTCTCATCGGCAACGGACCGAGCGGCACCGGCATGCAGGAGACGGCGCAGATCACCACGGCTCTGCGATATCTGCCATGGGGCAAGCACGTCGCGCTGATCACGGACGGGCGCTTCTCGGGATTCTCGAGCGGCGCCTGCGTCGGTCACGTCGGGCCCGAGGCGCTGCACGGCGGCCCGATCGGGTGCGTGCGCGACGACGATCTCATCGAGATCATCATCGATCGCCAAGGCTTGTCCGGCACGATCAACCTGATCGGGGATGCCGATGGGCCGAAGTCGGTGGAATGGTGCGCGGCACTGCTCGCGACTCGCCAGCCACCTGCGGGGCTCGCCCCGCACCATTCGTTGCCGGACGACACGCGGCTTTGGGCCGCGCTGCAGCGCGCCAGCGGCGGCACATGGGCGGGTTGTGTCTACGACGTTGACAAGATCATTGCGGCACTGGAAGGATGATCGTGAAAGACATCGTACGTGGCCCTGCCATGCCAGCAAAGCGAAAACGGATCGCCGCCGCTTTCGGCGCTCATGCGCCCGGCGACTCCCATCGCCCTGATTGGGCCGAGCGAAATAGCGCGTCGATCACGGCCATATTGGCAATGGAATCCTCGAGACTGACCAGTACCGAGCCCACCCCGCGAACGGCCTCCGAGAAGCGATCGCCTTGCAAACGATACTGATCGACGGCGGGGAAGGTGATCGCCTCCGCACTGACGCCCGCGAGTCCGGATCCGTCGTCCAGTAGGATGCCGCACTCGCCGTCCGGAGGCGCGTTGAACGGGATGGCGACTTCGATGCGACCTTGCGTACCGAACACTTGCATGCGCTGATGCGGCACGAGTTGTCCGGCGCACGAAAATGTGGCTTGCCCCGAAGGAAACTCTAGCAGACCCGATACGAGATGGTCGATCCTCAACTCCGCGTCGCGCTCGACGGCCGCGACCACCCGCGTCGGTTCCTCGCCAAACAGCCATCGCGACAAGGTGATCGGATAGCAGCCCACGTCCATCAGGGCGCCACCCCCCCACTGAACCTTGCTACGGATATCAGCAGGATCGCGGCGGAAATAACTGAAGTGGCCCGCGACCAGCTTGAGGTCACCGATCCGGCCCTCGGCAATCAGTTCGCGGACAGCGGCCCACTGCGGGTGCGCGCGGACCATGAACGCTTCAGCGATCTGCACACCAGTCCTGTCGCGAACGTCAAGCAGCGTGCGCGCCTCGTCGGCGGTGAGCGCAAGCGGCTTTTCGCACAGGACGTGCTTCCCCGCTTCCGCCGCTTTGATCGAATAGGGTACGTGGAGATGATTCGGCAGCGGGTTGTAGATGGCCTCGATATCCTTGTCCGCGAGCAGCGCCTCATAGGTCGCGTAGGCTCGCGGGATGCCCAAGGAGTGCGCGGCGGCCCGTGCCTTCCTCGCTTCGCGCGATGCGATCGCGACGACTTCGATGTGCGGGCTCCGTTGCATCGCGGGCACGACCTTGCGCAACGCGATGTTCGCCGTGCCGAGTATTCCCCACCGGACGGGCGCTTCATTTTCGAGCGGCGGCGGCGCGTTACGTTTCTTCTCCATGACCTTGAGTTTGGTGTCTCGCGCGCCGGCGCGACAGATCTCTGTGTCCAACGAACCCATGCGCGAACGTTTTCTTCGAGCGGCCACACGACTTGTCGTCCTGGTCACCATTGTGCTTCCGCCGCTGCACGCGCAGAGCCCGGGGATTGGCGATGGACGACCCTTTCGTGCCGTAGCGCTCACATTCGGCACGTCGAGTCTCTCGGTGGACCCGGTCAATGCCATCCTCTCTAATGCCGGGTTCGTTGATCTGCCCACGTATGCGGTTACACTGGGCGGCGGCGGGTATTACGCCTTCGGGCGCGCGCTACTCGGAGCCGACGTCGCGCGAGCGTCAACCACTGAGAGTCGACAGGTCGATGGGCGGTCAGACCAGGCCACTTCCTGGCAGGGTACCGTGACGGTTGGCTATGCGGTCGTCGCGACGAACCGCCTATCCATTTACCCGTCGCTCGGTGTCGGGCTCGGTCGTCTCGACGTGCGGCTCCAATCCGCTACTGGCGGTGCAACGACCGGCCAGCCGCAGCCCACCTTCGCCGAACTCGCACAAAACCCTGGAGGCGAGAGCACGGTTGCCGGAAGTCATCTGTTGTTCAACATCGGGGTGAGTGAGGACTACCTCCTCACGAACCCGACGCCGACAGGGTTCGGCATCACGTTCGGAATCCGAGCAGGATTGGCCTTGGCGCCGCATCGAACCACGTGGCGGAGTGCAGGTGGCCCCGTACTCGCCGGCCCGGATGCTTCCGCCGGAGGTCCGTTCCTGCGAATCGCGGTGGGGCTGGGGAGCCGGTAGTTCATGCGCCGTGCCCCCAACCGGTCAACGCCTCAAGGACCAAACGCGTAGTCGGATGCGATAGGCACTGCGTCACTGCCTGCCAACCCCTCAGGGCACACATGCCAAACTGGAGTTCCATTTCCCTCCCAGCCGCGCCAGCGCCGAAGGGGCCATATAGTCCGGCCGTTCGAGCGGGGGGGTTCGTCTACGTTAGCGGACAGACGCCCCGTGACCCGATCAGCGGAGAGTTGGTGGGGGCGGATATCGCGACGCAAACGCGTCAGACGCTCCTAAACGTGAAAGCGCTATTGGAGGCAGCTGGGGCGAGGCTCGGCGATGTCGTGAGCGTGAGCGTCTACCTGCAGCACGTGGATGACTGGGCGGCTATGAACGGTGTATACAAAGAATTCTTTGTAACCCCATTCCCGAGCCGGACCGCCGTCGGCGCCGATCTGCGAGACATCCTCGTCGAGATCAATGCAGTGGCGTACATCGGGGCGTCTTAACGTTCTGCGTGGACCGGCGTCACCCGGACGCGAGCGACGCGCGGAAGGACAACGGGGTGCAGACAACCAACGGTTCATCCAAGTCGCGGGTAGTGGGTATGTAGCGAAGGAAAGTGTCTGGGCGCTGGTGGGGCGCACAGCATGATCCGGAGCGAACCACAAGTGGGTTGGCAGCAACGCTGCCAGCCCACTTGTGCGTACTATGACATCCATGGTTTCGTGACATCCATGGTCACTCCCCGGGACGAGAAGATTTCTAACTCCGAGGCATCAATGCATCCCACCACTCGCGCGGCGCTCCTGGTCGTGCTAATCGCACTGCCGGCGGCGGCCCAGCAGGGGCCAGCGTCTCGGGCGTTTCAGCTGTCCGACTGGTACAGGCTGACCACCTTGAGCTCACCCGCCATGTCGCCCGCGGGTGACCGCGTTGCCTTCACGGTCACGACGGTACGGGAAGCGGAAAACAAGCGGCACAGCGAGATCTGGGTTGTTCCCACCAGCGGCGGGGATGCAGAGCGCTTCACGTCACCGGGTACGGATGGCACCGCGCCACGGTGGTCTCCTGATGGTCGCTACCTCTTCTTTACGTCGGCGCGGGCGGGAGGGAAAGGAAATCGGTGGGCCATCCGGATGGATCAACCCGCCGGCGAAGCCGCCCAAGTCGACTATCCCTCCGGTTCCGTGCCGCGAGACCATCGCTTTGCCGTCTGGTCTGACGCCGACTCCGCCCCCGTCTCCGATTCGTCGAAGATCAGGCAGGATCCGTTCGGCAAGATGCCGCCGCTCGCACGCCCGCCGTTCGGTGCCGTTACCAAACCGGCCGACGCCGCGCGCTTTGACGGGCGCCATTTCACCGATATCCGTTTTAAGAGCAACGATCGCGGCTTCGTCGCGAGCCCGACGGAGGCGCGCGTCTACCGTCCGTCACAAATCTACATGCAGGCTTTTCACAACGGCTTGAAGAAGCAGATCACGCGAACCACCTACTCTCATCGCGGCGTGTCGGTGAGTCCCGATGGGAAGTGGATCGCCTTTCTGGCCGATCCGGATCTCCGCGCCGATTCCGTCGTGGAACACGAGCGCGACTCTCTTTCCTATCTGCCGTACGACGCGAAACGGGACGAAGCGCCGCGCAACGACGCGGACATTTTCATCGTGAGCACTGGAGGAGGCGAACCGCATCGGGTGGCGCGATGGATGGGCGCCGAAAGCGATATCACGTGGTCGCCGGACTCCCGCAGAATTGCGTTCATCGGCCGGGCGACACGCGTCGCGTCCGCGCGTATCTACACGGTGGATCCCGCCGGTGGCGCGCCCGAAAATGTGCTCGCGCCATCGTTCAAGTACGAGCCGCAAACAATCGAGTGGATGCCCGACGGCGCGCTGCAATTCAGCGCCGACGTCGGAGGGAGCAGCGGGCTCTTTCGCCTCGATCCCTCCAGCAAGCACGCAACGGAATTGCTCGGCGGCCGCCGGAAGATGAATGGATTCTCCTACGATTCGGCTCGAGCAAAGCTGGCATACGTCGTGACGAGCATGACCAAGCCCACGGAGCTCTACGTTTCCGACGCCGACGGAGGAAACGAGCGGCGGCTGACACGCTTCAATGACAAACTCACAAGCGAAATTGCCTTCAGCGACGCCGAACGCTTCACGTTCAAGTCCGTGGGCGGACTGGAAGTCGAAAGTTGGCTCATGAAGCCATATGGCTACGAGCCGGGCAAGAAGTATCCCGTCGTCCTGTACATTCACGGCGGGCCGCATTCGCAGTACGGTGAGAATTGGTTCGACGAGTTTCAAAATCTGGCCGCACAGGGCATGTATGTGCTCTTCGCCAATCCGCGTGGCTCGAGCGGCTACGGCGCTGACTTTACGTTTTCCACGCGCGGGCGATGGGGTGCGGAGGACTTCCAGGACCTCATGAAGGCGGTGGACATTGTATCGGTGCGCTCTGACATCGATTCCACCAGGATGGGGGTCACGGGGGGATCGTATGGCGGCTACATGACCGCGTGGATAACCACCAGGACCACGCGATTCAAGGCGGCAGAGACCGACCGCATGATCAGTGATTGGACGTACTGGTACGGCGCCTCGGACGCGCAGGGGCTCACGGAGTTCGAGTTCTACGGAAAGCCGTGGGATAACTTCTCGATGTACGACGAGCTCTCGCCCATCCGGCACGTCACGAAGGTGAGGACGCCGACGCTTATGGTGCAGTCGGAGGACGACTTCCGTACGCCGATGGGTAACGCGGAGCTCTGGTTCGTCGCGCTGAAGAAACAAAACGTTCCGGTCGAGCTCGTCCGCTATCCGCGATCGACCCACGAGCTGTCACGCACCGGCGAACCATGGCTTCTCGTGGACCGGCTGGGCCGGATACGCACATGGTTCAGCTATTGGCTGCAGCGGGATCCGCACACGACGGCCACTCGGTAGATAAAATCGATCCATTGTGAATGCGTGTGGCATGAACCATGACAGATGGGCCGGATGATGCGATTACATCCCCTCTTGCTCGCCAGCGCGCTTTGGGTCTTGTCCACCCGCAATGATGCCGACGACATTCGGCGGCTGGAACGGCCCGTCGGTGACGAGTCGCTTAGCTCCCGCGTGGACACGCTTGCCGAGCGCGCAGACTCGATGGTCCGGGCGGGGCACCCGTGGCGCGCCACCGTACTGCTCTCCGGGAGCCTGGCCGCGCCGGAGAATGCCTCGCCGGACCAGGTGCTGATGGGCGCCCGTGCGGCCGCGGGCTGGGGGGGATGGAATGAGGTGGAGCGACTGCTTCGTCCCGCGACATGGCTTGATCAACGATATGCCGGGGAAGGGCGCGAACTGCTGGCGCGTAGCGCACTCGAACGGAACGCGGACGCGCTGCCAGATGCCCGGCTCGCTGTTCAACGGGCGTCCAGCGAACAAAGCCGGGCTGTGCGCCTCGTTCTTCTGGCGCGTGCACAAGACCGTGCAAACGCGTTCGACAGCGCTTCCACGAGCTACCTTGCGGCCGCGATGAGGCTTCCCCTTGCGTCGGATTGGCTGCGCCTGCGCGCCGCCGGTGTCGTCGGCGACAGCTCCGCGCGTGCTGCACTTTTCGCACGACTCGCGAGTCCCCTCGCGCGGGCGCGGATCATACCGACGGACGCACAGGCGCGCGAACGGTCGAACGATTACGACGGCGCCGCGCGACAGTATCGCCGCGCCGGTCTCGATGGCGCCGCATTCCGTGTCGAAGCTCTGGCGGCCGCTGATTCCAACGCGCGCGCCGCGCTCGCTTCGCGCATCGTTGCCCGTCTTGGCGCGACGCCGCCGCACGGTGAAGTACGCCAGACGCTCGACGTGCTCGACAAGCTCGGGCCAATCTCGGTGAGCCAAGAACTCGTCGTCGCGCGAGCGGCAGCGAACGCGGGAATTGCGGCTCGCGCGATTACCGGATTCTCACGCGTCGCTGCGGCGGCTCCGCTGGCTCCTGACGACGAGATGTCGTACGCCGCCGCGTTGTCGCGGGCAGGACGATTCGCTGAAGCAGCGCGCGCGTACGCGTCGGTCTCTCCTGCATCAGCGCTCGCGCCGGCCGCGGCGTACCAACATGCCCGCACACTCGTACAGGCAGGGGACGGCGCCGGTGCGCGTGACGCCCTCCGCGGTGTCCTCGCGCACTACGCTGGCACTCGTGACGCCGAAGCGCCCGCCTTGTTACTCCTGGCCGACCTCCAAGTGGACGACGGCGAGTTGGACGCGGCGTCGCACGCGCTTCGTGAGGTGCTCGCGAAGTACCCGAACATCGCCCAGGCATCGGTGGCGCGCTTTCGTCTTGGCTTGATCGAGTGGAATGCCGCGCCCGCCGCTGCGGCTGCGACGTTCGACTCGCTCTCTGCGCTCTCGCCGACGAGCGATGAAGGCGTTGCGGCCCGATACTGGGCGGGGCGCGCGTTAGAGCGAATGAACAAGCGTCTCGAGGCAGAGTCGCGCTGGCGAAAGCTCGTGCAATCGAACCCGCTCAGCTATTACGCAATGCGGGCGGCCGCGCGACTTCATGTCGTGGCCTGGACGCCGCCGGCCGGACCGGATTCGGCAGAACATCTACCGGTCATCGACAGCGCCGTTGCTCGCGTCACGACGTTGCAGCGGCTCGGAATGGACGTCGAAGCGCGCCTGGAACTGGACGCGCTCGCTGCCCGCGCAGACAGATCGGCGGCGGAAACACCGGCGGTGGCGCAGGCTTTGTTACAACTCGGCGACCCGACACGCGCGCTTCGTGTTGCTCTTGCGGCTATCGAGCACGGTAGCGTGTCGCGTTCCCTCCTTCGCGTCGCGTATCCGCTGTTGCATGGTGACGCACTCGTGGAGGAGTCGAAGCGCAATGGCCTCGATCCCGCACTGGTCGCGGGATTGATCCGCCAGGAGTCGAGCTGGAATCCTCGCGCCGTGTCGATCGCGTCGGCGCGGGGGCTCATGCAACTGTTGCCGAGTGTAGGGGCCGCCATTGCGTCGAGTCGCAAGTATCCGCTGTGGAATCCCGCCCTACTCTTCGATCCGGACGTCAGCCTCGAGCTTGGGACCTCGCATCTTGCGAACAGCCTGAAACGCGACACGCCGCCTGCCCGAGCGCTCGCTGCCTATAACGCCGGAGCGTCGCGCGTCACGCGATGGCACAGCGACCTGGGTCAGACGATCCCGAACTGTTTACCGAATGGATCCCGTTCACCGAAACGCGCGACTACGTGCGCATCGTTCAGCGCAACGCGGAAGTGTATCGGGCCCTCTACCAGCTGCACTGACGCGTGGGCACTGTGCAAAGCGCGGGCACGGAAAAGCAGCTCGGGGAGGCCTGCCTCCGCAGCGCCGCTTCCCGTCCGTCGGCCCGCGGCTCAGCCGTCGAGAGATCGACGGCTGAGCCTGAATAACTCACGCGGCTTGACACCTCACGTTCACCAGCCGGGCACCAGCTGTATTCCGTAGACCCAACTTCTCCCCGGCCGTTGGAAAGGATGCGCCATGTACGCTTCGATGACCGCGAAGCCCAGCAGGTTGACCCGGGCGGACAGTCCCGTGCTCACCACCGGAATACGGAATGTCGCCTGGTTGGTGCTCAGCGTGGGTGACTGGCTAGAATTCCAGGCTTCGCCGGCGTCGATGAACGGAGACAGCGTAAGCGGCAGATAGGGGAAATTGATCAGGCCATATTCGGGGACACCGAATACGGGAATGCGAATCTCCGCGCTTACCGTCGCGATCCTGCTGCCCAGGAGTCGGTCGAACACCGGGCAAGTGGGACCGGCCCCGCACTCGACCTGGGTGAACGACCCAACGCTGTAACCGCGCATGATCGACTCCTCCCCGAGGAAAAGCGGATACATGTGCGTCGAATCCTCCGCGCTGCGGCCGTACCGGCCGTAGTGCAAACCGCGAAAGGCGAAGGTAATCGGGCGCGCGAAGTAGTACTGTCGATAGTCCGCGAGGACTGCGTTGTAGGTCAGCGTACCAACGGTCGGATTGACCTCAAAGCGGAAGCGTCCCCCCTGAATCGGATTCGTGAACGCCGAGTAGGAGTTGTCGCCGACATACGATATGCTGCCCGACGTGTAAAAGACCGGGTCGAACGACTTCACGCTCTGTACGGTCTGATTGATGGGAATGCCCGACGCATCGTAGAACAGGCTCTGCACCTGCGTGCTGTAGCCGACTCGTGTCGCCGCGGCGCCAAACTCGATGCGTCTCGTGGCAGACAGGGGATACGCGGTGTTTAGCGACGCCTGATCCACGAAGATGCGCTGAAGTATGAGGTCCTGCTGGTACAAGCCGTTCGCCGCCTGTGTGGCTCCGTAATATCCGTACTGATACGGAATGTGCTCCACCGATGCCCCCCAATTCCAGCGGTTCCTGAGGTTGGCGTACTGTACCTGCCCGCCGATGTCCTGTACCTGTCCGTTCGCCTGCACGGCAACGCCGATCTGCCGGTCGCTCAGCTGGTCGCCGAACAGGAACGACACGCCGCCGGCGATACCCGTGCCGAACGGACCGCCCACGGCCACACCCAGCGCCGGCTGACCGACGGCGTCAAGCGAAAACTGCGAGTGATACGGCACGATCGTGAAGTCATTGCCGGTTGCGAGACCGGTGAGCGGGTCCTTCAAGTACGAGGTCACGGTTGCGAGGCGCGGCGTATCACCCGGCGGAAGAATGCCCGATGACGCCACCACGGCGCCTGCCTGCATGGGTTCGCCGCGGGTGCGTGACGAATCGAGGGCGAAGACGGCGTACCCTTGATCCTCGAACACCGAAAACAGCATGCGACCAGTAGACGGCGCGACCGTGAGCGCCGGCGAGATGGCGGTGATGCCGCTGACACCGGTGGACAACTTTGTCACCCGTGAGATGGCGCTGGTCGCGAGATCGATCCGGTAGATGTCGTTGAATCCATCCTGATCGCTGATGAAGAAAAGGCTTCTGCCGTCAGGCGAATACTGCGGGTTGAGGTGCTTGCCGTGGGGAAACGCAGGATGCACCGTCACGGAGCCGGATGCCACATCGATGGTGCAGAGTTGGAGATCGGAAAAGGTCAGCGTCTCAAAGCTCGTGGACGGGCCGCGATCCGAGGAGAACGCGATTGTCTTTCCATCGGGCGACCACGTTGGCTGGATATCGCCATATCGGTCGTTTGTCAGCTGACGCACCGTGCCAGTCGCCATGTCCACGAGGTACAGGTCGGCGATGCCGCCCTTCTGTCCAGAAAACGCAACGGTTCTTCCGTCCGGCGACCAGGCGATATTTGAGATGGCACCGATGCCCGGCACGCGGATTCGTTGCTCGATGTTCGCCGACGCGACATCCAGAATCGCGATTTCGTGATTCCCTTCGGCTTGGGCGATGAATGCGAATTTCTTGTTGTCCGGCGCCCAGGCGCCCGACGACGAAATGAACGTGATGGCGTCGAAGTGCGAGTTGCTCGTCGGTCCCGCCAGCTTCTTGATCACGCGTCCCGTCTGCGCGTCCGCAACGAACAACTCGATCTCGAACAGACCGCGACGCGCGAAGAACGCCACGAGTTGGCCGTCGGGGCTCACGGTTGGCGCGAGATTCATTTCACCGGACTTGCGATCGGACTGCAGGATGGGGTCGCCCGCCTGGTTCGGGCGCGTGCGTCCTTCGAGCACGGGGAGGTACGCACGACGCGTGGACGCGATCCAGTCCTTCGACAGCGAATCGGTGGACACACCCAGCACCCGTCGGATGCCTTCCTCGAAACCGAGTCGCAACGATGTGCGATACACGTCCACGATTGCGCGGTCACCCCAGCGCCCGCCGACATAGGCCCACAGGGCCTGTCCGTAGCGATACGGAAAGAATCGCGGGTCAGTGGTGAGCTGATGAATCGTCGGCAGCCTGTCACGCTCAGCGGCGTCTCGCAGCCACATGGCGGTGAGCGGATTGTCGCGCCCAAGCGAAAAGTACTCCGCCATGCCCTCGATGAGCCACAGCGGGAGCGCGTTCAGCCGCTGCAGGCCGCCAGGCCCCGCCTCTGCCACGCTATACTGAAACACGTGCACGAGTTCGTGGCCCAGCACGTGATCGTTGTCCGCATAGATGCCGGTAAACGGCATCACCACGCGCGTCCGCAAACCCTCGGTGACGCCGCCGGTGCCCTCGTCCAGAGCCTCGCCCACGACATTGGTCTGCTGGAAGTCCGGTTGGTCGGCGTAGAAGACCACCGACTTCCGGTCGAACGTGTGACGAAAGCTGTCGGAATGTCTGGCGTACCATCGCTCCGCCATTCTGCCCGCGTCATGCGTTACGAGCGACTCGGCCGGATAGAAGTAGAGGTCGAAGTGCGCGGTCCTCATGATGCGGAAATCAAAATGCTCGTACTGGACCTTGTTGCGGCCGAAGTACTGGGCTCCCCCGCTGGCAGGGAGTCCGACGAGAAGCGCGCCGAGCACCGCAATGCGCGTTGCTGAGCGGAGGGCGAAACGGGTCATCGCGTGAGTCCCGCGGTCTTACCGCAACGGAGAATGTGTCCAGCGCCGCCGCACGGCGACGCCACCTTCCTGATCGGGCAAACTTGGTGCCCAGCCATGCAACAGTCCCGAACCTGACACCCCACTGCTGGCACTTCGGCGCACGCCGGCGACGTCGTCCTCCCGGTTTCGAGCCTGCTCAGCGTAACCTCGGTGCGGACGCGGCCGCACACAAGCAGTTGATGCCGCCCGCCTGAAGTCGCATTATGAAGACACCATGCGCACGCCTCCCCCTGTGTTGCCGAGTGGAAAGGAGGATTCGCCGGACTACAAGCGGTCCTTGCTCGACCGCGAGGGCCCGGACGCCGTGCTGCACCTCAGGGCGGTGGCCGGCGGCGGCATGGTCTTCCTGGTGTCGCTCGTGATCTGGGGGCTGGTCATGCGCCAGCACGAAATTGAAGGCTTTGAGGCGGCAGCCCTTACTCTCCTCGGCGCGGCCGTGACGGGCTACCTCGCGTTCCACGTGGTACTGAAGCTGACCAGCGCCGGGGGAGCGGTGGCGGGAGCGGTCATATTCCCCACCGGCCAAAGCACTCCGTACGAACATCAGTTCTCCTATCAGGAATCGCTCGCGGCCCGCGGCGATGTCGCCGGCGCCCTCGAGTCGTACGAGGCGATCATGGCCGAACAGCCCGCAGCGGTCGCACCCCGACTGCGTGCAGCCGAGCATTACGCACGGAACGGGCGCGATCCGCGCCGAGCAGCGCAAGTGTTCAGGGAGATCCGGGAAATTCCCGATGTCTCCGTCCGCGATGCGATCTACGCGTCCAGTCGGCTCGTGGATCTGTACGACGGTCCACTGGGTGATCCGGGTCGAGCGCTCGTAGAACTCCGGCGAATCATCGAGAAGTATCCGGACACAGCGATAGCTAGGAACGCTCGCGCAGCACTGCCGGAAATGAAGGCTCGGCTGGAAATGCTACGGAAGCGTTGAGGGCAACGACGTCACGTATCAGTCCAGATCCACCCGCCGCTGCCGCTTCGTCTCTCCACGCTTCTTCTTCTCGGTGAGTCGCGCCTCTTTCGCACCGCGCGACGGCTTGGTGGGTTTACGCCTTTTCCGGACCACCAAGGCAGCACGGACCAACGCAACGAGGCGCTCCTCCGCACTGACGCGGTTCTGGCTCTGACTCCGGCGCGCGCTGGACACGATGCGAATCCATCCGTCGCCATCAATCCGCGTCGCGAGCTTCACCATAAGGAGTTCGCGCGCCACCTCGTCCAGCGCCCGAGTGGTCCGAACGTTCCAAAGCAACTCGATCCGGGTGTTCGACGTATTCACATGCTGCCCGCCAGGCCCTCCCGCTCGGCTCGCCCTGTAGGTCAGCTCCGCGCGAGGAATCGCTGCGGTTGCCGAAAGCTCCAGTCCGTCATCAGCATCCATTCGTAACTCGGTTCGCGGAGAATCGTCCCTGCCTAAGGTAGTATGGCAGAATGCCAGAACATTTGGCCACCATCCTTTCTGGCACTTTGCGAGATCAGGCAATGCAAGTTCCCGCTCGTTCGTCGCTCGACTCCAGTACCATCTTCCTGAATCCCGCACGTCTCGTGCGGTGGGTCTACGTCGGGCGACTATCTATCGCCGCGGCGATTTTCGTCGCCGCCCTGTACACATGGCAGTCTGATCGCATCGGCGGCACCGGTGCACTGCTCGTCGCCTCAGTCATCCTGGTGGTCACACTGCTCGTGACCTCCGTATCGGCGTTCTTCAGCCGGTTCGGAGGCCACGCGCGACGACAGACTTTTTACTATCTGCAGTCGGTGTTCGACCTCCTGCTCGTGACCGCCGTGGTGCACATCACCCGGGATTCGGTCGTCAGCACGTCGCAATTCGCGGCGCTCTACATTCTGGTGATTGCCACCGCGTCGTTGCTCCTCCCCATTGGGGGCGGATTGCTGATTGCGACACTCGGCAACGCCCTCTACCTGGCCGATACGGTGTGGAGCGTCGATGCTTCGTTCACCGCCGCCGTCTGGCTCCAGCTGGGCGTCTTTGCCTTTGTGGCACTCGGATCCGCCTATCTGAGTGAAAAGCTCCGTGAAGTAGGAATGGGAACGGAGGCGGAGCTGGCCCACGTCCGGCTTCAAGCCGCGGACATCCTGTTCAATATTCGCAGTGGCGTGGTCACGATCGATGCGCGCGGCCGGCTGCTCTACGCTAACCCCATGGCCGAACACCTGCTCGGCGTCGAGCTCGACTCGTTCATTGGCAAGCCGGTACTCGAGATCCTTCGCCGCATCGCGCCCGAGCTCACCGCCGCGCTCGAGCGCTCGGTCCAGGATCGCTCGCGCACGACGCGCGGTGAAGGCGTGATTTCCGGTGCGGACCGGCAGTTTCCAATCGGCGTGACCACAACGTACACAGATGGGGATGGCCAGCGAACGGATCGCACGGCGACCGCCATCTTTCAGGACATTTCGGACCAGAAGCAGACGGAGACGCTTCGCCTTCGCGCCGAACGTCTCGAAGGAATCGCCGAGCTCTCCGCGTCACTCGCGCACGAGATCAAGAACCCGCTGGCATCCATCCGCAGCGCGGTGGAACAGCTCTCCCGTTCGCCGTTTTCGGGGTCGGATGAGCAGACGCTGGCACGGCTCGTCATGCGCGAATCCGATCGCTTGAGCCGCCTGCTGTCGGAGTTTCTCGACTTTGCGCGGGTGCAGGTGGCCCGCCGCGAGCTCCTCGACATGACCACGCTGGCGGCTGGGTCCGTCCGCCTGGCGGTCGCTCATCCCGATCTCCCGGCGGGTGTTACCATCGTGACGCACGCCGAACCGGGACAGCACCTCGTCGAAGGTGACGACGATCTGCTGCACCGCGCCGTGTTCAATCTGCTCCTCAATGCGATTCAGGCGTCGGCGCCAGGTGGCGAGGTCCGGATCGAGATCGGCGCCCGATCGCCGAATCAGGCCGCAAGAGCCAGCGGCTTCGACCACGGCGTCGTGTCGCTGAGCGTCAGCGACCAGGGCAAGGGAATCCCGACCGACATTCGGGATCGGTTGTTTGATCCGTTCTTCACAACCAAGCCCGGCGGTAGCGGACTCGGTCTCGCCGTCGTCCATCGCGCCATCGAAGCGCACCGTGGGCTTGTCCTGCTGGACAGTGGACCGTCCGGAACGTGCTTCACCATCATCCTGCCTCGCGCCGCGCTTCCCACGTCGAGCGAACTCAGTCCCACTCTCTCCCACGCACCGGTGCACTCGTGAGCCCAACTCGCATTCCATCGGTGCTCGTCATTGATGACGAACCCGGTATTCTCGAATCCCTGGACATCCTGCTGCGCAACGCGGGATTCGCCACCCACACGGCGCGTGGTGGGCGAGCCGGACTCGAACAACTGCATTCGGTGCAGCCGGACATCGTACTGTCGGACATCCGCATGCCGGATGTCGGCGGCGTCGAGGTCCTCGCGGCCGCGCGTCTGCAGGATCCGGACACGCCGGTGATTCTCATGACCGCGCAGGCCACGCTGCAGTCGGCGATGCAGGCGGTGAACGAAGGCGCCTTCTATTACATCCAGAAGCCGTTCCGGAACGACGAACTGCTGGCCATTCTCAAGCGTGCGGCCGAGCATCGCGAATTGCGTGTCGAGAATCGGTCGCTCCGTCAGGAGATCAAGCGTCGGGAAGGTCCGATTGGAACCCGCCCGGTCGGCAACAGTCGCAGCTGGCTTGAAGTACTGCGGCTGGCCGAGACGGTTGCACCGACGGAATCCACCGTCCTCATTCAAGGCGAATCGGGAACCGGCAAGGAGGTCATCGCGCGGTACATCCACGAGCTCTCGGGGCGATCCGACCGTACCTTCGCGTCGATCAACTGTGGCGCGTTGCCCGAGAGTCTCCTGGAGAGCGAATTATTCGGCCACGTGAAGGGGTCGTTCACTGGCGCGATCAAGGACAAGAGCGGTCTCTTCACGGCGGCGGCGAAGGGGACATTCTTCCTCGACGAAATCGGCGAGACGACGCCGGCCACGCAGGTGAAGCTGCTTCGCGTCCTGCAGCAGCGCGAAGTGA
>JANYIN010000040.1 GCA_025362035.1 Gemmatimonadaceae bacterium | reverse complement strand
CGACGGATGAGAGTCATGCTGCGTCGGTGGCTCCTCGCGGCGCGACCGACGCCGTTCGATCTCCGGCGTCCGTGCCTCGCGATCCGGCGTCCGCTTCTCCTGCCAGGACGTCTCCTCGAACTGGTGCGACGTTCGCTCCACCTCGTGCGACGGTGGCTCCGCCGCTTGCGACGTTCGGGCCTCCGCGTCCGACGTTCGCGTCTCCTGATGCAACGTTTTCCATCGTCGATATCTCGGCCGACCTGAAGGACGCGCGGGTTGGCCGAGTTGTTTCTCGCGTCCACACTCTTTAGTCGGAGGCAGCACCATGAAGACAACGCACGCTGCAGTACTGAGTACGCTCACCCGCGTCCAGCGGTTTCTGGACAGCAACGATGCCGTGCTGGGCACCATCAACAAGTCGACGTACCGCACGGTCATCGATCAGACCATCACCGCCCTCACCACTCACAACGTCAACCAGACCACCACGAAGCGGGCGCAGTCCGCACACACGGCCAAGCAGCGCGTCCTGAGGAACGCGCTCAAGGTGAATCACATGCGCCCCATCGCCACCATCGCCGCGGTGCAGCTCCGACAGGTGCCGGAGTTTGCGGCGCTCAAGATGCCGGTGGGCGCCGGCAGCTCGCTCTCTCTCATCGCGGCAGCCGGTGCCATGAAGGCCGCGGCCACGAACTACGCCGGCACGTTCGTCGCCGCCGGTCTGGCGCCGGACTTTCTGACGCAGCTCAAGAGCGCCGCCGACGCGCTCGACGCAACGCTCAGCAGCAAGGGCGCAAACGTCGCTGCGCACTCCGGCGCCACGGCGGGACTCGCGGCGGAGGCCACTCGCGGCCGACAGGCCGTGAAGGTGATCGACACCCTCGTGGAACCGCAGCTGGCCGGCAACATTTCGCTGCTCACGCAGTGGAAGACGGCCAAACGGGTGGGCGGCAAGACCCATCCGATCACCAGCACCTCGGTGGATGCCGCCGCCAAGGGCGTGGGCTCGGTACCGGGCACGTCGCCGGCACCGTCGTTCACCCCCGCAACGCCGGCGCCGATCGCGGCCACGCCCGCGACACCCGCGCCCGTAGCCGCCGTACCCACGACGCCCGCCACCGTGACACCGGCGCCCGTGACATCGGCGCCCGTGACATCCACGCCGACGCCGGCGCCAGCACCGGCACCAGCGCACGCGTAGCCCATGCGCATGCTCTACATGTCGGCGCTGTTGCCAACAGCCGGCTGGATGGGCGTCCTGGAATCCATGTCCGCTACCGTCGGCTCACCGTCCGACGTCGCCAGGCTCGCCGGATTCGCCAGCCTCCTGGGCACTCTCACGGTGTTGATCTACCGGCTCGGTGTGTGGCGCACCGAGATGGAGAACACCAAACACAACATCGGCTCCGAGGTGAAAGCCTATCGGCTGGAGACGTCGGCAAACTTCGACCGCCTCGAACGCAGACTCGACGCGATCGAACATGTCTTGTCACTCTCCTCCGATCGTCTCGTGCGTGTCGCCCGACGTCAGGCGCTCACCGATGACCAGCTGCACTGGCTGGAACAGCAACAGGCGCTGCGCGAGGGCGAGGTGGCCCGATGACGGGCATGGCGCTCACACGCGCGCTGGGCCTGGCTGCACTCACGCCCCTCCTGGAGAAGAACGTCAACAAGACGATCGCACTGGACATTCCAGTGGTCTTTTCCATGAGCCGAGTGATCGTGCTGTCCTTCGCGGTGGCAATGTTGCGGCGGGTGTGGCATGCCGGCATTGCCGGGTGGCCCGACGCGACACTCTCCATCGCCATCGTGCTCGCCCTCCCCATCCTCGGCGCGCTGGAACGGGTGAGCACTGAGCAGATGGTGGATCTGACGAAGACGTTGGTGAACCGGTTCGGCGGGAGCGGAGAGGAATCGCCGGGTGTTTGAGGTAGGTAAGGATAGGTGAGGGAAAGCCCGGCAGTCGAAAGGCTGCCGGGCTTGCTTCGTTTGTAGTAGCGATCAGCGGCGACCGATCTGCCGACACGCCGCGAGGCCAACGCCCCAACCGCGCGTCTACTGAAGCGCGGACGCCGTCTCCCTGATCTGCGCCGCGTGGCGCCGCTCGTGGGCGCCAAGAAACACGAGCCATTGATACATGTTCAGGACCCCCAGTCGTGGGTGCTCGCGCGTGACCGTTCCGAGCGCGAGTCCATCCGCGCCATGCACGACGGCGCGAAGCGCGGCGCGCTGCTCATTGAGCCTGGCGATGGCCGATTCCGCTGACAGCCCAGCCGTGGGTTGCGAGGCTTCGCCTGCGGTAATGGGCGTGGTGCGATCGAGCAGGCTGCTGACGTCGAGCGTGGGAACGACGGGGCTGCGCTCCGTTTCATGCGGCAGGCCGGCGGCTTTGGCGGCGGCAATCTGGTCGCTGATGGACTGCCCGACGCGAGCTTCCACGAGCGTGAGGTGTTCCACGATCTGCGCCACCGACCATCGGCCGGCGGCCGGCTCTTTCGAACGGAGGGCCGCGGGAACCGCGTGGACGGCAGACTCCAACTCGGCGCGGTGCAGGTCGAGGTAGTCGATTACTTCGCGGGTGCGAGGATGCATGGGTAGCCTTGTTGGAAGAAGGTAGTGCCGGGATATGTCATCATTATTCCCATACCGCCACCCAGGAAGGCCGAAACCCAGGCCGAGCTGCCGAAGAGGCAAAGATGACGATGGTCGATGCGACCTCGTCGGGCATATGCAGCGCACGGACTGGCGGGAACCGTGCTCGCGCGGTATTGCTCCACTGGGCTATGACATCGCCGATCCACGACGGTGCGATGACGGTGCCGCCCACGAAGTTTGCGACGATCCGCGAGGGGCGCATGGATAGTGGGGGAGCTGAACCGACGCTCCAGACGCGTCTTGTCGCCGAGCGACTGCTCGCCGGGTCCGACGCGGCCCTCAGCCAAGCGGACGTCGGCAGCGAGACGTACCGCACGCTGTTGCAAACGATGGAGGAGGGGGTCGCCGAGGCGGCGCTGCGCGCGAGCGAGGCGAGGCACCGCGCGCTCTTCGAGACGATGGGGCAAGGCTACGTCGACCTCGAGCTCGTGCGGGATGCACAGGGACGCGCCGTCGACCAGCGTTATCTCGAAGTGAATCCGGCCTTCGAGCGGGTCTTCGGCATTCCGGTCGCCGAAGCGACGGGCCGCAGGGCGAGCGAGGTGCTGCCGGGTCTTGAACCGTGGTGGCACGACACCTTCGATGCCATTGCGAAGCGAGGCGCGCCGGAACGGATCGAGCACGAAGTCGCGTCCCTCGGCCGCTGGTTCGAGGTCTTCGTCTATCCCTGCGGTGGAGACCGGCTCACCGTCCTCTACGAGGATATCACGCCGCGCAAGCGCGCCGAGGATCGGCTCCGCGCAAGCGAGGAGCGCTTCCGCGCGCTCGCCATCGCGGGGGCGGACACGCTCTACCGCATGAGTCCCGACTGGAGCGAGATGTGGCAGCTGGACGGCCGTGGCTTCCTCGCGAACACGCCACTGGCCAGCGAGGCATGGCTCACACGCTACATCCATCCTGACGATCAGCCGCGGGTGCTGGACGCGATCGCGGCGGCGATTCGCGAGCGGCGGACGTTCGCACTCGAGCACCGCGTCGTGCGAGCGGACGGCTCGCTGGGCTGGGTGTTCTCGCGTGCGGTGCCGCTCTTCGACGCATCGGGTGCGATCACGGAATGGATTGGCGCGGCGATGGACGTCACGGCGCGGAAGGAGAGTGAGGCGGCACTGCAATCGAGCGAGGAAAGATTCCGGTCGCTGTTCGCCGCCTCTTCAGCGCCCTTCCTTTTGCTCGCAGCCGACACGCCGCGCTTCACGATCATCGACGTGAACAAGGCTTATCTCGAAGCGACGATGACAACCCGTGAGCAACTTCTGGGACGCGGGGTGTTCGAGATGTTTCCGGATAATCCCGGCGACCCCGGCATGACCGGGGTCAGCCAACTGCGAGCTTCGTTCGAAGATGCGCTGGCGTCGAAGCGCCCGGCCGCCCTGCCGCGCCTGAAATACGACGTCGCACGGCCCGACGGCAGCTTCGCGGAGCGCTGGTGGGACCCGATCAACACGCCCATGCTCGACGCGGCGGGTAACGTCTCGGCGCTCATTCACCACGCCACTGACGTGACGCACATCGTGCGCGCCGAAAAGTCCTTGCGCGAAAGCGAGGAGCGGAAGGCGTTCCTCCTCAAATTGAGCGACGCACTCAGGCCACTGGGCGATCCGGCCGAGATCAAGAGGATGGCGTCGCGGCTCGTCTGCGAACAGCTTGGCGTCAATCGCGCGTTCTTTTCCGACGCTGATGGCGACTACTGGCTGTTCGAGAAGGGGTATGATGTGCAGGGCGTTGAGCCATTGCCAGAGGGACGGTATCCGATGGCGAGTTACGGTCAGTGGGTCATAGATACGTTTCGCGCCGGACAGCCGCACATCATGCGAGACGTGCGCACCGAGGGCCGTTACAAGCCATCAGAGCGGGTGGCATATGAGGCACTTCAGATGATCGGCACCGCTGGCGTGCCGCTCATCAGGGGCGGAGCACTCGTCGCTGTTCTGGGGGTTCATACGGCCGAGCCGCGCGATTGGACCGAACGCGACATCGTCTTCATAACAGAGACAGCCGAACGCACCTGGGACGCTGTCGAGCGCGCCCGTGCCGAGACGGCCCTGCTCGAGAGCGAGGCGCGCTACCGTGTGCTCGTGGAGAACGTGCGGGACTACGCCATCTTCCTGCTCGACGCCAACGGCATCATCACCGAGTGGACCGCCGGCGCCGAGCGGGTGCAGGGCTACACCGCCGACGAGGTGGTCGGGCGAGACCTCGCGATGTTCTTCACGCCGGAGGACGTCGCGGCGGGGAAGCGAGACCAGGAACTGGCCGAGGCGGCCGCCACCGGGCGCGCCGAGCGCGAGGGGTGGCGGGTGCGCAAGGACGGAGAGCGCTTCTGGGTGAATGAGATTGCGACCGCCGTACATGACGCCGACGGGACCCTCGTAGGCTTCACGAAGATCAGTCGCGATTTGACCGACCGTCGCCTGGCGGAGCAGGCGGCTGAAGTCGCGCGCACGCACGTGGTGCGCGACACGCTCCGGCGCCAACTCGTGCAGGCAGAGGAGGAGGAGCGCCGCCGGCTCTCCCGCGAGCTGCACGACGAGCTGGGCCAACATCTGGCGGCGCTTGGATTGGGGCTGCAGGCGCTCTCGGACATCGCCCCCGCTGGCTCGGAGGTGGACGGTCGGGCGACCGCGCTCCGAGCGCTGACGAACACTATGGGGCGGGAGTTGCACGACATCGCGCTCCGGCTGCGACCGAAAGCGCTCGACGATTTCGGCTTGGAGCCCGCACTCGCAGCCTACGTCGAGGCGTGGTCGCGGCAAACGGGGATCCGCGCCGACGTCCACGCCCGGATCGACGCCCCGCGCCTGCCGGAGGCGGTCGAGAGCGCGCTGTATCGCATCGTGCAGGAGGCGCTCACCAATGTCGCCAAGCATAGCGGGGCGACGTGCGTGTCCGTCGTGGTCGAGCGCAATGACGGGCAGGTCCATGCCATCGTCGAGGACGATGGGCGGGGGTTCGACTTCCTGGTGGTTCGAGAGCGTGGCACCACAGCCGACACGCTCTTACCCGGGCTAGGGCTGCTCGGCATTCAGGAGCGCGTGACGCTGCTGGGCGGCACGATGGAGGTGGAGAGCGAGCCGAGCGGGGGCACCACGCTCTTCGCTCGCCTGCCCGTCGACGGACAGAGGCGGGGCGGCCACGGACAGGCCGGTCGAGTGGTCGAGTGGCTGAGATAGGCTGGCCCGGCGCGATCCAGGCGCAGGAAGCCCTGCGTACCGAAGCACTGCGTGTCGTGCTCGCGGACGATCACGCCGTGGTGCGCGAGGGGCTCAGGGTGCTCTTGCACGCGCAGCCAGACATGCTCGTTGTCGGTGAGGCCGCCGATGGCGAGGCGGCGTGTCGCGCTGCGAGGGAGCTCGCGCCGGACGTGCTCGTGATCGACCTCTCCATGCCCCTGCTTGGCGGGGCGGAGGCAACCGCGCGGATACGCCGCGACTGTCCGACGGTGAAGGTGCTGGCGCTCACGGTGCACGAGGAGCATGTCTACCTGACGCAGCTCCTTCGCGCGGGAGCCTCGGGGTACGTGCTCAAGCGGGCTGCCTCCGCAGAGCTGGTACGCGCCGTGCGAGTCGTCGCCGCGGGCGGCACGTACATCGACCCATCCATGGCGGGCGCGCTGGTGGAAGACTACCTCGAAGCCAATGCGTCTGCCGAGGCCTCCGCGCACCACACGCTGAGCGACCGCGAGCGCGAGGTGCTGTTGCGCATCGCGAAAGGCTTCAGCAACAAGGAGATCGCGGCGCAGCTCGGGCTGAGTGTAAAGACCGTGGAGACGTACAAGGCGCGCATGGCCGAGAAGCTCAGCCTCCGCTCGCGCGTCGACATCGTGCGGTACGCCGCTGGGCAGGGCTGGTTGGATAACTCGCCAAACGAGGGGACAGGCCCCCCGATGACGTAGCATCCTGTCACATCGTTTGCGACGCTGGATCGATCCGTACGGACTCAGGCCCACACGGCAGTAGCGCGCCTTCCTTGGAGCGGCCGCAGCCGGGGCGCGATCTCGTGCAGCTCCCGCCCCATCGTGCTCATGAGCGCCCGCGGCTCGGCACTCCGTCCAAGTTCTCCAGAAATGGCGCGTAGTACACGCGAATACACATGGTGACCACGCGCGCTATCGTCACATCGGCCTCCGACCGGACGACGCACTGCGTCTTCGGCAGCTCCCCCCAGCACTCCTTGAGGAGGATGATCAGTTGCTCGACCGGAACACCATGATCGCGCGCCGCAGTGCATGCGTCGTCGAGCGCACTGCGCAGCTCATCGTCGAAGGCGCCCCGCGCCGCCGCACGGAGCGCGCGCCGAATGGCGCCATCCGTCACATCGCGCAGCTGCGCGCGAGACACCACAGTCGTGGGTCGCTCCTCGCTTCTCTGCGTCGTCATTCGATCCCAGGTTCGACCAGCAACCGATCAAAATGGGCGCGCACTACGCGGTAGCACTCGCACGAGGTCGCCTCGAGCGCGATGCCATCCAGGATGCTGATCCGTCCGCGCGTGTATGCGATGAGCCCGGCGTTCTGCAGATCGCGCAGGGTCACTGTCACCCCGGCCCGCCGCACGCCGAGCATGAAAGCGAGAAACTCGTGCGTGATCGGGAACTCGTCACTGTCGACCCGGTCCCGCATCATGAGAAGCCAGCGCGCGCAGCGCTCCGTCACCAGGTGCGTTCCGTTGCACGCTGCCGTTTGGGCCACCTGCGTCAGAAAAGCCTGGCTGTAGCGAAGCAGCATGCGGTGCAGTGGTGCCGACTCTGCCGCCAGCCGCACGAACGTGGACGATTCCATGCGGTGCGCGGCTCCGGCGATCTGCGCGAAGGCGTCGAGCGTCGAGGTGTCCTGTGCGAGGAAGACCGACAGCCCGGCCATCCCCTCGAAGCCCGCCGTTCCCACTTCCACAGTGCGCCCGTCTTTTAGTCGGCTCACCATGGAGATAACTGCCGTTTCGGGGAAGTAGACGTGCCGAATGGGTAGCTCGGACGCGAACAGTTGCGCGTGCAGCTCCAACTGCACGAGCTCCAGGTGAGGGACGAGGAACTCGAGATCGTCCGCCGGGAGCGCGGCGAGCAGCCGGTTGCGCACGAGCGCCTGGCCTCGCTCGGTGGGAACTCGGAGCGGCCACGTCGTGCGCGATGCTGGATGCCTCGCGTGTACGTCACCCGCACTGTGCCGTGCCAGCCGTCCCGCGACCGTCGGCTCCATAGTGGACTCATGCATGCTAGACATGGACGTCCATCAGGGCCGACTGTACGTTCCCCAGCTTCGGAACTGTTGGCGAAGCAACGTTCCCGCTTCGAAACCAGCCTGTCGTGTCCGCTGTACCGCGCGTGCGACCATCGGGCGGCCGAGGGACGTTGCGTGACTGTACATGGAGGGAGCGCATCGTCGGATCGTATGGGCGCCGTTTCGTATGTTGTAGCGGGACTATCGGAGCAGCCGTTGTCGGGGCGCACCCCGACGCCATGTCAGGACTGCTCACGCCGGCCCCGTTCGGTAGCCCGCCGCCGGTGGCGCAGCGCGGGCACGTTTCCCGCTCTTGTACTGGCAGATCCGCTGCCGCCGCTTCTGACCACTGGTCTGAGCGAGAGTTGATTCGCGGTTCGGACAGATCGGCCCAAGGATCCTCGCTGTGGAAGTAGCTTCGACGACTGCCGGCGGTACACCAGATGTGTCGCATGCTCTAGCTCCAGACATGATTGCCACGCTGCGGCTCAACGATCAGGCGCGGCAGAATCCAGCGCGGCTGGCGGCGCTTCGTGGCACGGGGCTCCTCGATACCGACATCGAGGAGGCATTCGACAGGATCACGCGTCTCGCCGTCCGCCTCGTGGAAATTCCGGCGGCGTTCGTTTCGCTGGTGGACGAAAACCGCGATTTCTACAAGTCGACGTGCGGGTTTGGCGACGCGCTCCCGACCCGTGAGTTGGCCGGCCCCACCTTCTGCCATTTCACCATTCGGTCCGATGGGCCCCTGGTCATTCCCGACACGGTGGCCGACGAGCGCTATCGCGATGTGCCGACGGTGCGCTCACTTGGCGTCGCCGCGTACGTCGGGGTTCCCCTTGTCGTGAGCGGCCAGGTCATCGGCGCCTTGTGCGCCATCGACAAGGTGCCGCGGGCGTGGACGGATCGAGACGTCACGACACTGACTGATCTCGCCACGATCGCCGTCAGCGAAATCGAGCTGCGTGCGGCGCACGTGCAAAGCCAGCGTGCGTCGGCAGCCCTTGCGGCGAGCGAAGTCCGTTACCGCACGCTCACGGAAGCCGTTCCGGTGCAGGTCTGGACCGCAACACCTGACGGCAAGCTCGACTTCGTGAGTGCCCGTGGCCTTGCCTACTTCGCCGTGCCCGTGGACCAGGTACTCGGTGCCGGATGGTCCACCTTCGTTCACCCCGACGATCTGCCCGAAGCGGCGCGGGAGTGGTCGGAGGCGCTCACAACCGGCCATCCGTACGAAGTGGAATTTCGCCTTCGCCATGGACGCACGGGTGACTACCGCTGGCATCTTGTGCGGGCGCTGCCTGAACACGGCCCCGATGGCAGCATTACGGGATGGATCGGATCGAACACGGACGTGGAGACCGAACGAAGCGCTCGCGCTGATGCCGAAGAAGCGAATCGGGCGAAGAGCGAATTCCTCGCGGCGATGAGCCACGAGTTGCGGACGCCCCTCAATGCGATTGGCGGCTACGCCGAGCTGATTGAAACGGGGGTGCGGGGGCCGGTCACCGCCGCTCAGAGTCTCGACCTGGAACGGATTCAGCGCAGCCAACGACATCTGCTCAGTCTCATCAATGGCATCCTCGACTATGCGCGGGTGGACGCGGGCATGATGCCCTTCGCCACGGAGGATGTGCCGATGGACGAGGTGCTGGCAGCATGCGAGGCGTTGACGATGCCGCAGTTTGCCGCCGCCGGTCTGTCGTTCGTATTTCCCCGTACGAAAACTCTGCTCGTTGCGCTGGCCGATCGTGAGAAGACGCAGCAGATCCTTCTCAACTTGTTGAGCAACGCCATCAAGTTCACGGCGGACGGTGGACGCGTGGAGTTGACGTGTGTCGCGGAGGCCGAACGGATCGTGGTGCGCGTGACTGATTCCGGGCGCGGCATCCCCGCTGATCAGCTCGAGCGCGTCTTTCAGCCATTCGTTCAGGTCGATGCCCGACTGACCCGCGGGCACGGTGGTACGGGCCTGGGTCTCGCCATCAGTCGTGACTTTGCGCGCGGGATGGGAGGCGACCTCGTGGCAATCAGCGATCAGGGCAAGGGCAGCACATTCGTGCTCACACTCCCCTCCTCACCAGCGAGCGGTCAGCCGACACGTCGCCTGGCCAACGCCTCCAGCCGCGCGGCTACTGAAGCGCAGATGCCGTCTCCCTGATCTGCGCCGAGTGACGCCGCTCGTGGGCGCCACGAAAGACGAGCCACTGGTAAATGCGCTAAATTGCTCACCTCACTCCCTTCATTGGATTCATGCGTCCAGTTGGTCGTTGTCTCTTCGGGGTCGTGGCGTTTGGTGCGGTGACGGCCGCCTGCGGTGGCACGAGTGGTGCGCCGATCGTCGGTGCGGCCGGCCGCGTCCAGAGTGTCACCGTCTCACCCGCGAGCACGACCATCCTGCGGAATGCCACGATTCGTCTATCGGCCTCCGTTGTCGCCGACGCTGCGGTTTCCCGGATGGTCCTCTGGACCTCCGGCGACACAGCCATTGCGACCGTTGATACGCTCGGTTTGGTGAGCAGCAGCGCACGCAACGCCGGCTATGTCGCCATCATGGCAACCGCCGTGGCTGACAAGAGCAGGTTCGCTGCTGCACTGATCAACGTGTCTCCGCTGGTTCCGACCGACTTCGGGCTGCCGGTGATCTTTTTCGCGAGTCTTCTCGACACACTGCTCAATCCCGCGAACCCGGCGAACGCATTCGGAAAGATCAACGTCATCGTCAACACCGTCGGGGGTGGCACGATCGACGTATTCCTGTCACGGGGTGCGCCCTGCATTTCCGAGACGATCGCAGCGGCGGACCTCAAGGCTGGAACGTTGCAGGTACCGCCGTCGCAGTCAGGTCCGAGCACGCTGCTCATCAACACGGCGGCCGTTTCCGCGATCGCACCGATCACGCCAGTCTATGCGAACGGCGCCTACTGCCTGAAGGGTCGGTTCACCAGCGGCGGCGGGACGGCATACGCTCCGAACCCCATTGTGCTCACGATCAACAACCCAGCCGCGTCGGCGTCCGTGGCGGTGCGGTAGCGCACAGACTCATCGCTCTCGAGAGCGTGCAAGTTCACGGCGGACGGTGTGCGCGTGGAGTCGAGGTGTGTCGCGGAGGCCGAACGAATCGTGATGCGCGTGACCGATTCCGGGCCAATCAGTCGTACCAGGGCGTGTCGTCAGATTGGCCCCTTGCGGCGCGTCACATCGACGCCGAGCACGCCGCGCGGCCAAAGCCCGACAGCGACCGCTCCGGTTGCCATCCGCTCGTGTAGATGAACAGGCGGGAAGTGGGCTCGACCCCGTCGGGCCGACGGTCAGGGAACGTCAATACCACGCCGCCGCGGCGTCCCAATTCCCATACCGCCACTCTGTCCGTCTGCTCGAGTGACTGGCCGGCGCAAAGCGCTTGCACCGGCACACCCAGCAGTTGAGTCACACGTTGCTGAACTGTACCGGCCACCCGAGGTCCCATCACGAGCTCCACCGCCTCGACGATGGCATCAGGCGAGGCGCGTTCGCCGAGCGCGGGAGCCGGCCACACGATCACGGCGACGGCGCGAGGTGGTTCAGAGTCCCGGGCGGCATACAGGTTGGGCGAGTCGCCCGGATGACGCACGCCGAGTTCCGGTCGCGCGCGCCTCGCATCGCGAAGCGTTTCGCCGAGCATGAGCTTCGGGTCCAATTCACGGAGCAGCCGCTCGGCTCTCTTGCTGCGGCCCTCGAGGTGGCACGCCGCGGCCAGCCCGATCGCGAAGCACAGCGCTAGGGCACGAACGAGAGTATCGACGGTGTTTTTCTGCTCGTCCAGACAGGCGATGTACGGCTTGTCGGTTGACATACGCCTCTTGGCGACGAGACGAACCGCTCTCCTGCAGTCAGATCGCGGTGGGTAGTTTGTCTCACGGAGTTTTCCATCCAGAGTATGGAGACCTAGCTGCCACGAAACAACTGCCTACCGCGGTGGGTTGTTTGTCTCACGGAGTTTCCATCCAGAGTATGGAGAACCAAGCTGGCGCGAAATAACTACTTACCGCGGATTGGCGCGGATGAACAGCTTGAGTCCACGCAGGTACGATGCTAAGATGGCTTCGTGGGGGGCCCTCCGGCTCAGCGCGTAATTTGCGAGGGCTGTATCCGCGCCGACTCGGCTGTTTATCCGCCAAGATCCGCGGTGGGTAGTTTACGAGTTTCCATTCAGAGTATGGAGAACCAAGCTGCCGCGAAACGACTGCCTACCGCGGATTGGCACGGATGAACAGCTCGAGTCCACGCGGATACGACGCCAATGTCTTTGTGGCGAAGCCGGCCGCTCAGAGCGTGGCTCGCAGGGGCTGCATCCGCGTGGACTCGGGCTGCTTATCCGCTAAGATCCGCGGTGGGTAGTTCATCCACGGCGGGTAGTTTGTCTCACGAAGTTTCCATCCAGAGATGGAGATCAGGCTGCGGCGAAACAACTGCCTACCGGAAACGGTGCGGCTCGACATCACGGAAGGCCGAGCGCCTCACGGAGCCAGCGAAGGTCGATGCGTTGCCCCTCCGGCAAGGCTGCTTCGCCTCGATCGAGTTCCTTCAGAAGCATCTCGAGCTTCGGTCGGACACGAGACAATCGCGCCGCTTCGCGCGGTGTATGACCACCCAGCGCCGGAATCGAGTCGTCGATCCAGTTCCTCATGTGCCGTTCCCGGAATTTTCGCAATTCCGCCTCGGCCTCGGCTGGAAGGGGCGTCTCCACGCGCGGCTCGCCACTCGCCACTGATGCCTGTGCCTCCGCCATGAGGTGGGCGGTGTTCTCCTCCTTTCGCATGCGGAACCGCACTAGCCCCTGCAACTGCGTTTCCAACACGGACCGCAGCGCATCAGCGCGGCGCGTGGAGTTGGTTTCCACCGTCAAGCGGGTGTCCGACAGGACGAGGCGGCCGATGATTGTATTGTCCCAGGATGGGTGTGTCGAGTTCCCATGTTTGGTCACCACGAACACGCGCGTGGCGCCGTCACGTTCGGGTTCCTGCACGCCCGGCACTGAGGCCAGCGTCCGAGCGATTTCTTCGCTCCGAGCGATGAGGGCGAAATCGTCCGTGGTGACCACGAACGGATCGCCGTCCGTGTTCTGCATCACCGGCATGGGCTGATGCAGCATGTCGTCCGCGACGTCATTCCACAGTGATAGCAGCGCCAATTGCATGTCGGGGTCGCGCAGCTTCTTGAACGACACTGGGCGTGTTCGCACTCGGCACCACCGTCGCGCTTCGTGCGTTACGACTTCGGTGAACCGCGGCGGCAGCGGCTGCGCGTGCGCACCGCCGAAGAACGACACGCCGTTGCAGGTCAGGATGATCGCCAGGAGGGCATCGAATTTCCGTAGCGTGAATGAGGACCGGATATCATGAATGAAGCACTCCTGGCGCGTGAGAACATCCCGGAGACGCGAGCCGATCCCGGGTTGCACCTCCGTTACTTCCCAGATCGACATCCACGCGCTGCGGTACGCGTTCAGCAGGAGCCGTTCATCGGGTGAGATTCGGGTCCCCTCCTGAAAACACCATTCCTCGGCGACCGTCAGGCCACCTGCATTCACTTTGAAGTACTGGAGCCACGGAGTGAAGATCGGCACCGAGGCGTCGGACGGCCCCTCTTCATCGAGCAGATCCTCGGAGCGGAGCACATTGGACAGCCAATCCGGGCCGTAGAACATTCGCGCGAACCGCATGATCCGATCGTTGAGCTGTACGTCGATGGCTTTCAGCGCCGTTGCGCGTGCGATCTCTGGCGTGACGACGGCGACATGGTCGAGCGCACCATGACATTTCTTGTACTTCTTGCCGCTGCCACACGGGCAGGAATCGTTGCGACCAATGGACATGGGCCGGAATTTCGAGGGTCGTCTGTCCGTCAGCGCCGAAACACGGTCTTTCGCCGGATTCGCGCGATCACGAATGTAGCTGGCGCTCCATCTGTTGTTCCACGTGTACTACGACGTGAACGTGGTCGCCATCACGCGCTTCTTGAGATCGATGAACCGCGGGTCGTCGCGCATGTTCTTGAGCCACGGCATCTCCCAGTTCAGAAACAAGCGGACACCAAAGGTCTTCATGCGAAATGCCTTCTCGAGCCATTCCATGGCGTGATCGCGATCGCCAATGCCCGCATACGCAATGGCAATGATATCCGGATCGACCCATTGCTTCTTCTCACGCGCCTCGAGCGTGTGAATCTCGCGCAAGGCGTCTTCGCGCCTGCCCATGCTCGCGTACGTGATCGGTAAGCCGAACAATGGCGCCTTGAACTGCTTCTGATTTTCGAGGAAGGAAGCGAGCGATTCATCAAGCCGGCCCAGCGCTCGTAGCGCGTTTCCGTTCGTGTCATCGATGAGGGTGACGGCCGGATCCAGCTGGTTCGCCTGGCGCTTTTGCAGGAGGGCGTCCTCGTACCGCCCGTCCCACAGCAGCGTCTCCGCAAGGAGATGCGCGGCGAGCGGCGATAGCGGATCGACCTGAACGAGCCGTTCGGCCAACCCGATGGCGCGCTTGGTGTCTCCCGAGAGGTACGAGAACGTGGCGCAAATGAACAAGGCATCCGGCGAACTGGGATTCAGCGCCAGACCGCGATCCATCTCGGCGCGTCCGCCTTCGAAGTCCCAGTGCGCCGCCGCTTGTTCGAAGCCGTGGAGTACGCGCCCCTCGGCCAGCAGGCTGTCGGCCGCCACCGCTCGTCGCGCTGCCTCAAAGCCGAGCATGTGGTACTCATGCGACGGCGCATAGATGTCGGCCTGCACGTCGTAGACGAACGCCACGCCGGCGTACGCTTGCGCATAGTTGGGATCGAGCGTTAGCGCACGCTGGAAATAGACGAGCGCATTGGCCAGCCCCTGGGGTGTCACTTTGTTTTTCTCGAACTGGCCCCGCATGAACAGGTCGTGCGCTTCGGGATTGGTCGTGCGTCCCGCGCGCGTGGCGGCCAGCGTGACCGGCGAGAACACAAGACGCAACTCCTTGGCGATCGCGGCCGTGATCTCGTCCTGCAGCGTGAAGTTGTCCTTGTTTTCCCGGTCGAACGTGTTCGACCAGAGTAGCTTGCCGTCGGCCTTGCTCAGTTGCATCTGCAGTCGTACGCGACCCGTGCCGGACTGCAGTTTTCCGGTGAGCAGCATCTGCACGCCGAGTTGACGCGCGACGTCGGCGGGATCGAGGTGCGTGGCCTTGAACCGGAAGGTCGAGAGGTCGCCCGCGACTTGCACACCCGGCAGCCGCTTGAGCGCGCCTGCGAGCTCACCGGTCATGCCGTCCGCGAGATACTCGGTTGTCGAATCCCTCCCGATGTTGACGATGGGAAGCACGGCAAGCGTCAGCTCGGTTGGCGCGGCCGGGGCAGTCGCTCCGCCTCGCCTCACGAACCATAGACCCGCCACCACCAGGAGCAGCGCCGCAACGCCAGCCAGCGTGAACTGCCGACCGCGCGGCCGAGTGCCTTCGTTCCCGACGCGCGCCGTGGATGGAGCACTTCCGCCGGGCGTGACGATCGCATCGAGCGCGCGCACGAGCTCGTCCGCGCTTTGCGGGCGGTCGGCCGGTCGCTTTTCGAGGCAGCGCATCACGATGGCGGCGAGTGCCGGGGAGATGCTGGCGCGTTGCTTCGAGAGATGGTCGGGTACTTCGGTGACCTGCGCCGCGAGCAACGCCTGCGGCGAGCGGCCAGCGAACGGAAGGTGCCCGGTGAGCAACTCGTACGCCACCATGCCCCACGCATACAAGTCAGCGCGGTGGTCGGTGTGTGGATCGGCGGTCGCCTGCTCGGGAGCCATGTACGCCGGCGTGCCGAGTGCGATGCCGACCGACGTGAGTCCTCCGCCATCGACGGCGCCAGCGGCGCTCAGCGCCTTTGCGACTCCGAAATCCGTGACCATCGCCGCGCCACCGGAGAGCAACACATTGTCGGGTTTGATGTCCCGGTGGACGACGTTGTGCGCATGCGCGTACGCCAACGCACTCGCGATTTCGCGCAGCATTCGAACTGCCTCCGCGAGGGGCAGCTCCCCCTCCCGCGAGAGTCGCGCGCGCAGGGATTCGCCTTCGACGAACGGCATCGTGAAAAACGGAAGCCCTTCGACTTCACCGGCAGTGAGGAGCGGCACGATGTGCGCGTGCTGAAGTCGCGCCGCAATGGAGATTTCGCGCTTGAAGCGGTCGACGGAGAGCTGTCCCGCCATCTCTCCCGGCAGCACCTTGACCACCACTTGGCGGCCGAGCGCGGTCTCGCTGGCGACGAATACGCGCGACATGCCGCCGCCGCCGAGCTCCTGCTCGAGGGCGTACGCGTCACCCAGACTGTTCTGCAGTTGTTCGCGGAGACTCATCGCGAGATGATCGGGGCCGAGCGGTGCGACAGCGGGATACGTCAAACGTCGTTCCTCGTCATGGGGGGCGTAAGAGCGAGTAGCGCGAGAGTTCTGCACGCTTCAGCTTCCTAGCGTTGCCGATTTCCGTTTCCTCGCCCCCTGAGCCCCGATCATGCGTCGCTCATCCCAGCTTGCCATAGTCGTGCTGCTATTGCTGCCTCTCGCCGCACAGGCGCAGGGAACGCAGGACTCTCGCGCGTCGATGGGTTCGCCGCACATCGCACCGCCGGCCACCGGTCCGGCATTCGACGCCCAGCGACTGGCACGCATCGACACCTGGATCGAGGGACTGATCAGAACGCACAGGATTCCGGGCGCTGTCGTCATGATCGTGCACGACGGCAAGCCCGTCTATCACAAGGCGTATGGCGTGCGCGACCTCGGTACGCGAGTCCCTCTCGAGCCCGACGACATCTTTCGCATGGCGTCGCAGACGAAAGCCATCACGTCGCTGGCCGTCATGATGTTGTGGGAGGAAGGGAAATTCCAACTGGATGATCCCATCGGCCGCTACATCCCGGCATTCGGTGAGCAGACTGTGCTCACGAGGTTCAACCCGGCGGACAGCAGCTACGAAGCGCGCGCCACCAAGCGTCGCACGACGATTCGCCAACTGCTCACTCACACCTCCGGCCTCGACTACGCCGATATCGGCAGCGAGCAATTCAGGGCCATCTACAAGAAGGCGGGCCTCACCGCCATCGGCGCGGACGGCAAGGTGCTCGGCCCCGATATCGACGTCCTCGCCAAGCTTCCGCTCGTGAACGAGCCCGGCGAGAAGTTCACCTACAGCCTGTCGGTGGATGTGCTCGGCCGTCTCGTGGAGGTGATCTCCGGTATGCCACTCGACCAATTCTTCCGCACGCGGATCTTCGAGCCGCTCGGGATGCGTGACACGTGGTTCGAGCTTCCGGCCGACAAACGTGGACGGCTGGTGGCACTGCACCAGGATTCGTCCGGCGTTCTCGTGCCCAGACACGATGCATCACAGGGGATACACGGCGACTATCCCGCGCGGAAGGTGACGTATTTTTCCGGCGGCGGCGGACTATCGGGGACCACGGCAGACTACGCGCGTTTTCTTCAGTTGTTCCTGAATGGCGGCGAGTTGGATGGCGTTCGACTGTTGAGCCGCAAGACCGTGGAACTGATGCTCACCAACCAGACGGCGGCGTTGCCGATCGCGTTCGGGCTTGGCTTCCAGCTCGAGACGCCGGAGACCGATTATCGCTCGCCGTTGACGGTCGGTTCCTTCTCATGGAGTGGAGCGTTCAAGACGCACTACTGGGCAGATCCGCGAGAGCGGCTGATCGGGTTGATCTATGCGAACGTGTTCGGGGGAAGTGCGGAACTCGAAGGCCCGTTCAGGGCGCTGGTGTACGGAGCGCTGCGATAGGGGCTATCGACGTCGCCGTGGCCGGCAAGGCCGAACGCTGCGATCGATCCGGCGCCTGTTCAGGCCTGGTAGACTGTCTCGCCGCCGACGACCGTTCGTACGATCGGGATGTCCTTGATCCTGTCTGCGGAGACCGTGTGCGGATCCTCGGCGAGTACGACGAAGTCCGCCAGCTTGCCCTCGGTGATCGAGCCCTTGGCCTTCTCCTCGAACGACGCGTAGGCGCCGTTGAGCGTGTTGACCCGGATCGCCTCGTCCACGGTGATGCGCTGGTTGAGCCCCCACGTGGAATTGTCCCATCCCTTTCGCGTGACCATGCCCTGGATGCCCATGAGCGGCGCGAACGGGCCGGGTGAGAAATCCGAGCCGGCGCAGGCGTGCACCCCTGCGTCGAGCAGGGTGCGGAAGGCCATGCTCCGCTTCAGGAGGTTTTCGCCGTAGAACGGGAATTTGTCGGTGTTGTAGTAGGCATAGGTGGTGAACAGTGCGGGCACGGCCCCAACGGCCGCGAGCCGACGCACGAGATCGTCGTTGATCAGCGTGCAGTGTGTGACCTTGGGGCGGGCGTCGGCGCGGGGCGCGAGCCGCTGTGCGCGCTCGAAGGCAGTGAGGTACATGTCGATGGCGACATCGCCGTTCGCGTGGCAGTTCACCTGGATGCCGGCGCGATGCACGCGCTCGACCCACGCGTCGAGCTCACCCTGCGATTCGGTGACGTTGCCCTTGTAGGTGGTGCCGGGATAGGGCGTGCTCATGGCGAGCGTGCGCTCGGAGAACGAGCCGTCCACCGTGTGTTCGCTCGTCGCGCCGAGCCTGATCCATTCGTCACCGAAGCCGGTCCTGACGCCGTCCTGGATCATGGAGTCCAGTACGCCGTCGCTGGCTTCATAGCTGACGCGGTGTTTCAGGTCGCCGCGTGCGCGCACGTCCTGAATGGCTGCCAGGTCGCCTTCTTCGTGGTGGACGCTGGTGAGACCATACCGGGCGAACTGCTTCGAGATGTGCGCCATGCCATCCCGTTCGCGCTTATCGCGCTCGGTGGCGCTCAGCAGCGGCCGCACGCCGATGCGATCGAACACGCCGCGCGCCCGATCGGTCACGCGGCCATTCAGCTCACCATTCGCATCCTTGTCGTAGGTACCCCCGGGAACATTGGGTGTGCTCCTCGAGATGCCGGCCAACTCGAGGGCGCGGGTGTTGTAGAACGACGTATGTCCGCCCCGGTGGTGGACGCAGACGGGATGCGTGGTGGACACCTTGTCGAGATCCTGGCGCGTGAGGAGGCGCTTGTCCTTCAGCTTGGTGTCGTCGTGGAAGTAGCCATCCACCCAGGTGTCGGCCGGGAGCGTCTGCGCTTTGGCACGGAGCTTCTCGATAATGCTGTCGATCGTGACGAATTCGACCTCGAACGGATTGCCGACCAGGACGTCATACAGAAGGGTCGTGCCGTCGGCGTGGTTGTGGCAATCGATGAAGCCGGGCACGATCGTCATCTGCCTGGCGTCGACGGACTGCGTGCGGCGGGTGATGAGCGGGTGGACCTCCGCGTTCATGCCCACGGCGACGATACGGCTGTCCTTCACCGCGAAAGCTTCGGCGCGGGGCATTGCGGCGTTCATCGTGTAGACCTTGGCATTGAACACCACGAGGTCGGCATCGGGCGGTGAGTGCCATCGCCACGGACGAGTGAGCATGCCGGCAACGCCGACGGAGGCGAGGCCGAGGAACTCGCGGCGGCTACTGAGGTGGTGGCTCATGGGGCAGAAGGTGTACGCGAACCGTGCGGTCCACAACTTCACGGTCCCCGCGGGTGGCGCGTCCTCGCGTTCGAGTGGTCATCATACACGATCGCGCCACCGACGATGGTCAGCGTACTCGTGGTCCGCGGAAGCATGGCGGCCGGCACCGTGAAGATGTCCTGCGAGAGCACAGCGAGATCGGCCAGCATGCCAGGAGCGAGCACTCCTTTCTGCCGCTCGGCGAACTCGGCGTAGGCCGACCCGCGCGTGTACGCGCTCACCGCCTGGATGCGTGTGAGCGCCTCGCCGGGATTGTTCGGGTGCGTCGTTGCGAACATGATGTTGAGGAATGGATTTCGCGGTCCGTCCGATCCAAATGCCAGGGGGATGCCTGCGGCGAGAAGGGAACGCGCCGGTTTCAAGCCTGGCGGGGCGCTGCCGAAGCGGCGCTCCACGATCCCGGGCTCGAGGGCGAAGTGCGTCGGGTTTTCCACGATGACGATGCCCAGGCTTCGCGCGACTGGGAGCAGGTCTCCATAAACGCCGTCCCCGTGCTCGATCCGCACGCGCAGCGGGCGCCACACGGAATCGGGCGCGAGCGACCGCATGAGCTCGAGGACGAGACGCGCCGAGCTGTCGCCCGTGATGTGCAGATGCAGCGGTTCGCGCGTCGCGAGCGCGCGCACGAGAATGGCGCGTACGGTATCGATTGGGAATTGCAGTCGCCCATACCATCCTGCCCGATCCGCGTACGGCTTACGCATCAGTGCATTTCGATCGAGTGGCGTGCCGTCGAGAATCCACTTCACTCCAGACACGACACTGCGCGGTGACGGATGCGCCGGGACGTCAATCCACTCCGCTCCGCGGAGTCCCATGCTATCGGTCATCGGATAGGGAATCACGCGGAGGCGGATCGGCAGCTGCAGCGCCCTCAACACACGTACCGTCGTGGGCGGATCGAGATATCCGTTCATGTCCTGAACGGAAGTGATTCCCCACCGCACGTCTTGAGCGGCATAGCGGAGGAAGTAGCGAACGAGCGCACTATCCGGCAGTGAAGAGTACAATCGCCGCAGCGCGGCCCATACGGCGTAGTCGTGCAGCACGCCGGTGAGGTGACCCGACGCGTCGCGCTCATAAGTCCCGCCCACCGGATCCCGAACCGATTCGGGAATGGCTAGCGCGTGCAGCGCCGCCGTGTTGAGGACCAGGTCGTGCCCGGTCCACGACCACAGGACAACCGGGTGGTTGGGCGCGATGCGGTCGAGTGGCACGCGGCCCACCGTTGTGTCTTCCAGCAAATGGACTCCGACCACCGTGTGCAGCCACGTGCCTTTGGGCGTGCGACCGGCAAGAGCGCGCACGGAGTCGAGCACTGCTCCGAATGACGGTTCAGGCGTTGGTGATGCGTCGGTGGCGAAGGCGACGCCGAAGTCGGCGTTTCCAACGTGATCGTGCGCGTCGTTGAAGCCGGGCACCACCACGCGTCCCGCCAGCGCGATGCGCCGAGTGTGTGGGCCGGCCAGTCGGGTCACTGCGTCCGCTGTCCCCACGGCTACGATGCGTTCGCCCCGAATGGCGAGCGCCTCAGCCCACGGACGCAGGGAGTCGCCTGTGAAGATCTTTCCGCTCGTGAGGATGAGATCGGGAGCGGACTGTCGTGCCTGTGCGGGTGCAGGACTGGGCGCGAGAACGACAATCGCCGCCCAGAGGAGTGTCGATCTCATCGCGAACATCGAAGACCTCGAGTTTGGGACTTCTCGAACTCGCTACGTCTGCACCGCCACCGCTCCGGTCGATACCGCTGCCGGCTCGGGAGCGTCGAACGTCAACCGTCTCCGATACTCTCGCGCTAGCAGCAGCATGCTCATCGTCAAAGCCACGGCAACTGCGATCAGTGACATGTACCAGATCCAGTGCAGCTGAAAGCCGGCCGTTCGCGACAGCAGCACCGATGGAATGGACGCCACTGCAATACGCGTCCCTGACGTGATGAGCGACGGGACCGTGTTCCCCATTGCTTGAAACATGCTCGAGGCGACGAACATCACCCCGGATCCCACGAATGTCCACGAGACGATGTGCAGATAGTCCACGCCCACGGCAATGACTGACGCGTCCTTCGAGAAGACGCCGACAATCATGGCGGGCACTGTCTGACAGATGATGGTGAACGCCAGCATGGCGGCGATGGCCATGTACGCAGCGTCCTTGAAGGTGTCGCGCACGCGCTGGGCCTGTTTGGCGCCGAAGTTCTGCCCCGCCACCGGCGCGACGGCAAAGCCGAGGGCCACGACCGGCATGAAGCCGGATTGCACGATGCGCATCCCGATCCCGAATCCCGCCTGCGATGCAGCGCCGAATGGCCGCGCGATGGCGTAGACCACGGCGAGGTACAGTCCGGTCATGGCGAACTCGAAGCCGGCCGGCAAGCCGATCGCCAGCATTTTACGCCAGAGATCGAGCCGCGGCCGCCAGGTGCCGACGTCGAACTTGAGAAAGGAATGCTCCGCGAAAAAATAGCTGAGCAGCCAGACAATGGCGACGACGATGGCCACGAGTGAGGACATCGCCGCGCCCGCGACGCCGAAGGGGTGTCCGGTGCCCCAGCCGAAAATCAGGAACGGCGCCAGGATCATGTTGATGATCACCGACGCGTGGACACGATCATGCCCGGCTTGAAGTTTCCCGATCCCCGCAGCGCCGCGCCCATGGAGACGAGCCCGAATTGGAGCGCCATCGCGGGGATGAACCACAACAAGTAGTCACCCGACAGCTGTGCGGTGACGGCATCTGCGCTCATGGCGACGCTATACGGAATGCGTATCGCCATGCCGGCGATGAGAAACAGCACGGCCGTGAGCAGCGAGAGCACCTGCGATTGGTTGAACACCCGCAGGGCTTCCGGATGATCCTTCCGCCCCACTGCGTGAGAGATCACGGTCGTCGTCCCGACGCCAAGCATCTGCGTGAGCCCCAGCACGAAGAAGCTCAGGTTCCCGCCGATGCCCACCGCGGCCACGGCGTTCGTGCCCAACCTGCCCACCCAATAGAGATCGATGAGGAAATACAGGGTCTGGAAGATCATGATCACGAGCATGAAGCTCGTGGTCTTCAACAGGTGCCGGGTGACCGGACCGGTCGTGAGATCCTGCATCGCCGCGCCATCCTTCTTGCTCACTGACACCTCCGATCAGCGCGCATGACCGCCGGTGCTTGGGATCGGGCGCCAGGTACACCGTGGCCATGCCGCCCCGCGCACATGGCACTCAGGAATAGGCACGTCCCACCCGGCGATACGGCACATCGCCGTCGTACCGCCCCGCGACGTGCACATAGCGGAGTTCCTGCGACGCGCCGATCTCCGAGGTGTAGTAGCCCACCAGTGTCAGATCCTTGAGCCACGGGAAGAACGCTGACGGCTCCGTGCGCTGCCGACGACGACGAGGCCGAGGCGGCGCCAGCTTGCCCTCTGCCTGGAGCGCCGACATCAGCGTGACTTGTCGCTCGGGCGTGATCTGGACGAACGCCACGCCGTGTGCCGCCATTGCGCGCGCGTCCACGTCGGCGAGTCCTTCCAGAAAGCGTTCACGTTCATCGGTCGTGAAGACGTCGGCGAGCAGTCCGTCGATGAAAGCGTCCACACGCGCGGCCCGAGCGCCAGGCGTGTCCGTGGCCGGGATGATGATCTCGGTGAGCGTCGCCAGCAGCTCGCCCTGCTGTGGTGACAGCACCCGGAGAGGCGTACCCGGCGGCGGGGCACGATAGCCCGCACCCATGGCGCGCGCCACACTTGGCATCACGGCGGTGCCCAACAGCAGACCAATGGCACCCAGCGCATCGCGGCGATTCACAGCGCGCCTCGCTTCGACTGGCTCACGGCGAAATCGACCGCGCGCGCGGTGAGCGCCATGTAGGTAATGGACGGATTCTGACAGGGGGACGAGGTCATGCACGCGCCGTCCGTGACGAACACATTCGGCGCGTCCCACACCTGATTGTGCCCATTGAGCACTGACGTCTTCGGGTCTCGACCCATGCGGGCCGTTCCGGTTTCGTGAATGCCCAGGCCCGGTTCGGCGCCGATGCCGCCTTCGACGTACAGGTCGTAGGGCCGCACGTTCTTCAAGCCGCAGCGCTCGAGCATCTCCGCCATGGAGGCGGACATGTCCTTGCGCATCGCGAACTCGTTGGGTCCCCACGAGCAGTCGATGCGAAGCTGGGGAATGCCGAACGAATCCACCTTCTCGCTATCGAGCTTGACGTTGTTCTCGTGGCGTGGAAGCGTTTCACCGAAACCCGTGAGTCCCACTTCCCAGGGACCCGGGTCGTGCAATTTGGCCTTGAGCGACGCGCCGAACTCCGGTATCCCCTGGCCACGCCCCCAACTCGGCCGGCCGGCCTCACCCTCGATGCCGTAGCCGCGCCGAAACTCCTTCATCTCGGTCGCTTCGCTGATGTTGCGGTAGCGCGGAATATAGAAGCCGATGGGCCGATTGCCGTAGTAATAGTGGTCGTCGAAGCCATCCACGACAGCGGACGCGCCGATCTGGAAGTGGTGATCCATCAGGTTGTGTCCCAGTTCGCCACTCGCGCTGCCAAGTCCGTCCGGAAACCGTGACGAACGCGAATTGAGCAGCACGTGCGTTGAACCGAGGGTGGAGCCACAGAGAAAGACGAGGCGCGAATGGAACTCGAGCATTTCCTTCGACTCGGCATCCACGACGCGCACGCCTACCGCGCGACCCTTTTTCTCGTCGAAAATCACGCTGTGTACCACGCTCTGCGGGCGGAGCGTGAGGTTGCCCGTCTTGACCGCCGCGGGCAGCGTGGAGGAGAGACTGGAGAAGTAGCTGCCGGTGGAGCACCCTCGCCAGCACGGTCCGCAGTAGTGGCACGGCGCGCGATCACCGATCTGCTCGGTGAGCACCGCCGCGCGGGCGATGGTGAGATGCCGCTCCGGATAGTTCGCCTGGATGCGGCGGCGAAGATCGATCTCCACCACGTTCAGTGGAATCGGCTTCTGAAAATGACCATCCGGCAAATGCGCCAAGCCCAGCTTCTCGCCGCTGATACCGGCGAACTTCTCCACGTACGTGTACCACGGCGCGATATCCTTGTACCGAATCGGCCAGTCGACGGCGATGCCCTCACGCAGGTTCGCCGTATAGTCGAGGTCACTGTGGCGGAACGTGTAGCGTCCCCATATCAGCGATTTGCCACCGACCTGGTCACCCCGCACCCAGGTGAACGGCTTGTCTTCGATGTACGGGCTCTTCGAGTCCTTGAAGAAGAAGTGCAGGTTTTCCTCGCCGAGGAAACCCGTGCGCTTCTGAATGAAGTAGTCCTTGTCGAGTGGCTCGGGATTGAGGCGGCCGCGATGTGGCAGCTCCCACGGCGCCTTGTGTTCGGTGATGTAGTCCTTGCCATGCTGCAGCGGACGGCCGCGCTCCAGCACGAGCGTCTTGAGCCCGTGTTCGCAGAGCTCCTTGGCCGCCCAGCCGCCGGAGACTCCCGAGCCGACCACGATGGCATCGTAGACCACTGGTGCGCGCGCGACGTGCGCGGTTTTGCTCTCCATGTGCCCACCTCTGTGCGATCAGGCGAGAATGTGCGGAAGGCGCGTCGCCCGCAAGGTCGTGTCGGCTCTAAACGACAACAGCATCACAAGATTTGTTGTCATGCTGCATCTCATGAATCGCGCGCTCCATCATCGCTAACGCCCATGCCCCCCGACCCCGCCGCCGAGGCCGGCATCGCTACCCCGTGCCCGCGATCGTCGGTGAGGATCTCGAAGGCGGCCCGCCGCCGCGCCAAGAGATCGTCGACCGCGCCGCGCCGCGGGCCCGTCTTGTAGGTGAGCGTGATGCGGCAGGTGGCGATCTTGGTATTGAGGCACTGCTTGGTGCCGCCGGGCGGGTTCAGGTACGAGAGCCCGACGAAGTCAGACCGGTCGGCAGCCAGGTAGCCGGAGGCGCGGATCTCGTCCGTCTCGAAGCCAAAGTGCCAGGTGAAGTAGTCGAACCTGCCACGCGAGCGGAGCAGCGCGAGCGGCGTGTTGACGGCGTGCTCGCGGCCCTCGTGGCGGAGCACCACGGGGGTCATGAACGGCGTCCACACGGGGCCAAGCTTGAGGCGCGCGGTGGCGATCTCCAGAAAGCTCGCCGGGTGGGTGTCGAAGCCCGCGACTTGGCCCCAGGCATAGTGATCGGTGTGCCGCGAGCCCCAGTTGTGGTTCTGGCTGCCGACCCACCCGCCGACGTCGCCTCCGACGTGAATGACGCGCCCGTCGACGTCGAGCGTGCCCTCGTAGATGGCCATGGGCACGCCTACCAGGCTCTTCGCGCGTGGGAGCGGCGCCTCGTACATGCCCGGGGGGAAGAGGAGGAGCGGCCGCTCGTGGCCATGATAGCGCAGATCCCAGGCGATGCGGTGGGCCCCCGCGGCGACCTGACCGGCGAGGCTGGCGGCGTCGAGCCGGGCGTCGTCGACGCCCACCGAGAAAGCCTCGCGATCGAAGCGAGCGTGGGCGATGGGCACTTCGCGCTTGACCGCGACGTGCGCGTCCGTCTCGCCGTCGAAGAGCACCGCCCAGAGCTCGCCGATGCCGTCTTCCGGCCGGCCCGCTGGGGAGAAGAGCGTGTAGCGGATCCAGAACGCGAGCGGGCGGCTCGGATGATTGGCTCGCTGGAAGTAGCTCTCGTAGTGCCCGGCGCGCTGCCCCAGGAGGAAGCGCGCGTGGTTCTCGGTCCCGGGGATCATGTCAGCGGGGGCAGGCGGAGAGTGTGTAGCGCGTGACGATGGGCGAGAATGTGCGAAAGGGCGCGCCACCCACAAGGTCGTGTCCGTCTGGCTTCGGCAGCGCGCTCGGAAAACGCTGAAGCGCTGGGCGTAAGAGATGCCGGTGACCCCTGTTCACGTCCAGAGGTTATGCGAGTCAGGACCGTGAGCACGGCCCGAGGGTAATCGTCACCGAAAGCCGCCCGCCATCCATACACGTTCACCTGCACTTCAGGCGCAGTTTGCTCTCTCACGCTCGCGCTCGATCGAGTCTGTTCCTGGGAGTTGCGTGTTGTCTGCTCCTCGCATGCGGGGGACACCTCGACGACCCCAGTACGCTCTCGCGCGGGACGCGCGCGCGCGTCGCGACCGTGACCATGGTTCCCGGTGCCCTGACCGTGAGCGGCACTGGCTACGTAAGCGCTGTGCTGCGAGACGCAGCAGGATATGTCCTCCCGGGACGCACAGTGACGTTGACCGTAGCCGACACCCTGGTCGCTACTGTCACCATCGACGGCTTGGTCTACGCGAGGACGCCGGGGAAGACGACAGTAGTCGCGACGAGTGAGGGCGTGTCGGGATCGGCGGTGGTCACCGTGCCAGCGCCGCCGCCGGTCGCCTCAGTGGCCGTGTCGCCGAGCGCCCTGTCGCTCGAAGTGGGCCAGCAGTGGCCGTTGTCGTATGCGCTTCTCGATTCGGCACGACACTACAGGTATGCGTCGGGTCCAACCGTATGGTCCACCAGCGACTCGACGCGAGTGACCGTCACCCAGAGTGGGGTCGTGCGCGCCGTAGGCATCGGCATCGCCACGATCAGCGCGACGAGCAACGGCGTAAGGGGCTCCACAACGGTGCGGGTCATTCCGACGTTGCCGGTGGCGTCGCTCGTTCTCTCGCCCGATACGGTGACCGTCACGACGAGCACAAGTCGGACATTCACCGTCACCGTCCTCGACTCCGCCGGCAATCGCCTGCCGACGCGGCCGGTTTCGTGGGTCACATCGGATTCGTCAATCGCCCACGTCGAATCGTATTCGTCGACGGACGCGCAGATTTTCGCCCGCACCGCCGGCACGGCGACCATCTTCGCGTATAGTGGCGGCAAGCAGGCAACCGCGATCATGCATGTCGTGCTGCCGCCGCCTGTCGTGCAGCTCACGATTTCGCCCGTGACGGCGACGCTCCCGGTAGGACGAAGCCTGATAGTCAGGACCACGGCGCTCGACGCAGCGGGCCACGTGGTCTACCCGCCGATCACGTGGACGATCTCGGATACGACCAAGGTGGTGCAGCGGTACTACAACGGGATCGTCGCCGTTGCGCCGGGCACGGCAACGGTCACCGCGAGCGGTGGCGGAAAGACGGCGCTGCTGACGATCACGGTGACGACGCCGGTGGCGCTTCCTCTTACGTCGGTTGCGGCGGGTCATCAGAACGCGTGCGGCATCGCAGCGTCTGGCGCAGCGTACTGTTGGGGTCGCAGCATGTTCGGCCTGCTCGGCGACGGGGCGCCATCGGACACGTTGTCGCACCCGGTGCCGGTGTTGGTGAGTGGCGCGCAGGTGTTCAGTTCGATCACCGTGGGCGACAGCCACGCATGCGCATTGGCGTCGGGCGTTGCCTATTGCTGGGGTCTCAACACGCGCGGACAGCTCGGCGTTGGCCCCGCCGCGCCGACGTGTTTGCTCTATGGATCAACCTATCAATGCAGCGCGGTTCCCCTGGCTGTTTCGGCAGCGTTCAGCAGTCGGCAGATCAGTGCAGGCGCGACGAGCGTCTGCATCATCACGTCCGCCAACGCCGCATTCTGCTGGGGCGACAACAGCAGTGGCCAACTCGGCATCGGCACGGTGACGTCGAGCGCAGCGCCGGCGGCCGTGACCGGCGTGCCCGCGCTGTCCTCCATTTCACTGGGCCGAGCGCACGCGTGCGGCCTGGCGCCGGACGGAACGGCCTTCTGCTGGGGAAGCAACACGCTCGGTCAGATCGGCGCGCCAACAAAGGAGACGTGCGCGGACGCGGCCGGCCGCATCGCTGGCTGTAGCACGGTACCACAGGTGGTGAGCGGTGGGTTGACGTTCACCTCCATCGCGGCCGGCGGCGACCATACGTGCGCACTCAGTGCAACCGGCTCGGCGTATTGCTGGGGCACAAACGCATCGGGCGAGTTGGGCAATGGCTCGCAGACCAGCACCGATATTCCCACTTCGGTTGCGGGAGGCACGCGCTTCACGTCGCTCACCGCTGGAGAGGGGACCACGTGCGGCATCGTGTCCGGCGGCGACGCGTATTGCTGGGGACTGAACGTGACCACGCCATACGCCGTCAATCCATCAGACAGATACTGGCTGGCTCCCCTGCTTGTCGCTGGCGGCGTCTCGTTCGAGTCCATCAGCGCGGGAGCGTCACACGTGTGCGGGGTGGCTACGTCGCATCTCGCGTATTGCTGGGGCGGTCTTGGTTTCGGCCAGCTTGGCATCGGCTACGAAGGGCTCAACACGCCGCCTCAAATTCCCGTCACGAGGCCATAGCCTCGACCAAGACTGTTCGACGTGAGCTATAATCCATCGCGGACCGACCTCCGCGGCTACGGATTGTACGCTCGGCTGGCGAAGGACAACGGCGATTGGCTCTGGGAGACGGCGCAGAACTGGCGCAGCCCCGGATTCGAGGTGAACGATCTCGCGTTCCAGAGCCGCTCCGACTACAAGTGGATGCTCGTCAACGTGGCGCGTCAGTGGACGACGCCGATCGGGCCGTTTCGCTATCTGAACGTTACGGCCGGCGCGCAGCGCCAGTACAACTACGAGGGCGACAAGGACGACGAGGAAGAGCACTACGGCATCTTCACCAACCTCCGGAACTTCTGGGGTGTGAACGCTTTCTACATTCACCATCCATCGTCACTGGACGAATTGTTGACGCGTGGCGGCCCCGTGGAAGTGAAAACGGGTTACGACTACAGCTCCGCGATGATCAACACCGACCAGCGCAAGACGACAGTGCTGGGCATGCGCGTGGACTTCGGGCACGGCATCAGTTCGGGCACGCACACGCTGCGATTGCAGCCGAGTGTGGCGATCAAGCCCGCGTCGAACGTGTTCGTGAGCATTGCGCCGAACTACAACGATGACGAAGACGCTGCACAGTACGTGAGCGCCGTACCCGATCCCACGGTGGCGCTGGGCGGAACGCGGTACGTGTTCGCGTTCCTGCATCAACGCTCGCTGTCGGTGGATACACGCGTGAACATTACCTTCACGCCACAGCTGACACTCGAGCTGTTCGCCCAACCGTTCGTCGCCAGTGGAGCGTATACGAGCTTCCGGCAGTTCGCCGGGCCGCGGACGCTGGACAAGCAGATATTCGGCCAGGACGTCGGTACGATTTCGTATGACCCGTCGGCGTCCGTCTATACCGTCAACCCCGATGTCACGGGGCCTGCCGCGCCGTTCACGTTCGGCAACCCTGACTTCACCTTTCGGTCGCTGCGCGGGAACATGGTGCTGCGGTGGGAATATCGGCCCGGATCCACGGTGTTTTTCGTCTGGACCCAGGAGCGGAGTGGCAGCGATGTGACGGGCGTGTTCGATCTCAGGAATCAGTCGGGCGCTCTCTTTCGCGACCGTCCGGTGAACATCTTTCTGCTGAAGGTGAACTACTGGCTCGGACGTTGATCGCGCCGGACAGCGTATGTTTCCCCCCGTCCTAACATGGGCACCGTGGGGGCCTCATTTCCATTCTTGGCGTGAGAGTCCTCCATCGAGCATGTTGCGCTGCGCACATCCATTGGGAGACAGCCATGAGCGGGTTGGAGACGGATCCGGTCCTGTCGTTCACGACTGCCAGGGGCTGGGAAGCCTGGCGTGCGAAGCACCACGGTGACGGCACCGGCGCCTGGCTCCGCATCTTCAAGAAGGACTCCGGGCAGAAGACGGTGACGTACTCCGATGCGCTCGACGTCGCATTGTGCTACGGGTGGATCGATGGAATGAAACGAAGTTACGATGAGGTGTCCTTCATTCAGCGGTACAGTCCACGTACCGCTCGAAGCGGGTGGTCGAAAATCAACACGGCGCGGGTCGAACGTCTCATCGAGGCAGACCGCATGACGGCCGCTGGGTTGCGGGTCGTGGAGGCAGCCAGGAGTGACGGGCGATGGGCTCGCGCTTACGAAGGGTCGGCGAACGCGAGCGCGCCTGACGATTTCCTCCGTCGTTTGAAGAAAGACAAGGCCGCATACGCATTCTTCGGGACCCTGAATCGCGCGAATCTGTACGCCATCGTCTATCGGCTCAGCACGGCCAAGAAGGCCGAAACACGTGAGCGATGGATGACGCGAATACTCGAGATGCTCGCCAAGCGTGAGACGTTTCACTGATGACGGCCTCGATGCGTGACTTCCGGCGGCGTAAAGGCGCCGCTACGGATCGGCCGTACCGTGTGACGTATGAGACGCTGGCGCGGAGCTGATTCTCCGCATCAATCGTCACTCCTGGCGTCGGTCGGCCGCCGAGCTCCTCGCGCGTAGCTGCGCCAGCCGGTCCGAGCGGAGTTCGGCGACTCGACGCCAGTGTCGCCTGAAATCGTGCAGCTCGCCAAGGAGGCGAGTTACCTCGCCCATCTCTTGGCGGGTGAGTTGAGGGAGGAAATCGTTTCCTGTCAGCGTCATTTGTGTTGCCGATAGTTGCCGTAATATCTGACTGTGGCTCCCGTTGCCATAAATGTTGCCGATAAGTGCCGATAAATGCACCGGGCGCGCCCTGGTTGTTTGTGCATCAGCCGCAGGGCGCGGGGAGTGCGGTCACCGGTGATTGGAGGCCGTCATGTGATCGTCACCCCTGTCTGAAACCCTACCAATTCCCCGCACGTAGGACCACATCTCGGCACGCGATGCGGCGGAGCGCCGAAGCTGGGCCACTCATCACTCCTGGAGGTCGATGATGTTTCGCCTGTCTCCGCAGTTGCTCGTCGCCACGACCGGTGCTGTCGTGCGCCTCACTCCACCCGATGCACCGATGCTGCAGGACGCGCCGCCGCATCCGTCGCTCGGCACCGGCGCCGCCGGTGAACCGGCCCGCTGCTCGCACGACGTCGCGCTCATTCAGCAGTGTGGCTACTGGTCGCACTACGATTGCCGCAGCCGACGGTCCTGCTGGCCCCTGCCCTGGATGCTGACCGCCGCCGACCTGGCCATCTTTGGCCTGGAGCATGGGATCCTCCATGACGCGCCCGAGGATGGCGACATCTTTCTCCAGTACGCGCCACGGAAGGAGTCCTTCGTGCACGCGGGCATCGTTGCCAGCGTTCTGGCGCGAGGGGAATACCACGCGGCAGCACCGTACTTCGACGTGTATACCATGGAAGGCGGTGTGGACGAGTCGGCGCGAGTGGGAGGGACCAAGACGTTGCGCGTTCGCCGTCGGCTGTCGCCCGGGTTGGGAGATCGATTCCTTCGGTGGACGGAACTCGAGGCACGAGCGGAAACGCTGGCAGCGAGTACAGCCGGTGCCGCGGCGGATGGCCGTTGGAGCGCCTGATGGAGATGCGCGACTTCCTGCCGCCCGCGAGCGGACGAGTGGTGACTGCGGAGGGCGTGCTGGCGTTCGGGGCGTCATGGGAGGTGCTCGAGCCGTCACTCAGACGCTTCGCGCGGCTGATGGTTCGCAACACCGACGACCGGAAGGACCTGCTGCAGGACGCGATGGTGGAGCTGTGGAACCTCGATCCCACACGCTACGACTTCCGTGACGAGGCCGATGTGTCGTACATTCGCCGGCGACTCATCATGCGCATGTGGGCCGTGTGGGGTGGCGATCCCGGTTTCTCCCCGAACGAGGTGGAAGCGCTCGTGGACTACCGTTCAACGAGTGTCGAGTCGGCGTAAGCCGGTTACACCGGCTGATGTCGAGCACCAGTTGCAGCATGCGCGGCGCGTGGTGGGCGCCGCGTATGCGGCTCGGCACGCGGACGCCGAGACGCTCGGCATGGTGCGAGCGCTCGAGCGGGAGAATGCCGAACTACGGGTGCGCATTCAGGCGAAGCGCGACAACGAGCGCACGCGAACCGGGCGGTACGTGTTCGGGAACGTGGTGTCGGGGATGCTACTCTCCGCCGCGCTGGCGCTGGTAGTGTTCTGGAGCGCGGGGGCAGCGAGATGATTCGCGAGCGGATTCGAGGCACGAAACTTCTTCGGCGCGCGCGGGAATACGACGATCATCTCGTTCAGGACTACGTGCGGCTAGTGTGTCGGGAAAACAGGGAATTGCGGGCAGATGTGTCCGGGCGACGTGGCTTCTCAACGGGCGGGCGATACGTGTTCGGGCGGGTCGTGATGTTGCTGTTGATTGGATGCCTCGTGACGGCTGCACTGATCTGGTGGAACTCGTCAAGTGGCGCGAGCGTGTATCGGAAATCGCAAGCGGAAGGACGTGCCGCAGCGACGTTGGCATGGTGAATGACGTCAGGAGCCGATCAGCTTGCGCAACTCGGCGGTGATGCGATCCTCGAGCACACCGGTGGACGAACAGTTGACGCTGGAGCTGAGGCCATTGGGCGAGGCCACGCCGCCGACGCGCGTTTGCACCGTGGCGTGCACAGAGTCCAGCGCCTGCACGCTCGCGAGCGCGGTGAGCTGCACCGTATAGCGCTCGGCGTTGGGGCCGTAGGAGCCCGTGCCGCATTCCAGGAGGCGCGATAACCGCTCGCCCGCTACGGGCCGGCGCTGTGTGACCCGCAGTGCACCGAGCACGTGGCTCGAGCTGTCCATCACGCTCACTGGAATGCCGAGGTCTGCGAAGAGCAGACCAACCATGGACCAGGCGCGCGCCTGGGACACGGCGAGCGTGTCCGGGACACGGGCGGCGCCGATGGGGAAGGCCGACCCGAAGCGACCGCTCTTTGCATCGAACGGGCCGGTCTCGGTGCGCTGCGCACTCGCGGGCAGGGCGGCCAGAGTGGCGCCTATCACGGCGACGATCAGCGGCGTGCGCCACGGAGTAGCGGTCATGGGGATCCTCTTGAGAAGCTAGTCTACACCCGAATTACTTCGCTGCGATCATATCGAGTTCAGCAACCATGTCTGGCGTCAACACCAGGTTGCCAGCGTCCAGGTTCTCGTGCAGGTGCTTCACCGACGACGTTCCCGGGATCAGCAGGATGTTGGGAGACCGCTGCAGGAGCCAGGCCAGTGCCACTTGCATGGGTGTCCGCTCGATGGATGCCGCAATCGTATCGAGTGTCGACGACTGAAGGGGCGAGAATCCGCCAAGGGGAAAATACGGAACGAAGGCGATACCTCGCCCTGCGAGCGCCTCGATGAACGCGTCGTCCTTGCGATGCGCGACGTTGTACTGGTTCTGCACGCACACGACTGGCGCAATCTGCTCGCATTCGGCCACCTGAGTCGTCGTCACCGTGCTGAGGCCCAGATGACGAATCAATCCCTTGCGCTGAAGGTCCGCGAGCACGGAGAAGGGTTCGCCGATCGAGCCATCTTCTTCGGCGATAGGCGGACCCACGCGAAGATTGACGACGTCGAGTGCCTCGACATCGAGATTTCGAAGGTTGCTGTGCACGGCATCGATCAGTTCCTGCCTTCCAATCGCGGCATTCCAGGAGCCATCCGCGCCACGGAGTGCGCCCACCTTGGTGACGATCGTCAGGTCGTCACTATACGGATGCAGCGCCCTCCTGATGATCTGGTTCGTGACGTACGGGCCGTAAAAGTCGCTGGTGTCGATGTGATTCACGCCGAGTGCGACGGCTTCACGCAATACAGCCATGGCCGCGTCCACGTCCCTGGGTGGACCGAAGACATGCGGACCGGCGAGTTGCATGGCGCCGTAGCCCATACGGTTCAGGCGGATGGAGGTCTGGGGCAGCGTGAACGCGTGATCCTGCTTCATCATTTCGTCTCCGTGGTTACATTAACAATATTATGTAACTTACATTGAGTCAACTATGTAAGTTACAACGGGACGAAGCTGTAATTATTGATTGACTTCCCGACGACTGTTCCTACACTGAATTCATGCCGAGAACCGGACTCACCGCGTCGGAGATCAGGACAAAGGCCATTGACGCGACCATGGCGAAGATGCGCGAAGACGGCTTCGACAAGGTTCGGCTGACGGATATCGCGCGCGAGCTCGGCCTGAGTCACGCCGCCCTCTATGCGCACTTCGCGGACAAGGCGGCACTCTTCGACGCGGTCTCGGAGCGATGGCTCAGTGCAATCGACGAGAGCCTCGAAGCCGTTTGTCGCAAGCGCGGCGAGCCGACCGACAGGATGCTGTCCTGGATGCTCGTGCTCCATCGCGCGAAAGTCGCAAAGGTCCTTCACGACCCGGAGCTCTATAAAGCCTTTGATCTTTCAACGGCCGTCCAGAAGCCATTCGCACAGCGGCACATGGACGCAATGCACGGACAGCTCGTGGGACTGGTCAGAGAAGCGATTGCAAAGCGACGTCTGCGCGACGCGGATCCCGAAGCGATGGCGCACGTGATCAGCGACTCACTGATGGCGTTTCATCATCCGAAGCTGGTTGCTCAGCACATCGGCGAGAAGCGCGAGCCGTTGTTGCGACTGGTGCTCGAGACCGTGTTGAGGGGATTGAACCTCAAGTCGTGATCGCATGGCTCGTCACTTGATTTTCGTTCCCGGTCGGTCCTCCCCGTTGTAGTGCAGGACGAGCCCGGTCACTGCTCCACTGGCGTTCCGCGTGAACGTGACTTGCGCGTTCACTTCCTTGAGAAAGAATTCCGTGTCGGACTCCGGCCAGAGCCGAGCTGTTGGCTGGGAAGGAGGGGTCACGAGCAGCTCGTCATCCGTCAGAGTCACGGCGAGTACCAGTCGGGGCGAGCCGAGTAACGTGCTTGGCGGGATGTCGTATGTGCCGACGTATCGTGCCAGCATCGCGGCGGGGAGCTGGACGACCGTGTGTTGTCCCGGCGGTATCGCCGATGGCGGCACCAGCCCAATCAACCGCATGTAGCTCGCGACCTGGCTATAGTGCTCGGCGAGGTCGGTGACGAACAGAAGGAGGCTACGCGCCCGCTGCTGCGTCTGGCCCGCGGTTGGTGGTCCCACCGCGAGTTCGTCTGCCAGTTTGCTGTCATCCACCCGTGAAAAGGCGGTGGCGCAGAAGGTAAAGGATGCCTTCAGCTGCACGAGGAGTGTGTCCTTGGGCCACTTCGCCCCGGCCGTGTCCACACGTACTTCGGTGGCTGGTCGTGGGCGTTCCATTTCAGCAAACCGTTCGCACAAGCCATAGTTCGCGTCCACAAGGTGCCGGGCGACGAATCCTACGGTCTGCTGTGCCGAGGTCGGCGCATAGTCATACCTGTTCGCTGGTATGGCGTCGAATGCCTGGATCAGCCGCCCCGCAAAGAGCGCGGACATGGCCTGGAACGACTCGGTGACCGCCGTTGCTGGGCGCTGTCGTGGGGAGGGCGGGGCTGATTGCCCTCCCACACACATCAACGGGAGAGTGAACACAGCGCACAGGACTGGGACCAACTTCATGCGTCTCTCCGGGACAGGACACGCCCGGTACTCGCGCTGAGCAGCGTTTGTTCCTGATCTGCTCTGTGTGATTGTGTCGCGGCCCAAGCGGCGTACAGCCGATGGATCATCACAATTACGTGCGCGCCGTTCAGTGTCAGAGCGACACGACCGATACTCAGCGTGTGGCGCCCGTCCGCCATTCCCTTCCCCACCTGACGCGGGCCCATGAGATCTACGCTGCGCCACCAACATCCGTCATCCAGCAACGGACATCTACGCGCCGTGATGGACGCGGCGCTCGATGCGATTATCGGTGCCAATGGCCAGGGTATCATCACGTCCTGGAATCGCGCCGCGACGGAAATGTTTGGCTATGCGGAGATCAATGCGCTCGGGATGCCGCTCACGGCAATCGTGCCCGAGAGCTTCTGGGCTGCGCATTCGAAGGGGCTGGCGCGCTTTGCGGCAAGGAACGAGGGCCGCCTGGGCGGGCAGCCGGCGCGTCTGGTGGGCCGGAGGAGCGATGGCTCCGAATTTCCGATGGAAGTGTCACTTGGTGTCTCGCGGGACCATGACGAGGTGCTGTTCAGTGCCGTGATCCGCGACTGCTCGGAAAGCGAGTGGTCTCACGCCCGCGCGCGCGAAGCCGAAGCGGAGCTTCGTGCCGGGCAGCGGGAGTTGCGGCTTAGCAACACGCTGTTGAGGACGATCGTGGACGGAATACCCGACGCGGTATATCTCAAGGATCGTCAATCGCGGTTCACGATGGTCAATGCGGCGTGTGTGCGGCTACTCGGCATACCAGCGGACGAGATCATCGGGCGCACGATCGAGGAATTGTTCCCGACGCCCGTAGGGCAACAGGCGCGACGCGAGGACGACGTGGTCGTCGCTACGGCAGCAGTCCAGCAGTTCGAATTGAACGGGTTACTCTGTGGAACGAACCGTGTCATGGCGACGACCAAGCGTCCCCTGCTGGGCAGTGACGGTGAGGTCGTGGGGGTCATCGGCATTTCGCGGGACGTGACTCGCGAACGCAGTCTCGAGGATGAACGCGCTGGACGGTTGTCCGCGGAGTTGCGAGAGAGCCAGCTCCGAACGTTGGCCGACGCCATCCCGCAGATCGTCTGGACGGCGGAGCCGGACGGAGATCTCGACTACTACAACCGGCACTGGTTCGAGTACACCGGCATGTCGCTGGACGAGACACGCGGGTGGGGGTGGGAGCCCGTGCTGCACCCGGACGACCGCGCCGAATGCGTGCGGCGCTGGACGGCGGCATTTACCACGGGCGATCCCTACGAGGTCGAATACCGCTTCAAACGCGCGTCGGACGGAGCGTACCGCTGGCATCTCGGGCGCGCCTGTCCCGTGCGTGATACGAGCGGCAAGATCGTGAAGTGGTTCGGGACCTGCACTGACATTCACGATCAGCGCATGGCGGTCGAGTCTCTCCGGCGATGGGAATTGGTCTTTCAACACAGCGCCTTCGGCGTCGTCCTCATCGATGCGGAACAGACGCACATCGTCACCGCGAATCCCGCCTTCGCGCGAATGCACGGATACCAGGCGGGTGAGCTCGACGGGAAGCCGCTCTCGCACATTCATGGAATGGACGATGACGCCGCCAACATGCGTCTCGTCGAACGGATCGCCAGCACCGAACATCTCGTCTTTGAAACGGTGCACCGGCGAAAGGACGGCTCGCAGTTTCCCTTGCGCGTGTCGATCATCGCCGTGCCGGATGCGAACGGCGCCATCACGTATCGTGTGGGACACTGCGAAGACTTGACGCAGGCCAGCCACGCCGAGGCGGCCCGGCAGCTGGCGGAGGACACGTTTCGCGCCGTGCAGGACGTGTCACCGGACGCCTTCATGATGTGGGATATCGTCCGCAATGACGCGGGCGAGCTCGTCGACGGAGTACTCCACTACCTGAACGCGTCGGCCAGCCGTCTGCTCGGGGCAGCCGGCCCGGTTGCGGTCGGACAGGGAATGCACGCGCTCTTTCCTGCGCTTCGCGACTCGGGGCGTCTCGCTTTGTATCGCGGGGCGTACGACACCGGTATTCCGGTGGAGATCGAAGTGCGGCACGAGACGCTCCGCCGCTGGCTTCGCCTGGTGGTGATGCGGGTCGGTGATCGCCTGGGTGTCGTGAGTTCCGACGTCACCGAGGCGAGAGAGGCGGAGATGGTCCTGCGGCGCTCGAAGGACGACCTCGAGCGTCTGGTGGCCGAGCGGACTATGGCGCTCAGCGAGCAGACCGCGGAGCTGGCACGCTCGAACGAGGAGCTCGAGCACTTTGCGCATGTCGCCTCCCACGACTTGCAGGAGCCGTTGCGTATGGTGTCCAGCTATACCCAGCTGCTGGCGAGTGGATATTCCGCGGTGCTCGATGACGAGGGGCGCGAGTACATGGCGTTCGCGGTGGAGGGAGCGGACCGCATGCGACAGCTCATCAAGGATCTCCTTGCGTATTCACGGGTCGGTTCGCGCGACATGGCTCGATCCATGGTGGATTGCGCCGGCATCGTGCAGACGGTGATGCGGGATCTTGGCATTGCCATTCAGGAGTCGGGCGCCCGCATCACGGTGGGGGCGCTTCCTGCAGTGCTCGGGGACGCGCCGTTGGTGAAGCAGCTGTTCCAGAACCTGATTGCGAACGCCATCAAGTTCCGCGGAGAAACGCAGCCGCATGTTGCCATCGCCGCGGTGCCAGATGGACACTACTGGGGGTTCACGGTGGTGGACAACGGCATCGGTATCGCTCCCGAATACCACGAACGCATCTTCGACGTGTTCTCCAGACTGCACACGCGCGAGGAATACCCCGGCACGGGCATCGGATTGAGTCTCTGCAAGCGCATCGTCGAGCGGCATGGAGGACAGATCCGGGTGCAATCGCAGGTCGGCGGTGGATCGAGCTTCACTTTTTCGCTGCCCGCCCACATCGGCTCCCGGGAAGGCACGCAATGATCGCACCCATGGAGTCTGTCATCGAGCTGCTCGTGGTGGATGACAATGCGGGCGACGTTCGACTCACGTGCGTCGCGGTCGAGCGGTCTGGGCTCCGCAGTCATGTCACGATCGCCCGTGACGGCGAAGAGGCAATGGCCTTCCTGCGGCGCAGCGGAAAGTTCGCGACCGTGTCGCGTCCGCACCTCGTGCTGCTCGACATCAACATGCCACGGCTTACCGGGTTGGAAGTGCTCGAACAGGCGCGTCAGGACGCCGCGCTTGCCGGCCTCCCGATCATCATGCTGACCGGTTCGGATTCGGAGTGTGACATGGACAAAGCCACGAGCCTTGGCGCCTCGGCCTACCTCCTCAAGCCGCTGTGCGTGGATGATTTGCTCAACGCCATTCATCACATTGAACCCCGCTGGCTCGCGGCCCCTGCCGCGAGTGCCGGTGACGAGGATATCCGAGCATGATGCGTAGCGATGACGGTATCGACGTCCTCGTCGTCGAGGACAGTCTGGGCGATCAGGCCTTGGTGCGGGCGTCGCTCGCACGCCAGCCGCACGAGTTTCGTGTGGTGTTCGAGCAGCGGTTGGCCAACGCCATCGCGCGGCTCGATACATCGGTGAATCGCGACTACCTCGTCCTCCTCGACCTGAACCTTCCGGACAGCGCCGGCCTTGCCACGCTTGCCGCCTTGCGGGAAGCCCATCCGCGCGTGCCCGTCGTGGTCCTGACCGGTACGACGGACGAGGCAATCGGACTCCAGGCATTGCGAGAGGGTGCCCAGGAGTTTCTTGGCAAGGATGAGTTGCTGGGTCGATCACTCGCCCGTGTGATCAGATTCGCGTCGGAACGCCATCGCCTGCAGTCGATCATTGAACAGACGGCGCTTGTCGATCCGCTCACGGATGTCTACAACCGGCGCGGCTTCGAGCTGAGCGTTCTGCCCCGACTCAGCGCCGCCAAGCGGTCCGGGAGTGAATCGACGGTGCTCTATGCGGATCTGGATGGCCTCAAGAGCATCAATGACCTACACGGGCACCAGGCCGGTGACACCGCCTTGCGGGCGGCGGCGGCTGTGCTCAAGAGCACGCTACGGACGTCGGATCTCGTGGCGCGTATCGGGGGCGACGAGTTCGCGGTGTGGATGGACGGAGCGCGCCTTGGCATCCTTCGTCAACTGTCCGAGCGCGTCGATGAGGCGCTGCGCGCCAGGAGTATCGCGGCAGGATGGCCAATCTCTCCGTCGCTG
>JANYIN010000039.1 GCA_025362035.1 Gemmatimonadaceae bacterium | reverse complement strand
GATCCCGCGCGCCTTCTCTTCCGGCGCCTTGTCGATCTGGTCGAAGGCCACCACCTGCGCCAACCCCTTCGCCGCCTGAATCGTCGTGATCGCCGCCGTCAACGTCGTCTTCCCGTGATCCACGTGGCCGATCGTGCCCACATTCACGTGGGGCTTCGTGCGCTCGAACTTTGCCTTTCCCATGTGTCTCTCTCTCGCTCTCAGAAAAGAGTCGTGTGTCCCGAGCCCGTCGATCCGACGAACCGCCCTGCCGACGAACCGTCTCTACTTCGGCGTGACCTTGGAGATGATCTCTTCGGCCTTGCTCTTCGGCACTTCATCATAATGTGCAAACTCCATCGAGTAGACCGCGCGTCCCTGTGACATCGAGCGCAGTTTCGTCGAGTACCCGAACATTTCGGACAACGGCACCGTCGAGGCGATCACCTGCGCCTCGCCGCGCTGCGTCATCCCGCCGATCTTGCCTCGACGCGCGGACAGGTCGCCGAGCACGTCGCCCATGTACGCCTCCGGGCAGACCACCTCGACATTCATCATCGGCTCGAGGATGACTGGATGCGCCTTTTTCGCGGCTTCCTTGAACGCCATCGACCCGGCGATCTTGAACGCCATTTCGGACGAGTCGACATCGTGGTACGAACCGTAGATCAACTCCACCTTGACGTCGACCATGGGGTACCCGGCCAGCACGCCGTTGACCAGCGCTTCCTTGATGCCCTGTTCGATCGGTCCGATGAACTCACGCGGGATGGTGCCGCCGACGATCTTGTCCTCGAACACGAAGCCCTGTCCGGGCTCGGACGGCTGCATGTTGATGACGCAATGGCCGTACTGCCCCTTGCCGCCCGACTGACGAATGAACTTTCCTTCGACTTTTTCGACGCGCTTCTTGATGGTTTCGCGATAGGCCACCTGCGGGCGGCCGATGTTCGCGTCGACCTTGAACTCCCGCATCATGCGATCGACGATGATTTCGAGATGGAGCTCGCCCATGCCCGAGATGATCGTCTGCGACGTTTCCGGATCGGAATGCACGCGGAAGGTCGGATCTTCCTCCGACAGCTTCATGAGCGCGATGGCCAGCTTGTCCTGGTCGGCCTTCGTCTTCGGCTCCACCGCCACATCGATGACGGGATTGGGGAACTTCATCGCCTCGAGAATGATCGGATGCTCGTCGTCGCACATGGTGTCGCCGGTGCGCGTGTCCTTGAGCCCGATCGCGGCGGCAATGTCACCGGCGCGCACTTCCTCGATTTCTTCCCGCTTGTTGGCGTGCATCTGCAGCAGACGACCGACGCGCTCGCGCTTGTCCTTGGTGGCGTTGTACACGTACGAGCCGCTCTTCAGCACGCCTGAGTAGACGCGGAAGAATGTCAGTTTTCCGACGAACGGATCGGTGGCGATCTTGAACGCCAGCGCGGCGAACGGGGCTTCGTCGTTGACTTGCCGGTCTTCAAACGTCTCGTCGTGATGCGGCAGATGGCCCTGAATGGCGGGCACCTCGACCGGCGACGGGAGGTAATCGATTACGGCATCGAGTAGCGCCTGGACGCCCTTGTTCTTGAACGAGGCGCCGCAGAGGACTGGCACGAACTCCATCGCGATCGTCGCCTTGCGGATCGCGCGACGAATCTCCTGGACCGACAGCTCGGCGCCGTCGAGGTACTTCTGCATGAGCTCTTCGTCGTGCTCGACGGCCGCTTCCACGGCCTCATAACGAGCGGCCTCGCAGGCGTCTTTGTACTCGTCGGGGACATCGACCACGGCGAACGACTTGCCGAGGGTGGCGTCGTCGAAGATGTACTGCTTGCGGTCGATGACGTCGATGTGACCGGTGAAGAGCTCACCCGAGCCGACCGGCAGCTGCAGGGCGAACGCGCGGCGGCTCAGCCGGTCCTTGATCATGCGCATGCAGCGCTCGAAGTCGGCGCCGGTGCGATCCATCTTGTTCGAGAAGATCATGCGCGGGACCTTGTACCGGTCCGCCTGGCGCCACACCGTTTCCGTCTGCGGCTCGACGCCGGCGACGGAATCGAGGAGCGCGACAGCACCGTCGAGCACGCGCAGCGAGCGCTCCACTTCGACCGTGAAGTCCACGTGACCGGGGGTGTCGATGATGTTGATCCGGTATTCGGGACCCGCACCCTCCTTATCGGACTGGCCGTGGCGCATCCAGAAGCACGTTGTCGCGGCGGAGGTGATGGTGATGCCGCGCTCCTGCTCCTGCTCCATCCAGTCCATCGTGGCGGCGCCTTCATGCACTTCGCCGATCTTGTGCGACTTGCCCGTATAGTAAAGAATACGCTCGGTGGTCGTCGTCTTCCCGGCATCGATGTGAGCCATGATGCCGATGTTCCGGTAATATTCGAGCGCCGTTTCGCGTGCCATATCAACCCGTCAGGTGAGTCAGTCGCGGCAGCCATTCTGGCGCCAGCAACAAGTCCCGTTCGCCGAAATACAAACGCGGGTGGACCAGGCACCCGTTTGGGCCGGTATCCATCCGCTGTCGCCAGGGTGTGCTCGCCTCTACAGCGCGAGCGGGGACCCAAGGCGCGCCGAACCAAACCGCGTTCGACGTCAAATTGTCCTGCGTTTCTTCTCGGGAGCGGGACGAACCCGCCGGTAGATAGCCTTACCCGCTCTACTTGCCGGATACCCATATGATTCGGCCGCAGTGAGCCGATGCGCGCTGGCCAGATACTGCACCGAGCGATTCAGACCCTAGCCCCCAGAATTTATTGGGGTTTCGCGCCGTGTCAACCGGGTGCTGACAATTATCGAGCGAGACCAGCCGGTTCACCGTTCTCCGACGGCGTCCGCGGGGTGAATCTACTCGCCCGACGATGGAGTGACTTCTTTACTCTCGCTCACTGGCAACTGGACACTGCCGGGCTCGGCACGCTCGACGGCCCGGTTGGAAATCGAACGCCCCACGACCAGGCTGGCGGAGGGGCGCCGGCCGCCCTTCGGGGCAGCGAGCTTCCGATCGCCGAGCGCGCGGAACGCACTGACGGCGAATACGAGGGACGCGATGCCCTGCAGCACCAGCTTCAGCGTTGCCTGCGCCGAGGCGGTGTAGAAGCGCAACTGACCGGCGGCCTGAATGCGCGACTTCATTTGGAGTGCGTCGAGGCTGAACGAAAGGACCCCCACCAGCATGATCAACGCGAGCACGGCCGCCATGACGCCGCACGCCGCGACGACCTTTCTATCCCCGAGCGTAAGGGCCAATGCGTAGATCAGGAACAGCACGAGCAGCGGCGCACCCACGGCGCTCGCGAAAAGTCCCATGGCGCCGAATCGCCACGCAAATGCGTCGAGCTTGATGGGCAGCACGGACATGACCGTGTCCACCAGCGGCAGGATCAGCGCGAGGACGAGGATGAAATATCCCGGTACGCGCAGTCGGCGCATTGGCTCGGTCGGCGCAGCGATTGACATGGCAGCAACGTGGAGAAAGGAGAAGGCGACGACGCGCGAATCTGTGGGGTCAGCCGATCTATAGATGGGTCCAGCATGGGGCAAGAGGGTAGGCGATGCACCGGGTCTTCCACGGTCGCGCCTCGTAGGACATTGCCAGGTAGGCTCCCTGAATGGCGACGAGCAGGGCGAGCATCCGCCAGCCGACGATCCAGCGGGGCGCCGACGATCGTTTCAGCATCGCGAGGCCGGCCCAGGCGAGTGCCACCTCGATGAGGAATTCCAGCTGCTCGAAGTGCTCCAGTTCCAGTCCGTTCGGTCCTCCCGGCCAGAGCGGCTTCCACCCGGAGACCATATCGAGGGCGATGTGCGACAGCACCAGCACGCCGATCACGAACGTGCTTTCGAGATCGCGGAGGGCCAGGAGCGCACCGCCAGCGAGGAAGACCGCGAGGAGCGCGCTCCACGGAAGTTCGTGCGAGTAGAGATTGGTTTCCCGGGCATTCAAGCCGGATGCGGCAATGACGCCGCGCCAGAGGTCGGGCGCCATGGTCGCGATCAGGAGCCACGGCAGCGGAGCTTTTGGCCAGCGCCAGCGTGCGGCGAACGCGACGCCGATGTGACCGATGATCATGCAGTACGCACTCTCGAGCCGGAGGGGACAATGCCGTCATGGGGCGCGGCCCCGCGACGCGGAGCCGTGTTGACGCCCGGCGGCGACCGTCGGCTACGGGGCGCGCAAGGGCGCGGATCGGCTCACGATCGGGGAATCGAAGTTCCGTTCCTCCCGCTGGATCTCCTTGTCGGCGGCACTGACGGCGCGGAACGCACTAATCGCGAAGAACGCCGAGACCATGGATTCAATGGCGAGCTTGACGAAGGCCTGCATGCTCGCGAGATCGAAATGGCGGACGGCGGACGGGTCGACGCGCGACCGAAGCTGGAGTGCGTCGAGGGCGAACGAGCCGGTGCCGATGAGGAGCATGAGGGCCAGGAACGCCGACACCGTCCCGACAAAGGTCAACATGCGCCGGTCGACGTAGAGCAACGCCACCGCATAGATGAGGAGCGCGAGCAGCAGGAAATTTCCAGCACTGTTCGACACGCCGCCGGCCGTGGCGAACCGCCAGACCACCGAGTCGATGCGGAGCGGCGTGGAGGCGCTCACGAAGTCAACCAGCTGGAACAGCAGGGTGAGGAGGAGGAACACATACGCCGGCGTGCGAATGCGACGCAGGAAGTCTCGGTTGGCCGTTGGGGGCATCTCATGGGACGAAAGTTGTGAAGGCGCGCAATTCACCGACTAAGCGCGCGTCTCGCCTGGCGGCCCGAGCATACTGTCGGAACGCGTTGTGTTCGGGACCGAAACTCTGCGTTGGCAGAGCGGAAAGCAAGTGCAGGTTGGTGACTTCTGTTATCTTCCACGGGCGGGTGCCATCAGGGGATTGGGCCGATTGCGACGCCTGAAAAGACTCACATGTTTTCGCCGCATGCGGCATCCGCGTTCCGTGGTATGGCGTGGCGCACACAGTACTGTTGCATCGCCGCATCACGAATGGGCGGCTGGACCTGTGGCGCGGACGGTTCGTATTTCTGTAACACATTGCGCACAAATGATTTAGAGATTTGTTCCATCGAAGTATGCAGTGGCGCCGAGTTTGCAATCTCGTCTGGATGCCGCCCCGCGCCGGGTTAACCAGTCGTCCAGGATGCGGTACCTTTCTCATCATCAAGTCGGACGGAGACAAGTATGAATCCAACTCGTACCAAGTACCTCACCCGCGGACTGCGAGGCGCTGTCACGGCCGCGCTGGTCCTTGGCGCGGCACAGGCAGCGTCGGCCCAGATCACGTTTGCCGGCAGCTCGCAGTATCGGTTTAACGGTGGTGCATGGTCGGCTCCTGGGCCGGCGTCATCGAACACGCTTGCCGGGCTGACCGTGACGAACACCGGCTTCAGCGCCACCACGCTCTTTGGCGACGCAGCATTTGGTGGTACCGGCGCTAACGGTGGAAGCTTCGGTTCCGTCAATCTCACGGGCGCACCGTTCACGTATAACGGCAACTCGCTCGACATCCTGTTGACGTTCACATCCCCGTCTGGTGCTGGTCAGCAGACGTTCACGGACATGATCACGGGTTCCGTGTCGGGTGCCGCTGGCGGAGTTCGCATCGTCTTCAATCCGTCGCAGTTGAACAACCTCACGTACGCCGGCGGCACGTATTCGCTGTACATCAACAATGTCAGCGTGACACCGCAGCACAACAACGTCTTGATCACTGGTGGTGTGACGGCGGTTACGGCAACCCCCGAGCCCGCCAGCCTTGCGTTGCTCGGCACGGGCCTGATCGGAATGCTTGGTATCGCGCGTCGTCGCTTCACCAAGACTGCGTAGCGGCGAACGTCAGTCTCGGACGGACTGGTGCAACGGGGACTCTGAAAAGAGTCCCCGTCTTGCATATCCGATATTCGCGAGTGGGGCTGCAAAGACCTATTGCGCGGACCCGGTAATGCGCGGGGACGTACGTAAGCTCGTCCAGATTCCGTCAACGCGCTAAGTAATGACGGACGGCCAACGACCGCCGGGTCATCCAGCTCGTACGCCGGGGACGGATACACGAAGCCCCGCTAGTGGCAGAACCACGAGCGGGGCAACGATTTACTTACAAAAGACGTACCAGACGTACTACCAGCGATAGTGCGCGAAGGCCTTGTTCGCGTCGGCCATCCGGTGCGTGTCTTCCTTCTTCTTGACGGCGTTGCCTTCGCCCTTGGACGCGGCAATGACCTCAGCGGCCAGCTTTTCGGCCATCGACTTCTCGTTGCGGTCGCGTGAGTAGCTGATCAGCCAGCGCATGGCCAGCGCCGTGCGACGCTCAGGACGCACCTCGACGGGCACTTGGTAGGTTGCTCCGCCAACACGCCGACTCTTGACTTCAACGACTGGCTTGAGGTTGGTGAGCGCCTGTTTGAAGATGTTAACGCCGGGCTGGCTGGTGCGATTCTCGACCAGGTCCATCGCGGCATAGAAGATCCGCTCGGCCGTGCTCTTCTTGCCTTGGTACATCAGGACGTTGATGAACTTGGAGACGGTCTGACTGTCGTACCGGGCATCCGGCAGGATGGTGCGCTTGACGGCGCTTTTACGGCGGCTCACTTCTTACCTCCCTTGCCCGCGGCGGCACCGGCCTTTGGCTTTTTGGTGCCGTACTTGGAGCGACTTTGGTTGCGGCCGTTGACGCCTGACGCGTCGAGCGTGCCGCGAACGATGTGGTAACGGACACCCGGGAGATCCTTCACTCGGCCGCCGCGAATGAGCACGATGGAGTGCTCCTGCAGATTGTGGCCTTCGCCCGGGATGTAGGCGGTGACTTCGAAGCCGTTGGTGAGGCGAACACGCGCCACCTTGCGGAGGGCGGAATTCGGCTTCTTGGGGGTGGTGGTGTAGACGCGCGTGCAGACGCCCCGCTTTTGGGGGTTGGCCTTCAGCGCCGGCGCCTTCTCCTTCTTGGCGAGGTCGCGGCGCGACTGCCGGACCAGCTGATTAATCGTCGGCATTCAACCTGATCGGTGTTCGTCGATCTGCTTCATACGTGGATCGCCTCCGAACGAGGCGGCACGGAACAGACTCGCAAGTTAAGCAATGACAAGGCCGCGGGTCAATGGGAGCCGTTCCGGTTGCCAAGCCGTCCCGGCGAAAGCCGGTCACATGACGCGAGAACAGCAACGGGGAATGCGGACTCAAGGTACCGATCGGGTGGACGCATCACGCAGACCGGCCATGGCCGGAAGTGCATCGCGAGCCTGGATCGCGCTGAGGAACGGCCCGAGTAGGTGCGCGACGCTGTTGGCGTAGTAGCTGATCAGCGGACGGCCCTTTGGCAGCACGAGGTAGCCTTCGCCAACCCGCGCCAGCACTCGTCGCATGCGCAGCATGCGCCACGCTCGTGCGAAGAGTTCGGTGGCATCGAGATCGCCGCCTCCGCCGAGGACGCGCGCGTTGAGCTCACCCAGCGCGCGGCGCAATTCGTCGATGCGCGTGAGCAGGTCATCCGCCGTGATGAACTCCGTGTCGAAGCTCTGGATGGCCGCACACACCAGCGGCACGGGCGTCACCGGGATGAGCCGCCCCACCTGCGCGAGCAGGCGATCGCAGAGTCGCTGGACCTCGGCCAACCGGTCGGGTCTTTCCAGCGCGAACAGGTCGGCGTGTTCGGCGAACCACGACGCCAGGGGTATTGGCGCGCCGACGACGACCGCGGCGCGACCGTACCGCTTCCACCGCCGTGACGCCAGACGCGTCACGTTCCAGCCCAGGTAACGCAGGACCTCATACGCCTGCGCGAAGCGCGATGTTCGTCGCCCGCCGGACCTGGCATCCAGCTCGCGAAGCAGCGAGCGATCCTCGAGCACTCGATCGTAGTTGATGGCCACCGGCACGACGTGCAGCCTTGCGGCGTATTGTGGATCCCTCCCGATGCCGAGCACATAGTCCAGCAGCCCGATCTTCGGTGCGCTGAGCTTGCCGTCGCGTGTGAGTCCGCCCTCCACGAAGATGCCCTGCGTCACGCCCTCACGTGTAATGAGCTGGACGTACCGCTCCAGAACGACGTGATACAGCGGCTCCCGAAACCGTCGCCGGATGAAATACGATCCGAACGCCTTGAACATCAGCTCCAGGGGGAAGGCGCGCGCCCACTCTCCGACCGCATACGAAATGGCCACCTGTCCGGCCAGCGCGTAACTCACGAGGATGTAATCAGCGTTGGAGCGGTGGTTCATCACGTACACGATTACGGCGTCGCGCGGCAGCCGATGGCGGGCAGACGAGTCCTCGAAGTCCACCGACGTCTTGTAGAACAGACGGAGCAGCCAGCCCGCCATGCGGTAGCCGATCTGGTAGTACGCCACCACGCTGAAGAACGGGACGATCTCGCGCACATACGCGTCGACGCGACGCCAGGCCTCGTGCAACGAGGTGCAGTTTGCCAGGGCGTGCGCCTGGACCGCCTCGGCGATGATCTCGTCGTGCATGAGCAGCGCTCGCACGTGGCTGCGACTCGCCAGCTTGAATCGATCTATGCGCGCGCGCGACTGAGGCACCGCCGGCTGTCCGGGATGAGCGAAGGGTCCTTTCACCCGGCGAAGGTGGAGACGACGAACGGCCCGGGCAAGACGCCCGGGCCGTTCGATCGTGCGATATCGCGATTACTTTGACGCGCCGGCGCGTGCCGATGCGGGGAATTCGTCGTCTTCCGCGATGGAGAAGACATTTGGCAGGGCGTCCGGAAGTGGTGCGAGCGCCTCGGCCGCGGGCATCTCCAACCCTTCCAGTTCGACGTCCTGGTAGCGGTACATGCCGGTACCGGCAGGGATGAGATGTCCGATGATGATGTTTTCCTTGAGGCCGAGCAGATCGTCCTTGGCCCCGCGGATGGACGCGTCGGTGAGGACGCGGGTGGTTTCCTGGAACGACGCGGCCGAGATGAACGACTGCGTGGTGAGCGATGCCTTCGTGATGCCGAGGAGCAGGGGCTCCGCCGTAGAGGGCGCGTCCTTTCTCTTCTTCATCCGATCGTTCTCGTCCCGGAAGACCTGCTTGTCCACGTGTTCGCCCTCGAGGAACTCCGTCTCGCCCGGATCCATGACCCGAACCTTCTGGAGCATCTGACGAACGATCACGCCGATGTGTTTGTCATTGATCTTCACGCCCTGCAATCGGTAGACCTCCTGCACCTCGTTCAGCAGGTATTCCTGCACGGCCCGCGCGCCCTTGATCCGCAGGATGTCGTGCGGGTTGACGGGTCCTTCGGACAGACGATCACCGGCCCGTACGCGGTCGCCCTCGTGCACCCGAAGGTGCTTGCCCGCGGCGACTTCGTACAACTGTGCCTCGGACTGCTCGTCGATCGCGAACTGATCCGAGCCCGTGCCGCCCTTGACGGGCTGCACGAAGATTTCGCGCTTGCCGCGTTTGATGTCGCCGAAGCGCACCACGCCGTCGATCTCGGAGATCGTGGCGGGGTCCTTCGGCTTGCGCGCTTCGAACAGTTCGGCGACACGCGGCAGACCACCCGTGATGTCGCGCGTCTTGTATGCCTCGCGGCCGAGCTTGGCGAGCGTCTCACCCGGGAAGATCTCCTGACCGTCCTCGATCGTGAGCTGCGCGCCCACCGGAATGACGAAGTCGCGGATCTTCTTTTCCTTGCCGCCCTTCGACTCCCAGATCTCGATGTGCGGGTGCAGCTTCTTTTCACGGTCCTCGACGACGACGCGCTGGCGCAGCCCGGTGAGCTCGTCCAGCTCCTCGGACACCGACTCGTCCTCGACCAGGTCCACGAAGCGAATCGTTCCCTTGACGTCGGCAATGATCGGGTTGGAGTATGGATCCCAAGTGAAGATGACCTGATCCTTCTTCACCTCGTCGCCGTTCTTCAACGTGAGCACGGCACCGAGCGGCACCTGCAACCGCGCGCCGACCGCGGAGTGCGGATCGGCGGAGTTCCGGATGATGATTTCGCCTTCGTACCCCGTGACGATCTGATGGCCTTCGCGGTTGGTGACCGCGACCAGCCGGTCGCTGTATTCGATCTTGCCAGCGACCTTGCTCTTGCGTGCCGTCTGTTCCGCGATGCGGGCGGCCGTTCCACCGATGTGGAAGGTACGCAGCGTGAGCTGCGTGCCCGGTTCGCCGATGGACTGCGCCGCGATGATGCCGACGGCTTCGCCGATGTCGACCATGCTCATGGTGGCCAGGTTGCGGCCGTAGCACATGCGACATAGCCCGCGCTTCGCTTCGCAGGTGAGAACGCTGCGAATCTTGACGGTTTCCAGCCCGCTCTCCTCGATGGCGACCGAGGTCTCCTCGTCGATGAGTTGGCCTGCTTCGGCGAGCAGGGTGGGGCGCCCCGACTCGTCGATCTCGTGCGGATCCTCGATGTCCTCGGCGGCGACGTTTCCGACGATGCGTTCGGCCAGGGGCTCGATGACGTCCTCGCCTTCCTTCAAGGCGCCGACGACGAGACCCATGATCGTGCCGCAATCCTCCTCGGTGATGGTCACGTCCTGCGCGACGTCCACGAGGCGACGCGTGAGGTACCCAGCGTCCGCCGTCTTGAGCGCCGTATCCGCCAGGCCCTTGCGAGCGCCGTGCGTGGACGTGAAGTACTCCAGCGGCGAGAGGCCTTCGCGGAAGTTCGACTTGATGGGGCTTTCGATGATTTCGCCGATGCCGCCCGTGAGCTTTTTCTGCGGCTTCGCCATCAGTCCGCGCATGCCGGCGAGCTGACGGATCTGGTCGCGGCTACCGCGCGAGCCGGAGTCGAACATCATGAACACCGGGTTGAACCCGTCCTTGCTCTCGCGCATGGCCTTTACCATGGCGTCGGCGACGTCGGAGTTTGCGTGCGTCCAAGTGTCGATGACCTTGTTGTAGCGCTCGCCGTTCGTGATGTTGCCGGTCTGGTACGCGCGCTGGAAGCGCTCGACGCGATCACCCGCCTCGCGAAGAATCGTTTCCTTCTCACGCGGGATGTGCAGGTCTTCGATGCCAATGGAGACGCCGGCGCGCGTGGCGTTGGCGAACCCGAACTCCTTGAGGCGATCGAGGAACTGCACGGTGCTGGCGAGACCGGCGCGACGGTAGCTCTCGAACACGAGCTCCGACAGCGCCTTCTTTTTCATGTCGTGGTTCTTGTAGCCGAGTTCTTTCGGAATGATCGCGTTGAAGAGCGCGCGACCGATGGTGGTCTTCTCCCAGCGCGCGCCGGCCTGGTCGTCGACCCAATACATGATAGGCGTCTGGTGCGTGACGCCCTTGCCGACGCC
>JANYIN010000038.1 GCA_025362035.1 Gemmatimonadaceae bacterium | reverse complement strand
CTCGCCGATCACGACGACGCCCGCCGCGGGAAAGGTCAGGTCGATGCGCGACAAATTGCGGAAGTCGCGCAACGACAGGGAGCAGAGCGTCGCTCGTGCGTGGCCGGTGGTCATCGACCGCCTCCGACACGGCGCGTGCCGTCACGAGGGGTCGTCACGCGCCGCTGAAACTGGCCGGTCGCTTTTCCAGGAAGGCTCGCATCCCTTCGGCCTTGTCGGCCGTGGCGGACAGCAAGCCGAAGAACGACGCCTCCAGCGCGATCGCGTCGTCCAAGGACATGTCGAGCCCACGGTCCACCGCCTCGATGCAGTGCGCCAGCGCCAGCGGTCCCTGCGCCAGCATCGTCGCCAGCATCACGCGGCACACGTCCATCAGCTGCGCGGCCGGCACGACGCGATTCACGAGGCCGATGCGATACGCCTCAGCGGCGTCGATCGTCTCTCCCGTGAGGAGTAGCTGCAGCGCCCGCCCCTTGCCGACCAGCCGCGGCAGTCGTTGCGTCCCGCCGTAACCCGGGACCGTGCCCAGCTTCACCTCCGGTTGACCAAACTTCGCCGACTCCGAGGCGATGCGCAGATGGCAAGCCATGGCGAGCTCACATCCACCGCCGAGGGCGACGCCGTTCACGGCGGCAATCGTCGGCTTCGGCGACGTCTCGAACCGCCGAAACACGCGCTGGCCGCGCTCCGCGCGCGCTTTGCCCTGCACGGCGGACTGTCCCGCCAGCTCGCTGATGTCCGCCCCGGCCCCGAACGCCCGGCCAGCGCCCGTCAGGAGCACGGCGCCCACGTCCGGTCGGACCCGCGCCTCGTCGATCGCGCGCCCGAGCTCCCCCATCAACGCGTCGCTGAGAGCATTCAGCTTGTCCGGACGGTTGAGCGTGACCGTCGCAATCCGCTCGGCGACGTCGAACGTGAGATGCTCGTAAGCCATGTGCTCGTGTTGCTCGGTCAGTGAGGCAGAGGGATGGCCGGCCACGATCCGCCGCCAACGCGGGAATCTACAGGTAAGGACCGCATTTTGCTTTCGCTTCGCGTCCATATGACGGACTGGATCGCGCGCGTCGGAAACAAGAGGAATTTCCGGTACCTCCGGGCCAACGGCTCGGAGGTCCGGGACGAGCGTACGCTGCTCCGCATCAGATCGCTCGTCATTCCGCCGGCATGGACGGACGTCCACGTCGCGCCAAGTGCGGGGGCGGAAATCCAGGCCTGGGGGCTGGATGCAAAGGATCGAAAGCAATATCGCTATCACGCCCGCGCCGTCGAACGGGGGCAGCTGCGGAAGTACTATCGTGTGCGGGAACTGGCCCGGAAGCTCCCGGCGCTGCGCAAGCGAGTGCGGGCGCACGCGGCATCGCGTACACCGTCGCGGCGAGCAGCGTCCGCCGCCGTGGTGCGGCTGATCAGTGAGAGCTTCTTCCGCATCGGGAGCGAGCGCTACGCAACGGAAAACAAGACGTTCGGGATCACCACGCTGGGCAAACGCCACGTGCAGATCGCCGACGGCCGCGCGGTGTTCACCTACGTTGGAAAGAAGTCGATCAAGCAACGGCAGGTGGTCGCCAATCGGGAGCTGGCCCGACTCGTCAAGCGGTACGTCGCGACTCCAGGGACACGTCTGTTTCGCTACCAGGAGGGGTCGCGCTGGCGAAACCTCACCGCGCACGACGTCAACGCGTACCTGCACGACACGCTGGGCCAGCCCTTCAGCGCAAAGGACTTCAGAACCTGGGGCGGCACGCTGCGGGCCGCGACCGTGCTCGCGGAGCTCGGCGCCGCGCGCACTCCGTCCGAAGCGAAACGCAACGTCGCCACGACCATGCGGCTCGTTTCCGCGGAGCTCGGCAATACGCCGACCATCTGTCGCAAGTCGTACGTGCATCCATTGGTGGTGGCACGCTACCTGGACGACGGCGAAACGATCGTCCTGCCGCCAAGATACGAGGCGCATGCCGATCAGTACGCGCACTCGCCGGAGGAGCGGGCGCTCATTCGGTTCCTCGACACGCACTTTCCGGAACGCCGACGCCGCGCTCGGCAGAAGCGATGAGGCGGTAGCTCACCTTCGTCGCGCTGCGTAGCTTCATCGCCCGTGACCCATTCCAGCACTGCTTCGCCCGCGTCCGAGCCCAACGACACGCCGGGACCGCAACGCGAGACGTCGCCGCGGCGAGGGCGCGGAATTCGTGCGAGTGCCTTGCTGCTGATCGTGGTGGCGCCGCTACTCCCGACCTTGCGGGCCGCATTTGTCTACGACGACACCACCATCATTCGCGACAATGTCGGGCTCCGCGGATGGGGCGCCCTGGCCCGGGTGTGGATCCAACCATACTGGCCGTCCGACAATGGCATCGATGCGCTCGGCCTGTATCGGCCGCTCCACATCGCGCTGCTCAGCAGCGTGTGGAATGCGAGCGGCGGTTCGGCGCGCTGGTTCCACATCTACGCGCTCGGGTTGGTGGCACTGACGGTCCTTGCCGTGTGGTGGATGCTGGGAGGAGCGGTGCGCCCCATGGCGGCGTTCGTGGCGGCGGCATGGTTCGCGTCGCATCCGCTGCACGTCGAAGCGGTTGCCAGTGTGGCGAATACGTCCGAGCTCTTGATGGTGCTGTGCACGGTGGGTCTGATCCATGTGCTCCGAGAACCGCTCCGCATGGGAGAGGATCACGATGCGGACTGGCGCCGCGCGGTGTGGGTGGGAGCACTGGCCGCCGCCGCACTCTTGGCAAAGGAATCCGGGCTCCTCGCGGTGCCGATTGCAGGGCTGACCGCGTGGGGTTGGCGCAAGTCGAATCCCACCGGGCCACCATGGCGCGTCTTCCTCAGTGCGAACGCGCGCGCGTGGGCGGCCGCCCTCGTTGGAATTGTCGCTGTCGTGTTGGCGCGCAGTGTCGTGCTGGGCACTCCGGTGGCGCACGCATCGATCGCCGCACAGGGACTCGATACGCTCTCCGCTCTGGAGCGTGTCCGCGCGATGATGTCCCTGTGGCCACGCATCGCGGGAATGATCCTGTGGCCAACATCACTTTCGCCCTACTACGGTCCCACGAGTTTTCCGGCGAATGGAACGGCGAGGGCGATCGCGTGCGGGGTCGTCGTCGCCTCCGTCCTCGCCGGCGCGGCAGCAATGGCGAGGCGCGGCGACCGTCGGCCGTTGGTGGCCGTCACGTGGATCGCGCTCACGTATTTCCCCGCGTCCAACCTTGCGGCGCCCACGGGGCAGATCCTTTCTGATCGCACGCTCTTGGGCGCGACGGTTGGAGTGGCGTTCGCGATCGCGTGGGCGCTGGATCGATTACCACGCATCGCACGGGTGGCCGCGATGGTCCTCTGCGGAGTCGTCGTCGCCCGAGCGGCCGTCGTGACCACGCGCTATGCGGTGGCATGGACGAGCCATCGCTCCCTGTGGACGCGCATGATCGAGTCGGAGCCGAGGGAGCACCTGGGCTACAAGCTGCTCGGCATCGACGCGCGCGCCCGGGGCGACACGGCGCGCGCGTTGGAACTATTGGCGCGTGCCTTCGCAATGGCACCAGCAGATGGCCAGATCCGTTTCGAATACGGCCAGCTACTCTATCAGGCGGGACGGTATCGAGCCGCAGTCGCGGTGCTTGAACCGCTGAGCCAAGTGGGCGACGCGCTCGCCGAGCGCGGCTTCGTCTCTCTGTATTTGGACGCCGTTGGTCGCGCATCCGGTCCCGCTGAAGTCGTGAAGGCCGCCACGCGACTCGTCCATTCACAGTCGGGCGCCACCGCTGCGCTGTTTCTCGGACTCGCGGACGAGCAGCTCGGCAAGCCCCAGGCGGCGGAGTCGGCGTTTGCGCTGGGGCTTCGGCGAAGCCGCGAGGACAGCGCGCTGACGGCTGAACTGGCGCGGCTCCGCGCGCGTGGCAGGTAGCCGCCGACCCTCACGGCTTTTTCGCGGGTGTCTCCGGCAGCAAGGTGAAACGCGCGTATTGATCCTTCCGCAGATATTCGATAGCGGCGGCGCGCAGTTGCTCTTTGGTCACCGAGTTCACGAGTTCGGGCACACGCAACCAGTCACGCTGATCGCGGCCATCTTCGTCCGCATCGACGATGGCGGAGAGCCACGCGCCGTTGTCACGCAGTCCCGTCTCGTGCGACCGCAGCGGGATCTCCCGGATCTTCGTCATGTTGGAATCGCTGACGACACCGGCCTTGATGCTGTCGAGCACCGTGAACACGGCGGCCACCAATTCGTCCACACGATCCGGCGCACTCCCGAACGAAATGTTCACCTCGTACCGATCGTTCGGGATGTGATGACACTGCGCGCTGACACCCACCCCGTACGTCCCGCCCCTGTCCTCGCGCAGCGCCTCCCGCAGACGGATGTCGAGCAGGTCTCGGAGCGCGCCCATCACCACGCGGTTCCCGTAGCTGTAGGTGCACGTTCCCGTGAACGCGATCATCGTCTCGGCCTTGGCTTCCAGGCCGCGGCGCACCGTCCGTCTCACCACGCCCGTGGGCGGGCGGATTCCGACGTCGCGTGCCCGCTCGTTCCGGTGCAACGCGGGCAGCGATGCCAGGTAACGTTCCACCAGCGGGCGGAGCGAATCCGGGTTGAAGCTCCCGACGAAGTAGTACGTGAAGCCGCTGCCGTCCGCGAACCGGTCGCGATAGATGTCCAGCGCGCGATGCAGGTTGACGGAGTCGAGGAGCTCCGGTGTCATCAGGTAGACGCGTGGATTGTGCTGCGACATCGTGACGGTGATCGTATCCCCGAACACGGCGTCGGGCGTGTTGCGCTGATTCACCATCACCGAGCGCATCTGGTTCTTGAACGCGTCGAAGGCGCTCGAGTCGATGCGCGGCTGCGTCATGCGCAGCCATGCCAGTTGAAACAGTGTCTCGAGATCCCGCGTGGACGCCGAGCCGTGCAGGGACTCGTTGGCGTCATTGACCTGGGCCGCGACCTGGGCGCGCTTGCCCGCGAGCTTTTTTCCGAGCGTGATTTGGCTGAACTGACCCACGCCGCTCACTGAAAGGGCGACGCTGCTCAGGTCCGCGTTCAGGACGTCGCGGTCCGGCAGCAGCGAGGCACCGCCGGAACTCTGTGCGGCGAACATCACCTCGTCCGCCTTGAAGTCGGTCGGCTTGAGCAGCACGCGGCCGCCGTTTGAAAGCGTCCACTCGATGATACCGGTGCCGGGCAGCGTCTTCTCCGCCACGATGCGGCCGGGCGCCGGTGGATGCGGCACGAGCGGCGCGTCCGACGCCGAATCCACGAACGCCGTGAGGTTGACACTCTTCGCGGCGGTGAACACGGCGAGCATCGCCTTCGCGTCTGGCACCTTCACGTCCGCTTTGTCAGGGGCCGCGACGAGAATGACACGGTTCTTGTCGCTGAACGTGGATTTCGCGAGCGCGTTGACGTCGGAGAGTGAGATCGTCGGCAGGAGTTCCTTGGCCAGCGCCTGCTGCTGCGCGATGTTCATGACGGGTCCACCTGACAGCGCGGCATTCACGTACTGCGCGGCAAACGCCGCCGAGTTCGTTTTGTCGCGCTCCGCGTACGCCTGTTCCAGGCTGCGGAGATAGTTGGTCTTGAGGCGATCCAGTTCGGTCTGCGTAAAGCCGAACCGCTTGATGCGCTCCGCCTCCGCCAGCAGCGCCTGCGCCGCCTGTTCGAAGCCGCTTTCCTTTACTCCGGCCACGAGCTGGTACCCGTCACGCGAGCGAACGAAGGCGCCGCGTCCCGATCCGGCAAACGCGAACGGCGCATCCGGCCGCTGAGATTGCTCACCGAAGCGGGCGTTCACCATGCCATCATACAGCGAAGAAATGAGCTGGCGCCGGAGATCTCCCACCGTGCGCGTGCTGTCCTTTGACGTGAGCCAGAGCATCACGACGGACGATCGCGGATATTCCCTGTCCGTCTCGATGGATACCAAGGTCTCGTCGTGATCCGGCACCGCCGCATAGGTCCGCGGGCGAGGATGGTCCGGCATCGACAGTTGCGAGAACCGCTGGCGAATTGACGCCTCCATCAATCCGGGTTCGAAGTCCCCGACCGCCACGACCGTCATCAGATCCGGGCGATACCAATCGCGATAGAACGCGCGCGCCAGACTCTCGGGAAAGGTCTCGAGATTCTCCTTGGTGCCGATGGGCAGGCGCACGGCGTATTTCGAATCCTTCAGCATCACCGGAAACTGCTTGTTCTGCACCCGGGTCCCCGCACTGAGACCGGTGCGCCACTCCTCGATGACCACGCCGCGTTCCTTTCGGCTCTCGGTGGTGTCGAAGGTCACGTTGTGCGCCCAGTCCTCCAGGATGTCGAGGGCGGTGTTCACGAGTCGTGCGCTGTCGGTGGGAATCGTCAACGTGTAGATCGTTTCGTCGAATGACGTGGACGCGTTGAGATCGGCACCGAAGCGCATTCCGGCCCGCTCCAGGAAGTTGACGATGTCGCTCTTCGGAAAACGCTTCGTCCCGTTGAACGCCATGTGCTCCACGAAATGCGCCACGCCGCGCTGCGCGTCGTCCTCCAGGATCGAGCCCGCATTCACGACGAGTCGCAACTCGGCGCGCTTGTCGGGCGGGACGTTTCGGCGAATGAAGTACCGGAGTCCGTTCGGCAGCGCTCCACGAATGACGGAGGAATCCACCGGCAGGCGCGCCGACAGGTCGGGAGACTGCGCCACAGCGGGAAGCGCGACGAACGTGAGCGCCACGAGGCGCGAAAGGATTCGCATCGGAAGGGCAGGAAGTATGGAAGGCGGCAGCCGACGGCACACCTGTCGGCTACCTTCTGAAATATGACAATTGTCGAGGCGGTGCGCTGGTCCGCGGCGGGCGACGCGCTGGACATCATCGATCAACGGCGGCTTCCGGCAGAGCTCGTGCGGCGCGAGTTGCGATCGCTGGATGACGTCTGCGATGCCATCCTCACGCTCTCGGTGCGGGGAGCTCCGGCAATCGGGATCGCGGGCGCGATCGGCCTGGTCGTCGCCCTGCAGTCTCACGCCGGCGCCACCCGCGAGGAATTCCTGACGGCGGTCTCCCGCATGAGTACCCGCATCGCTGCGCTACGTCCCACCGCCGTGAATCTCCCATGGGCGATGGAACGGATGCGAAATGTCGCGCGCTGCACGGCCGGCGATGGCCACGCCGTGCTGGACGCGCTCCGCCGCGAGGCGACCGCCATTCTCGACGAGGATCGCGCCATGTGCCGTCGCATCGGCGAAAATGGACTCGCGTTCATCGGACAGGGTGCCCGCGTACTGACGCACTGCAACGCGGGGGCGCTCGCCACCGGCGGAATCGGAACGGCGCTCGCGCCCGTCTATCTCGCCGCCGAGCGGGGGCGCGACATTCATGTCTTTGCCGACGAGACGCGTCCGCTGCTTCAGGGTAGCCGCCTGACCGCCTGGGAGCTGTTACAGGCCGGCATCCGCGTCACAGTGCTGGCGGACAGCATGGCGGCATCACTCATGCGCGAGCGGATGGTGGACCTGGTCATCGTCGGTGCCGATCGGATCGCCGCCAACGGCGACGCCGCCAACAAGATCGGCACGTATCCACTGGCACTGGCCGCGCGACACCACGGCATTCCGTTCTTCGTCGCCGCCCCGTGGAGCACCGTGGATGTGTCCACCCGCTCGGGCAACGATATCGTGATCGAGCACCGACATGCGGACGAGCTGCGCGCCGGGTTCGGCAGCGTGACGGCGCCCGCCAACGTAAATGTCTACAATCCTGCCTTCGACATCACGCCCGCCGACCTGATCACCGCGATCATCACTGATCGGGGGGTCCACATCCCTCCGTTCGCGTTCGTCGGCGATGGGCACCTCGCAGCCACCCAGGAGTAGAACTACCCGTGACCTCATCCGCCTTCCGGGGCAGTAGCGTGCTCGCAAACGAGCTGGACGAGCATTGCGCGCGGCTTGCCGCGTGTCGTCGCTGCGTGCTCGGCCCCGGCATCCTTCCCATCGTTTCGACCACGCGCGAACCGCGCGCGATCCTCGTGGGGCAGGCCCCGGGACAGGTGGAGAGGCACGGAGGAAGGCCGTTTGCCGGCAGGGCTGGCCGAACGTTGTTTCAGTGGCTGGAACGGGCGGGCCTCGACGAGGCGACCGCGCGGCGGATGCTCTACATCGCGGCCATCACCCGCTGCTATCCCGGACCGCACCCTTCCGGCCGCGGCGACCGTGTTCCCTCGCCGCTCGAACGATCGAACTGCGGCGATTGGCTCTCGGCTGAGCTGTCGATCATCCGTCCATCGCTGATCATCCCCGTTGGCCGGCTGGCGATCGACCGGTTTTTCGGACCGGTGCCGCTCAGTAGCGTCGTCGGCCGCGTGCACAACGTCACGCACTCCGGCGGATGCTCGGTGGCCATCCCGCTGCCGCACCCCAGCGGAGCGAGCAGTTGGGCGAACCTTGCGGCGAATCGAACGTTGTTACACCGATCGCTCGACCTGTTGCGAGAGCGGCTCGCTCATATGGAAGATTCATCGCGGAGCGTCGCCTGATGCGACGATTCTGGCTTGTGTTCTCGTTCGCCCCGACCATCGCGGGGGGTGACCGTTGGTTCGCGCCGGACAAAGTGGAGCACTTCCTGAGTTCCGCGTTCGTTCAGAGCATGTCGTACGGCGCGTTGCGAACCACTGGCGTATCACACCGTGCCTCGCTGGCCGGCGCCTCGCTCACGACCCTCACAGTGGGCGTGGGCAAGGAGGTCCATGACCTGCACGTGAAGAGCGAGTTCAGCCTGCGCGACCTGACGTGGGATGTGGTGGGGGGAGCGGCGGCCACCGTGCTACTGGTGCGTACGGAGCGCTGACGCGGCCACCAACCATTCCGCGTCGGTTACGCGCCGCTAGGCGCGGGTCGGGCGGACACTATATTACGGAGCAGACCTCCTACATCCGCGAGCGGCTGACATGATTTCGGCTCGAGCAAAATTCCTTGTCGGCGGCGTCCTTGTGCTCGGGACGGCCGGATACCTCATGGCCACGTCCATCAAGGACACTGGCATGTATTACCTCACCCCTACCGAGTTCGCGACCAAGCTGTCCGTTGACCCGACCTTCCGGAACACGGGCGTGAAGTTGGGTGCGCGGGTGGTTCCTGGTACGATACAGCGCGTGCCCGGCGGGAAGGAGTATGCGTTTCAGGTCACGGACGGTGCACAGGTCTTCCCGGTGGTCTATCGTGGAATCGCACCCGACACGTTCACCGACGGCGTGGATGTGGTCGTCGAGGGACGGCTGAGCTCCAACGGTACGTTTCAGGCCACCACGTTGCTGGCCAAGTGCGCATCCCGCTACGAGAACGCCCCGGCCGGCGCGCCGAATGACAAGTACAAGCAGACACCGGGCTACAAGTCGGGGTCGCGCGCGTGATTCTGGTCGGAGAGCTGTCGCTGTGGGTCGCGTTGCTGATGGCGGCCTGGGCGGCGGTCACGTCCTGCACCGGCGGCGTGTTGGGACGGCAGGATCTGATCGTCAGCGGACGTCGGGGCATGTACGCCACTACGGCCATGGTCGTCCTCGCGTCCATCGGGCTGTGGACCGCGCTGCTGACGCACGATTTCTCGCTCGAATACGTTGCCGGCCACACGAGCGCGAATATGCCCAAGGTCTACGTCTTCACCGCCTTCTGGGGCGGTCAGGCGGGATCGATGCTGTTCTGGTCACTCATCCTTTCCATTTATAGCTCGATCGCCATCTGGTCGGTGCGCGACAAGGCGGCCGACCTGGCCCCCTGGGCGTGCGGCGTACTCGCGCTCATCCTGCTCTTCTTTCTCGCGACCACGTGCTTCAAGGCGAACCCGTACGATCGTCTGGCCTTCATTCCGGCTGATGGAAAGGGGATGAATCCGCAGCTCCAGAATCCTGGAATGGCCATTCACCCCCCCAATCTCTACCTCGGGTACGTCGCCACGGCGGTGCCGTTCGCGTTCGCCATCGCCGCCCTGATCACGCGCCGGTTGGACGCGTCGTGGCTGCTCATCGTCCGGCGGTGGTCGCTGGTCTCGTGGTTCTTCCTCACGGTCGGTATCACGCTCGGCATGTGGTGGGCGTACGTCGAACTCGGCTGGAGCGGCTACTGGGCCTGGGATCCCGTCGAGAATGCCAGTTTCCTTCCGTGGCTCACGGGCACGGCATTTCTGCATTCCATCATGATTCAGGAAAAGCGCGGCATGCTGCGCAAATGGAACGTCGTGCTCGTGGTCGTGACGTTCCTCCTGTCGATCTTCGGCACTTTCCTGACGCGAAGCGGGATGATCGAGAGCGTTCACTCGTTCGCGCAATCGCCGGTGGGAACCTGGTTCGCCACCTTCTTCCTCGCGAGCACGGGGGCGACGATCTACTTCGTCTACACCCGCCTCAAGGACCTCGAAGCCACGGCGGAATTGGAGAGCATGGTCAGCCGTGAGGCCGCGTTCCTCTACAACAATCTCGTGCTCGTGGGCATCGCCTTCTCGGTCCTGTGGGGAACGTTGTTTCCGCTCATTAGTGAGGCGGTGCGGGGCTCCAAAATCACGGTGGGTCCGCCGTTCTTCAATGCGGTGAACATTCCGCTCGGACTCCTGCTCCTGGGGCTCACTGGCGTGGGACCGCTCATCGCGTGGCGCAAGGCATCCACAGCCAATCTTCGCCGGCAGTTCTTCTTCCCGGTCGTTGCGGGCATCGGCACGGGTCTCCTGCTGGCCGGCCTCGGCATGCGCAACGTGCATGCGCTCATTGCGTACACCCTCGCCGGATTCGTCTCGGGCACGATCGGTCAGGAGTTCTACAAGGGCATTGGGGCGCGCCGTTCCATACACGGGGAGTCGCTTCCCGTCGCGGTGGTCCGCCTGGTCGCGCGCAACCGCCGACGCTACGGCGGCTACATCGTGCACGCGGGCATCGTGGTGCTCTTCTGTGCCTTCGCGGGCCTCGCGTTCAAGAAGGACCATGACGTCCCCCTTCGCACCGCCGAGTCGACGGAGCTCGTCGATCCGCTGGGTCACCGGTGGCGCTTCGTAAGCCAGGGCATCTCGACCTCGGAAACGCTCAACCGATTCGTCACGGCCATTGGCCTCGAAGTATTTCGCGACGGCGTCCGGCAGGGGATTCTCACGACGGAAAAACGCCAGTACTTCGACAGCAACAAGCAGGCGCAGTTCGAACCGGCCACCGAAGTCGGCATCCGCACGTCGGCGATGCTCGATCTGTATGTCGTGCTCGCCGGTGTGCGGGACGACACCGCCGAACTGCGCATCAGCTTCAATCCACTGGTGGTATGGGTGTGGATCGGCGGGATGATCATGGCCATCGGTGGGCTGATCGTCATGTGGCCTCAAGCGGAGCGACGTCGCGCGCCGAGCGGGTACGTCGCGACACTCGCGCCGGCGCGTGCCGAACTGGCGGCGATGAAGTGATGCGGAGGCGTGATTTTCTGGTGCGTGCGGCCTTGGGCGGAGCCAGCGTGTTCGCTGCGCGGGCCGTCCACGCACAGCAGCAAGGATCGTCCGGCGGCGCGGGCGGCGTGCAAGCCGGCGCCTCGAACCTGTTCGACATGAACCAAACAGCGGCCAAGTCAGTACGCCGGTCGCCAAAGCCTGGCGCCACGCCGTCGATGACACCGGACGAGCGCGACGCGCTCGAGCGCGAGCTCAGGTGCCAGTGCGGCTGCACGCTCGATGTGTACATCTGCCGAACCACGGATTTCTCCTGCCAGGTGTCGCCGGCGATGCACCGCGATATCATGACGCTCGTGGAGGGTGGATATTCGGCCAGGGAAATCATCGACGGGTTCGTGCAGACGTACGGCGAACGGGTGCTGATGGCACCCACGCGCGAAGGCTTCAACTGGGCGGGATACATCGTGCCCTTCGCCGCGGTGGGCGCAGGCGCGGTAGCGTTGAGCCTCGCGTTACGACGCATGCAGCGGCGTTCCGCACCCGTGCTCGTCTCGCTGTCGCACCGCCCCATCGGTGTGGACGCCACGCCCGACGAGTTGAACCGACTCCAAGCGGCCATCCGCAAGGACGACTGATGGCTCCGCTGATCGTCGGCACGCTGCTGGCCATTGGAGCGCTGGTGTTCGTCCTGTTTCCGCTCTTCGCAGGCGCCATCATGGCCCCGGTTCGACTCCGACCGTCCGCCAGCGACCTTTCCGGGGCAGCGGAGATGGAGGCCATCATCGCGCTACGTGAAATCGAGTTCGATCGGGCAACGGGCAAACTCTCCGATTCGGACTATGACGAGCTGCGCGCGCGGTATACGGAGCGCGCGTTGGACGCCATGCGGAAAGGAGGACCGCTTCCTCCGGGCGACGACCCAATCGAAGCGGCGGTGAGTGCGTACCGCTCCCGAATGGTTTCGTGCGCGGACTGTGGACCGCGCCCGGAGCCGGACGCCTTCTACTGCTCCAGCTGTGGGAGGTATCTGCCAGGCGCCTGTGGCGGCTGTGGATCCCCCGTCAGTGAGTTGGGAGCCACCTTCTGCGCGAGGTGCGGGCGGAAATTGGCGGCCTGACGCGGACCCGCGTCCGAACATCCGCGTGCGCTCTACCGCTCCACCGCCTCGAGTCGCTGCTTGGCGATGCGGATCGGCAGCAGCGTCGCCACGAGACAGAGGGCGGCCGCCAGTCCGAATCCGACCACCATCTCTGTGGGATCGGTGGGGGTGTTGTAGAATCTCGCCGAGAGATAACCGTACACCGGTCTCGCTTCCAGAACCACGACGCCGGCGATGAGCCCAATGGCGGTGATCATGTACAGCAGCCCGCCAAACGATGTCGGAATCTGGGCCGCGTTCTCGGTTTCGAACTGAGGAAACAGAGTCCCGAAACCAAGCGCCAGTCCGCACAGCGCAAGGGTCATCAGCGCGATCGTCATCACCGAAACGGCGAACATGAAGTCGCTCACCTGCAATAGCGCGTCCGTGACGCCTACGATCCCGAGCGCGAGGATGAGCAGGGGCATCGTGCCTACCCAGAACTTGGCCCAGAGCAGGTCGGTCACCGGCATTGGGCTGGAGCGCAGCAGCCACAGTGTCCTGCCCTCCAGCGACACGCTGGGAAAGATGAAACGCGCCGCGATGGACGCGAGCACGAAACCGGCGAGGATCAGATTCAGGAACGGAATCACGTTCACGAGGAAGAACGTGATGCCCTCTCCGCGTAACGGCAGATACTTGATGTTGAACACGTACACCACGACGAGAACGGCCAGCAGGATGAGCTGCGACCACTGCGTCGTATCGCGGAAGAACAGTCGGAGCTCCTTCAGCACCAGCTCGCGTCGAAGAATGCCCAGCGGACGGAGCAGGCGGTCACCCAGCCGCCGCGTGACGGAGTTGCGCGTCCACCGCTGCGCGCTCTCCTGCGCCTTGCTGAACCCATCCATGTACAACCCGCGATGCATGAGCGCTCCGCACACGAATGCGGCGGCCGCCGTACTCCACAGCAGGTAGACGGGCAGATAGTCAGGGCGGTGGTTCAGCCACCCGAGCACCGCGCGTTGCACCCACTCGCTCGGCATGAACGGAGACGTCGGTGTGCGGAGCACCGTCACGAAATCCATCAGGGAGCGGAACCCTTCGGGCCGCGCCAGCCGCTCGGGCCGCACGATGCGAAACAGCAGCACCACGCCGCCCGCCGCCAGCACGGCGATGACGCTCAGGATGTCGCGCGTGCGCCGCGCGGGAAACACATTCACCAGCACGAGTGTGATGGCGCTGCCGATCACCGCCGGCACGAGCAGAAAAGGCAGGAACACGCCGACGACGAGTAACGCGAAGAAGGGTCCGCCATGGTACGCCGTACCGAACGCCGTGAACATCGGGACGGCCATCAGCACCACCATCCAGCTCGAGTTCACCGTGGTCTCGAGCAGCTTCGCCCCGTAGAGAGTGAGCCAGTCCACGGGTGAGGCCACGAGCAGGTCGAGATCCTTGGCGAGGAAGAAGCTCGACAACGCGGTGATGATGTTCGACAGCAGCAGGATCGACAGGAAGCCGATCAGGATGATGCCTAGCAGCTTCCCGGCCAGGAATGGACCGAGGTCGGGCACGCCGCGAAAGTACACGAGCAGCTTGTACAGCACGGTGTAGATGAACAGCCAGAACAGGAGACCGATGAGTCCCAGCAGCGTGAAGCGCGCGCCACGACCGCGCTGGTTCGACATCGTCCGTGCGCGTGCGGTCAGCCACTTCGGCAGCAGCAACAATCCGAGCCCCGGATCAGGGCGATGCAACGCGTCAGGCATCCAGAACGTCCACGAGCTGTCTCGCCGCGTTCTCGCCCGTGAGCCTGAGGAAGATCTGCTCCAGCCCCTGCGCGTTGCCGCTGGCGGCCGCGACGGACCGCAACTCGCCCATCGTGCCGCACGCGCGAATGGTGCCCTGCGCGATGATCGCAACGCGGTCGCATAACGTCTCGGCCACTTCGAGGGTGTGCGTACTCATCATGATCGTATGGCCCCGCCGCGTGTACTCTCGAAACAGGTCCTTGAGAATCCTCGCGGCCTTGGGATCGAGTCCTACCATGGGCTCGTCCACCACAATCACTTCGGGCCGGTGCACGAAGGCACTCGAGATGATGAGCTTCTGGCGCATGCCGTGGCTGTAGCTCTCCACCAGTTCATCGCGCCACTCTTCCAGGTCGAAGAGCGCGAGTAGCTCCCGGGCGCGATGCTCCACCTCGGCGCCCTCTTGATCGTAAAGCCCCGCCACAAAGCGCAGGAATTCCGTGCCCGTCAGCTTCTCGTAGATGAACGGCCGGTCCGGAATGAAGCCAAGTCGCATCTTGGCGCCAATGGGATCGGCGGCGAGGTCTACACCCGCGATGGCAATCGATCCGGCTGTCGGCTTGAGAATGCCCGCGATCATCCGGAGCGTCGTCGTCTTGCCGGCGCCGTTCGGACCCAGAAAGCCGAACAGCTCCCCCTTCGGGACCTCGAGGTCGATCGCGTCAACCGCCGTGAAACCGCCATACCGCTTGGTGAGCCTGCGCAGGCTGATCATTGGGAGCTGTAAGGAGTTGAATGCGCTGCGCTCTACCGCGACGACAGGACGTCGATGTGCAGTGAGCCCACGAGGCGAAGGAGTTCGGTCTGCCGGCCCAATCCGCCGATGATGAACCGCAGATGTGATGCGTCGGCGGGAAACTGACCGAATGTCGGATCGACGGCCGCCCACCGAGCGAGCCACACCTCCGGCCATGCGTGGTAATAGAACTTCCCGTCGAGGAACGCGAGGCCAGTGGCCACGCGGGCGGGAATGCCCGCGGCACGTGCGAGCGCGACGAAAAGCTGCGTATGTTCGTTGCAGTCGCCGCTGCGCGACCGGAGCGTCGCCAGCGCGCTCGGCACCCCCACGGTGATCTGCTTCCGCAGCGAGTCGTACACCCATCGGTTGATCCGCTCTGCCACGATGCGCGGATCCGTGTCGGAGCCGCGCAGCCGGTGCGCCAACGTGACCACGTCGGGACTGTTCACTTCGAGTAGTGGCTCTGGGTCGAGAAATACGAACATCACCGTCGCCTTGGCGCCATTCGGAAGCGAATACGCCGCCTTCAGCGCATCGGGCGCCTCGCGCGTGATGGTGAGCGTGTCGCCGTGCAGGCGCTGCCGGTACCCCTTCACGTCGAACCCCTCGAGATCCACGCCGCTCAAGCGGACGCTGAGCTCGCTCAGATTGCGTGCGAGCGTCTTGTTGGCGCTGATCGCCGTCGACTCATAGATGTCGCGGTCGGCCGCCACCGAGGTGCCGCGGCGAGCTTCGTCCGCCTTCCAGTTCTCGAAAGCGACCTCGTACGGACGCCGCTCGAGCGTCAGGCCGAGTACCTGATTCGAGCGCACCACGCCGCCCTGTTCGTCCACCCATCCGGAGAACGCGGTTCCCGCGCCGGAACCGGTTCCCTCAGTTGCCAGACGCCACGCACGGACCGTATCGGGACGGGCGCCACGCCAGCGGGCCGCGACCGCGTCGAAGATGCTGCTGTCCTGGAGTACGAAGACACTCTCCGCCTGTACGGCGATGCGAATGTCGCGCGGCGCCATCGTGGCGGGATCGAACACCGGCAGCGTGTACGTCCGGCCCACCCTCGGTCGTTCGCCAAGCGCCACTGCCAGCGGTACAAGCGTCGGAAGCAGCATCGGACCCTGAAGGTGGATGCGCTGCGTGTCGATGGGCTGGCCGCGCACGCCCTGCACTGCGAGCAGCAGCAACGTGTCGCCGATTACGCGTCCCGACGCCTTGATGGGCGACAGGTCCGCATCCACATCCACCGTGAAGCTGTTCACGCGCAGGGCGCGGGACACTCGTACCGTGGTGCGTGCGCTCGCTCGGTGCACTCGCCCCGCCACCGGCAGGTCGGCGACGAGGTAGTCCGACACGGTGATCATGGCGCCCGCGGTGTCGATCGTGGTGGACGCGAATCCGATCTGCTCGCCCTTCTGAAGGACGGCAAAAAACGTCGCTCCAGGAGTGACCCGCAGTCCGGCCTCCGCGAGCTGCTCCGTGTGCGGCCGGAACAGTTCACGCTGCGCCAGTACGCCCAGCCCGCCAATCCAGAGGACGAGAATTCCGATCGCCAGCAGGCTGCGCGTGCCCCGCCGGCCTCCCATCAGTTCACCGCCGCTGCGCGTCGCGCGCGCGACGATACGCGGCCGCGGCTTCCACTGGCCGTCCCATGCGATCGAGCACGATGCCGATACCCTTCATCGCGCGCTGGTTCGTGGGCTGGAGCGAAGTTGCCGCTTCGTATGACGTCAGCGCGGACTGCAGATCATCGATGTGATTGTACGCCTCGCCCAGATGATAGTGCGCATCGGCCCGGTTCGGGTCGGCGCTTACCGCGGCCAGCAGCGGCTCGATCGCCTCACGCCAGCGCGCGCGCTTGGAGAACAGGATACCGAGCTGCACCTGCACCTCGGCGCTGCGGTCGTCCACGCGAGCGGCGCGCCGAAGGTCGACTTCAGCTTGATCGTAGCGGCCGCGCGCCGTCAGCAATGTCGCGCGCGCACACAGCATGGCGACGTCATCCGGAACGATCTCCAGTGCGCGTCCCAGCTCCACGAGTGCGCCCTCCACGTCGCCTTTCCGTTCCAGCAACACGGCGAGTGCCGCGCTTCCGCGAGCGTTGGCGGGCTCTCGCGACACGAGCGCGCGTAGCGTCGTCAGCGCGGCACTCATTTCTCCCCGATCCGCCTGATCGAACGCCAGCTGAACCGAGTCCACGCGTTCAACCGCTTTCACGGCGGGCTCCTCCGACGCGTCCAGCGGCAACTCGAGCTCGGTGGGCTCGGTTGCGGGGGAAGTTGGCGTGGTCACGGCCGAACTGGCCGCGGACTTCTCTGGATTTGGGTGCGACATGCGGCGGATCGTCTCCTTCAAATGCGAATCAGGTCAGCGCGAGAGTCGTTTCGGCGTTGATCCACTCGAGGTATCTGGCGTTTCCGGCGGTTACGGATACTGCGAGCAATTCCGGTACCTTGTATGGATGCAGCTCGTCGAACGCGATCTGGAGCGTCTCCAGCCGGGCCGACCGCGTCTTGAGCAGCACCACGGCCTCCTGCTCGTCCGCAATTTTCCCCTGCCACCGATAGAGCGAACGTCCGCCCGCCAGCACCGTTCCACAGGCGATCAGGCGCCGCTCGAGCAGCGCCCGAACAAGCTTCACCGCATCGTCTGCGGAAGACAGCGTCGTCATCACGATGATGGCGTCAGTGTGCGGCATAGCCTCGTGCTGCTGTGCGCGGTGGCGCAGTGGTGGGGTCGCGTCACGCCGTCCCGGGAGTCGGGTGGCCGGTCGAGGGTAATCTAATGCCCGTCTCGGCCGTCATCCCAGGCTTCGTGAGGTGCGGCTTGTCTCACTCCGGTCCGGCAGCGAGTTTTCCCTGGTTATGGCAGAAGACGCACTGATCGTCCGCGGCGCCCGCGAGCACAACCTGCGCAACGTGGACGTAACCATCCCTCGCGACCGGCTCACGGTCATCACGGGGCTGTCAGGCTCGGGGAAGTCCTCGCTCGCCTTCGACACCATCTACGCGGAGGGACAGCGGCGCTACGTCGAGTCGCTGTCCGCGTATGCCCGCCAGTTCCTCGGGCTCATGGAAAAGCCCGACGTGGACGCGATCGAAGGGCTGTCCCCCGCCATCTCCATCGAGCAGAAGACGGCGGGTCACAATCCCCGGTCCACCGTCGGTACCGTCACGGAGATCTACGATTACCTCCGTCTCCTCTACGCGCGTGCCGGCACGCCCCACTGTCCCACGTGCGGACGCGCGGTCCAGCGTCAGAGCCCGGCGCAGATTTCGGAAGCCGTGCTTGCCTGGCCCGAGGGAACGAAAGTAGAAGTCCGCGCTCCGCTGGTACAGGGACGGAAGGGTGAGTTCCGCGAGCTGTTCGAATCCGTGCGCAAGCAGGGCTTCATCCGCGCCTACGTGGACGGAGTCTTGATCGAGGTCGCTGATCCGCCAAAGCTCAACCGGCGGCAGAACCACAACGTCTCCGTCGTCGTCGATCGCCTGGCTGTGCGAGCGGACGACCGTGGGCGCCTTACCGATTCCATCGAGACCGCGCTGAAGCTCGCCGAAGGGCTCGTGGAAGTGGTAAACGCGGACAGCAATGCCGTCGAGACCTTTTCCGAAAAGTACGGGTGTCCGGTCTGCGGCATCTCCATGCCGGAGCTGGAGCCCCGCCACTTCTCCTTCAACTCGCCCTTCGGCGCGTGCGCAAAATGCGGCGGCCTCGGCACGCGTCGCCGGGTGAGCGAGGAACTGGTGCTCGGCGATCCGCGCATCTCCATCCTGGAAGGGGTCGTGCTGCCGTGGGGAGAACCGAGCGGCTACCTGCGCAAGGTCGTTCTCCCCACGCTCGCGCGTCAGTTCAAATTCGACCTCAACGCTCCATGGGGAGAACTCAAGCCCGAAGTGCGCGACTGGTTGCTGCACGGCGACGCGGCAGCCGGAAAGAAGCGGAAGAGCGAGACGAGCTGGGAAGGCATCGTCGCGAATGTCGAGCGCCGGTACGAAGAGAGCGATTCCGACATGGTGCGCGTCGACCTCGAGGCCTACATGCTGTCGGTCCCGTGCTCCGCGTGCGAGGGGCATCGTCTCAAACCCGAGTCGCTGGCGGTCACCATCGACGGTCGCAATATCGGAGCTGTCACCGACCTCGCGATCACCGAAACGCTCGGGTTCTTCGAGGGCGTGCCCATCAAGGACGAACATCGCGCCATCGGACTCGACCCCGAGATCGCCGGGCCGATTCTCAAGGAAGTGCGCGAACGGCTGCGCTTCCTGGTGGACGTGGGGCTCGACTACCTCACGCTCGGACGATCGGCGGAGTCGCTGTCCGGGGGAGAGGCGCAGCGCATCCGCCTCGCCACACAGATCGGATCTCGTCTCGTGGGTGTGCTCTACATCCTCGATGAGCCGTCCATCGGGCTGCATCAGCGTGACAATGCCCGCCTGCTGTCCACGCTCGAGCAGCTGCGCGATCTTGGCAACACGGTGATCGTGGTCGAGCACGACGAGGAAACGATGCGCGCTGCCGATTACGTCATCGACATGGGCCCCGGCGCCGGCAAGCACGGTGGCGAGGTCATCGCGTCGGGAACGGTTGCGCAGATCATTGCGACTCCCGGCTCCATCACCGGCAAGTACCTCAGCGGCGAGTTGGAGATTCCCGTGCCCGCCGCTCGCCGCACGCCGAACCCCGGCAAGGTCCTGCGCATCCAGAACGCGCGAGAACACAACCTTCGCAACGTGAGCGTCGAGTTGCCGCTCGGGTTGTTCGTCGCGGTCACCGGCGTATCGGGCTCGGGCAAGAGCACACTGATCGAGGACATTCTGCATCGGTCACTCGCGCGGCACTTCTACCGCGCGCGCGTCATTCCAGGTGTTCACGATCGCATCACCGGCCTCGAGCACATCGACAAGGTCATCGACATCGACCAGAGCCCCATTGGGCGCACCCCTCGGTCCAATCCGGCCACATATACCGGACTGTTCACTCCCATCCGCGAATTGTTCGCCGAGCTACCGGAAGCAAAGATCCGGGGGTACGGCCCCGGTCGATTTTCGTTCAACGTCAAGGGTGGTCGCTGCGAAGCGTGTCAGGGTGATGGGCTCGTGAAGATCGAAATGCACTTCCTGCCGGACGTCTACGTGCCGTGCGAAGTGTGCAAGGGCAAGCGCTACAATCGCGAAACGCTGGAGGTGCGGTTCCGTGGTCAGAGCATCGCGGAGGTCCTCGACATGACGTGCGAGGATGCGCTCGAGTTCTTCGAGAACCAGCCGCGCGTGCGCCAGAAACTCGAAACGCTCGTGGACGTCGGATTGGGTTACATCCATCTGGGACAGAGCGCCACGACGCTCTCCGGCGGCGAAGCGCAGCGCATCAAGCTGGCAACGGAACTGTCGAAGCGGGACACGGGTCGCACGCTCTACATCCTGGACGAGCCCACCACCGGGCTGCACTTCGAGGACGTGCGCGTGCTGCTCGAAGTGCTGCACCGACTGGTGGACCGGGGCAACACCATCCTGGTCATCGAACACAATCTCGACGTCATCAAGACGGCGGACTGGATCGTGGATCTCGGCCCGGAAGGCGGCACGCGTGGCGGCACGATCGTCGCCACGGGAACGCCGGAAGAGGTGGCGAAGGTGGACGCCTCGCACACGGGTCGGTACTTGCGTCAGATGCTGAAGAAGCCGGTGCGCCAGCGTCGTGCGGGCTGACGTGCCGATCAGACCACGAACCGACTGACCACCTGCCATGGTATCCCTCCTCGACATCATCGGCCCGGTCATGGTCGGCCCATCGTCCTCACACACGGCGGGGGCGTGCCGGCTTGGCCTGCTGGCGCGCGGGCTCGTGGGCGGCACGCCCCAACGCGCCCGCGCGGAGTTGCACGGTTCCTTCGCCCGCACCGGCGAAGGACACGGCACCGACAAGGCCATCGTGGGTGGTCTGATGGGATTCCGGCCCGACGACGAGCGACTGCGCGAGGCGCTCACCATCGCCGAGCAGGAGGGCCTCGACTATCGGTTCGAGAAGACCACGATCAGCGACGAGGCGCATCCCAACACGGTCCGCTTGACGCTCGAGCGTGGAGACCGGACTGCCGTCATGACCGGCTCGTCACTCGGAGCGGGCCGCGTCCTTGTCACCGAAATCGATGGATACCCGGTGGAGGTTTCGGGCAATCACCACACCATCGTGCTCGTGGCCGAGGACGTGAAGGGATCGGTGGCGCGCATCGCCACCATTCTCGCCGCCGACGACATGAACATCGCCACTCTGCGTCTCACGAGAAAAGCACGGGGCGGCGACGCGTTTATGGTCATCGAGCTCGATGACTTTCCCGCCGAACGCGTGCGCGACGACATTCGCACGTTGTCGTGGGTTCGGTGGGCCTACCGTCTCGACAAGGTGAGTGCCTGATGTACCGATCACTCGCCGACGCCATCCGCGACGCGGAGGCAAAACGGATCACGCTCGCCGAACTCGCGCTCGAGACGGAGTCCAAGGATCAGGGACGCACTGTCGAGGACATCCGCTCGGCGCTGAAACGGGCACTCGACGTCATGCGGGGCGCGGTGGGGCAGGGCATGACCGGCGACCTCTATTCGGCGTCCGGGTTGGTCGGTGGCGATGCTGCGAAGCTCCGCACAGGACCCGCCGGGCCCCTTGCCGGCACGCCCTTCCGCGACATCCTGGCGCGCGCGCTGGCCGTGCAGGAAGTCAACGCGGCCATGGGCGTGATCGTCGCCGCGCCGACAGCGGGCGGCGCCGGCGTCCTGCCGGCCGTCCTCACCGGCCTGGCCGCGGCCCGCAACCTCGGCGACGATAGTGTCGTGAGCGCGTTGGCGGTTGCCGGTCTCATTGGTGCCGTGATCGCCGAGCGCGCGTCGTTATCTGGCGCGGAAGGCGGCTGCCAGGCCGAAACTGGCTCCGCCGCGGCCATGGCCGCTGGGGCAGCCACGGAAATGCTGGGCGGCAGTCCTTCACAGGTCGGACACGCCACCGCCCTCGCCCTCCAGGGTACCCTCGGCCTGGTCTGTGACCCGTTGGGAGGGCTCGTCGAACTGCCATGCGTGTTCCGCAACGCCACCGGCGCGGCGATTGCCTTGACCGGCATCGAGCTGGCCATGGCCGGCGTGGAGTTCAGGATCCCGGTGGATGAAGTCATCGACGTCATGGGCGAGATCGGACGCAACATGGATGTTCGTTATCGGGAGACGGCGGGCGGGGGCCTTGCCGCGTCGCCGACCGGTCGCCGCCTCGCTCGGGAGCGTCTGGTGCAGATCAAGACGAAGTAGCGCGAGCATCCACAGGCGCGCGTGATCGCCTTTCGCGTGGCATCACGCGCCGATAACTTTGCGCGCACCAGTCGTTGCGCTGAAACGCGACGGACGACTCTCCCGTAGGGCAGGACAACCAGTGCAAGGTGCGTCAATGCTCACCAAAGAAGACATTGAGGGATTCCTCGTCAAACTCAGCGCCACCGGCGCGACCTTCTCCGAGGTCGAAACCGGTTTCTGGATCGTGCGTCCGAGCCCCGAGAGCGATCTCTCTGTCGCTGTGCATTACTCGCCGCCGGTGGTGTTGCTCCGCGTCGATGTCATGGAGCTACCCGCCGACCCGGCGCAACAGGCTACACTCACCCGCCGCCTGCTCGAGCTCAATGCCTCCGATCTGCTGCATGGATCCTATGGCATCCAGGACGATCACATCGTCCTCACCGAAGCGCTCGAACTTACGGCGCTCGACTTCGAGGAATTTCTCGCGAGCTATGAGAGCATGACGCTTTCACTCGCGTCGCACCTGCGCGAGCTTGGCTCGTTCAGAGAGGGACGCTGACCCATGGGAATTTTCGATCGCTTTTCCGCGCTGCTCAAGAGCAACATGAACGATCTCATCTCCCGGGCTGAAGACCCGGAGAAGATGCTCACGCAGATTCTCGATGACATGCGCGGCCAGCTCGTGAAGGCCAAGCAGCAGGTCGCATCGGCGATCGCCGACGAGAAACGTCTGCGCGACCAGACCGACGCGGAGTACAAGCAGGCCCAGGACTGGGAGCGCCGCGCCATGCTCGCCCTGCAGGAAAGCCGGGAGGACCTCGCGAAGCAGGCGCTCATGCGCCAGAACGAGCACGCGTCCCACGGCCAGCAGCTCGAGCAGACGTGGGAACAGCACAAGATGGAGACGGACAAGCTCAAGAATCAGCTTCGCGACCTGAACGACAAGATCGAAGAGGCGAAGCGCAAGAAGAACCTGCTGGTGGCGCGTCAACGTCGCGCGCAGGCGCAGCAGCGCATCGCCGAAACCATGTCATCGCTATCGGAGAAGAGCGCCTTCGAAGCCTTCAACCGCATGGAGGAGCGCATCGAAACCAACGAGCGGCAGATCAAGGCCGCCGCGGAAATCGAGGACGAATTCACCGGCGATACCCTGCAGCGCGACTTCAAGGCGCTCGAGCGCGGCGCTGGCGCCGTATCGGTCGACTCCCAGCTGCTCGCCCTCAAGCAGAAGATGGGGATGCTCAGCGCGGGAAATGCGCCGGCCAAGGCGCTGGGATCCGGTGAACCGGCGCAGGACGTCGGCGCCGAAGTGGTCAAGCCAGGGGAAGAGAAGTCACGATGACGGTGCCCGTCACCGCAGAGCGCAAGTTCAAGTTCGGACCGATCCTCGCGGCAACCATCATCACGATCCTGCTGCTCTGGGTGTCGGCCAAGGTGGTGCAGGTGTTTCTCCTGCTGTTCCTGGGCATCCTGATCTCGCTCGGCCTGGGTGCACTCAAAGACACCCTGCATCGGCGGGCTCGGCTCCCGGAGCGGCTCGCCTTTCTCGTCGCTCTGCTCATCTCGTTCGGCGGCATCGCCCTCCTGTTCTCCGTCCTGGTGCCGCCGCTCATCACGCAGACCAGGGACCTCATGAAGGTCCTGCCTGACTATATCTCCGGCTGGGAAAAGGCGCTCGACCGCATGGCGGCGAATGTTCCCGCGCTGCAGTCGGTCTATACGCCCGGCAACCACAAGATCCTCACCGCCGTGTACGACGAAGTCTCGTCGCAATTCGGCAGCGTCGTGCCCAAGGTCTTCGGCGTCGTGGAAGTGTTGGTCAGCCTCTTCTCCGTGCTGGTGATGGGCTTGTACCTCACCCTCCATCCGGCCATGTACCGCGAGTGGCTCATCGCACTCTTTCCGCCAATCCATCGCGACTTCGTGCGCGATGTGCTTGCCGATTGTGCCACGTCGCTCAGGGCCTACATCGTCGGGTTGCTGTTGACGATGACCTTCCTGGGTACGCTGACCGCCTCCGGGCTCTATCTCCTGCACGTTCCCTACGCGCTGACCTTCGGCGTGTTCACCGGGCTGGCCACCATCGTTCCGTTCTTCGGGACGCTGTTGGCTACCACATTGCCGGCGCTGTTCGTGCTCACCGCACCGGAAGGTGGTTCGCGCGCCCTGTACGTCATCGGACTCGGCATCTTCGTGCACTTGGTCGAGGGAAACGTGGTGTCGCCCTATATCATGTCGCGACAGGTGGACCTGCCCCCGGTGCTGACCATCGTGTTCGTTCTGATCATCGGGACGCTGCTCGGACCGCTCGGCCTGCTCGTCGCCGTTCCGGGTCTCGCGGTTCTCATGGTGGTTGTGCGGAGAATCCTCCTCTCCCGCATTTACGAAGGGCAGGGCTTCCGGCGCTCCACGCGCGACCGTCCGCTGGTCCTGCGCCTGCCGGCGCCCGAGGGTGGCGTCGCCATTCCGGACACGCAACCCGACATCATCGGCATGCTCGAGCGTCGCGCCGCGGCGATTCCTGCTTAGAGCCACCACGCCCCAACCGCGAGCCGAATGTCGCGCGACCTGCGTTACCTGATTCTTGCCGACGGCTCCTTCGCCCCTGAACATTCGAAGACCGCCAACGCCTGCATTCGCTACACGCCCCAACACGTGGTCGGCGTCATCGACCGAGCGCAAGCCGGCCGCACCGCGCAGCAAGTTCTGGGTTTCGGCGGTGACATCCCCGTGGTCGCGACGCTCGAGGAGGGGCTGGCGCGCGGCGCAAATGCGGTCCTCATCGGAATTGCTCCGCCGGGTGGTCAGCTGCCGGAGTCATGGGTCGCCCTGCTAGCGCGGGCCATCGAACACGGACTCGACATTTGGAGCGGTCTGCACAGCTTCGTCGGCGATGTGCCCGCATTGGCGGCGCTGGCAAAGACGCACCACGTCGAGATCCATGACCTCCGACGGCCGCCCCCAACGCTGCGCGTCGCCAATGGCCGAGTGCGTGGCGTCTCCGCCACCGTTGTGCTCACCGTGGGAACGGACTGCAACATCGGCAAGATGACGACGCAGTTGCAGCTCCTCGGTGCGCTGCGCGAGCGAGGCATCCGGACAAATTTCGCCGCGACCGGGCAGACCGGAATTCTCATCGAGGGCCGCGGCATCAGCGTGGACGCCGTGGTCGCCGACTTCATCGCGGGCGCCTCCGAACAGCTGGTACTGGAGTGCGCCGAGGACGCGGACCTGGTGCTGGTGGAGGGACAGGGCTCGATCATCCATCCCAGCTACTCGGGCGTTACGTACGGCCTCCTCCACGGCGCGCTGCCGCACGCGCAGGTCATGTGCGCGCAACCGTCACGGACAGCCATCAATCGATGCGACTGGGTCGCGATCCCACCGCTCGTGGACTTCATCCGCCTCAGCGAGGCGGCCGCGGCGCCGCTGCGGCCCGCACCCGTCATCGCGATCGCCCTCAATACCTATGACCTGAATGACGAAGCGGCGCGCCGGGCGGTGGACACCGTGCAGCGTGAGACCGGTCTGCCCACCACCGATCCCGTTCGGATCGACGTGGCGCCGGTTGTCGACGCCATTGCCGCATTCCACGCGAGCCGTCCCCGCGAATAGAGTGCCTCACACGCGGTGAAATCAACCGCGTCGCATTCGCCTGGTTGGGTAGCGGAGCGCGGGGCGTGCATCGTGCGGCATGACCAGCGTGCTGCGGCTTCACCGCGTGTGGAAGAGCTATGTCGCCGGCGTGGACGGATGCTCGGCCCGCGTGTGGGCGCTACGCGGATGCTCGCTCGACATTGCGCGGGGCGAACGGATCGGCGTCGTAGGGCGGCGTGGCGCCGGCAAAACGACGCTCCTTCGCTGCCTTGCGGGGCACCTGGCGCCCGATGCCGGGCGCATCGAGGCCACGGTTTCGGCGCGCTGCTATCTCTCGTCGCTCACCGACCTGCAGCGGCTGCCATCCGGCGCGCCGCCCTCCGGCATCCTCGTCCTGCTGGACATCACGAGCGCTTCGCGTGGGGGCGCCGCGCACGACTCTCTGTTGGCGATGTCTCGCATCCTCTCGCCCTTCACCGCCGCGCTGGTCATCGCCGGACTCGACGCCGCGTCCGTAACACCACTCGTCGATCGGGTCACGCTGCTCGAAGATGGCCGTCTGCGAGAGCTTACACGCGTGCCGGTCCGACGCGTTGCGGAACGGCCTCCATCGTCGAATGGTGCGGCTGCTCCGACCTGTGTCCAACCCCACCCGCGCCGTTGACCTTCCGCGCAGGCCGCCTAGCTTGCCGGCATGCCCCTCGAACGCAGCGTACAATCCGCCGCCGAACCACACCGCCCGCGAACCATCGCCGAATGGCGGAGCGGGGGTGCCGACTATGCAATCGACAAGGGGATAGACGTCGGCGGTGTCATCATCTCCCTCATCGCGGCGTGGCTGTTCATCCGCTTCGTCTCCAGGCGCATCGAGCATTGGGGCGACGATGGCACGCAGCACCTGCACAGCGCGCGGGAACAGCGTGCGCGTACGGCTGCCAAGTTGGTGCGCAACGTCAGCCGGGCCGCCCTCACCGTGGTGGGCGTGCTCATGCTGCTCAACCAGTTCGGCTTCAACGTGTCGCCGCTGCTCGCCAGCGCGGGCGTGATCGGGCTGGCGGTGTCGATCGGGTCGCAAAGTCTCGTGCGCGACTTCGTGACCGGCTTTTTCCTGCAGCTCGAGCATCAATTCGCCCTCGGCGATGTGATCCGGATTGGCGGAGTGGAAGGCACCGTGGAGAACATCTCGCTCCGACTGGTCTATCTCAGGGATGGCAACGGCGCACTGCACATCATCCCCAACGGGCAGATTGCGCAAGTCACCAACCTCACACGCTCGTGGGGCAAGATCTGGGTGGACGTCGACGTGGCCTGGCGCGACGGCGATCGTGCCCGTGACGCACTCAAGGTGGCGGCGGCAGCCCTCGCGGCCGATCCCGAGGCAGCCGACGGGCTGCTGGATCCTCCAAGTGTCACCGGCATCGAGAAGATCAGCGGCGGAAACGTGACACTCCGTACTGTGGCGCGCGTGGATCCGTATCGGCGAGACGACATTTCGAGGCAGTTGCGCGCGCGGATCAAGGAAGCGCTGGACGCCGCGAACATTTCCACGGCGGCTCCGTTCACGCTGCCCATCGCATAACTTTCCGGGAATGCCCGACTTTCGCCTGTACAACACGCTCACCCGCCAGGTGGAGCCCTTCGCTCCCGCCGATGGAACGACGGTGCGCATGTACACGTGCGGCCCCACCGTATACAACCCCGCGCATCTCGGCAACTTCCGCACGTTCCTCTTCGAGGACCTCATGCGGCGCGTGCTTGCGTTGCGCGGGTGGACGGTCCATCAGGTCATGAACCTCACGGACGTCGACGACAAGATCATCACGCGGGCGCGGGAGCAGGGGAAAACCATCAGTGAGGTGACGGAGCCCGTCATCGAGGTATTCCATCGTGACCGCGAGTATCTGCGCATACAGCGGGCGGAAGCGTACCCCAGGGCGACGGCGTTCATTCCACAGATGGTCGCGCTGGTGCAGCGGCTGATCGAGCGCGGCGTGGCATATCAGGCGGATGACGGTTCGGTGTATTTCGCCATCGCGAAGTTTCCCGCGTACGGCCGCCTTTCGCGCCTCGACACGCGTGAAATCAAGCCGGGGGCCCGGGTCATCCAGGACGACTACAGTAAGGAGAACGCGCAGGATTTCGCGCTCTGGAAGGCCGCGAAAGAAGAGGATGAAATCACCGGCGCGTCCTGGGACTCCCCATGGGGACGTGGCCGACCGGGCTGGCACCTTGAGTGCTCTGCGATGGCGATGGACCTGCTCGGGGACACGCTCGATCTGCATTGCGGCGGCATCGATCTCATCTTTCCCCACCACGAGGACGAGATCGCGCAGAGTGAAGCGGCCACGGGGCAGCCGTTTTCTCGCGTCTGGTGCCATGGTGCGTTCCTGCTGACGGAAGGCGCCAAGATGGCGAAGCGCGTTGGCAACGTCAGCACAGTGCAGGGCCTGCGGGAAGCCAGATTCTCCGCCGCGGCGCTCCGGCATTTCGTGTTCAACACGCACTATCGCAAGGAGCTCAACCTCTCGGAAGAGGCGTTGGCGGCCTCGCGCCAGGCGGTGAGACGGGTAGGGGACTTTGCCGAGCGGCTACGCTCGGACACGACCATGGCGCTTGGCGGCACCCCTGCGTTGGTGCAGGCGGCGGACGAGGCGGTCGCGCAGGCCGAGGCCGCTCTGTTCGACGACTTGAATGGGCCAGAGGCGCTCGCCGCGTTGTTCGAGTTCATCCGCCGAGGGAATGCCGAGCTCGACCGAAAGGGCGGCGACCGGACCGCGGTCGAGCGCGCTCGCGCGGCGCTCGATCGCATTGACGGCATCCTCGACATCGTGCCCGACCGGGAGCCGGCCGACGAGGGGCTGGCGGAGTGGATCGAGGAGCAACTCGCGGCGCGCCGCGCGGCCCGAATCGCTCGGGATTTTGCCGAGGCCGACCGGATTCGTCACGAGCTGACCAGCCGAGGAGTGACGATCGAGGATTCGGCGGGCGAGACGCACTGGAAGCTGGACTGATCTTGGGCGGTTTGCCTGACGGTCACGGTCGCTCACGGTCTGGTCGGGGGAGGGTCCTGAGGCTGGCGCGCGGACTCTAAGTCGTGGTGGTGAGTCGCCTTGACTCCCCTCCCGCAGCTAACTATCCTACGTGTCTCTCGCTGAAACGGGCGTCTGCTGACGTAGCTCAATTGGCAGAGCACCTGATTTGTAATCAGGCGGTTGCGAGTTCGATTCTCGCCGTCAGCTCTGCAGTTGCAATTGAGCGCACGTGCTGCGTCGTCGTGCGAGAGATGTGCGGTGGGGTTCCCGAGTGGCCAAAGGGATCAGACTGTAAATCTGACGGCGCAAGCCTTCGAAGGTTCGAATCCTTCCCCCACCATGCGCCGCGGATTCGTAGCGGGGCCACGTATCGGGGCGGTTCTTCGCGGGAGTAGCTCAGCTGGTAGAGCGCAAGCCTTCCAAGATTGATGTCGCGGGTTCGAGCCCCGTCTCCCGCTCTGAGTGTTGCAGTGACGCAGGGTGAAGAGCAGTGTGTGAAGCAGCCCGTCGCCTGACGCGACGGCCGCTGGTCTCCGCCGGAACATCGGCAGGGAAATCGAGGTTGAAGGTGCACGCGTAGCTCAGTTGGTAGAGCACACCCTTGGTAAGGGTGAGGTCACCGGTTCAATCCCGGTCGCGTGCTCTGAAGGTGATGGGCTGCTCTGTCGGCGAGGGCGGCGAACCAGGTGAAACGGGCGACTGACCGCCGGGCGGCGGGAATGGCGCTCGATTGAATGTGGCCGCTGAGGAGATGTCCTCCCTCGGGGGCTACTAGCTGTCCAACCCTTTTGCATTTCGGTATCGGTCATGGGAAAGGCAAAGTTCGAGCGCACGAAGCCCCACGTGAACGTGGGCACGATCGGCCACGTGGATCACGGGAAGACGACGTTGACGGCGGCGATCACGACGATTCAGGCGGCGAAGGGGTTGGCGCAGGTGGTGGCCTTCGACCAGATCGACAAGGCGCCGGAAGAGAAGGCGCGCGGGATC
>JANYIN010000028.1 GCA_025362035.1 Gemmatimonadaceae bacterium | reverse complement strand
GTGTTACCCGGGAGAACGACATGGCGGATTCCGAACGCGCCCGACTGCTGTCCTCGTACGACGATCAGCTCGCCGAGCTGAGGAGGTACCTTTGACCTCGATCACAAGCGGCAGGAGCTGAACGCGCTCGGCTGCTGTCCTCGTACGACGATCAGCTCGCCGAGCTGAGGAGGTACCTTTGACCTCGACCACAAACGGCAGGAGCTGATCGCGCTCGAAGAGCGTATGGGCAGCACTGACTTCTGGAACGACCAGGAGACGGCGCAGGGTATCGTTCAGCAGGTCAAGGCTCTCAAGACCTGGGTGGATCCGTTTCAAGCGATTGTCGAGCGCGTCCAGAGTACGCGCGAAGTGGCGGAACTGCTCGAGGCGGACCCGGACACCGAGCTCGATGCCGAGTTGCTGCGCGAGACGGAGCGCATCGCGCAGGAGCTGGAGGCGTTTCGCCTTCGCTCGCTGCTCTCCCACCCGGATGATTGGCGTGACGCCCAACTGGAGATCAGTGCCGGCGCAGGTGGCACCGAGGCGCAGGACTGGGCATCGATGATCATGCGCATGTACACGCGGTGGGCCGAGCGGAAAGGGTACTCGGTGGAAATCGTCGACTTGAGCGACGGAGAAGAGGCCGGCATCAAGGGGGCCGTCCTCGAGATCAAGGGGCACAATGCGTACGGGTTCCTGAAGGCCGAGAGTGGCGTGCATCGATTGGTGCGCATCTCGCCGTTCGATTCGCAGGCGCGACGACACACGAGCTTCGCGTCAGTGTTCATCTACCCGGTCGTGGACACCGACATCAACATCGAGATTCGCGACGAGGACCTGAAGATCGACGTGTATCGTGCCTCTGGTGCTGGCGGACAGCACGTGAACAAGACCAGTTCAGCGGTGCGAATCACACACCTGCCGAGCGGGGTGGTCACCGCGTCGCAGGCACAGCGATCGCAAGGCAAGAATAAGGCGACCGCGATGAAGATGCTGAAGAACCGGCTATATCAGATCGAGTTGAACAAACAGCTCGCCAAGAAGGCGGAAATGGACGCCAACAAATCGGACGTTTCGTTCGGCAGCCAGATACGCAGCTACGTGTTTCAACCGTACACCATGGTCAATGACCATCGCACGGAACTCAAGCTCACGGACGTGCAGAAGGTGATGGATGGCGACATTGATCCGTTCATCGAAGCGTTCCTCAAGCAGACGGGCGGTGTCACTGCGGGACACGCGCCGTGAGCGACGAGTTGAACTTCGTGCGGATAGCGCGCCGAGAAAAGCTCGAAGCGCTGGTGGCCGCTGGCATCCCCCCATTTGCGTACGCATTCGACCGGACGCATGAGGCCGCGGCCGCCGTTCAGTCCCTCGCGGACGGCGAGGAGGAGGGGGGCACCGTCCGTGTCGCGGGCCGGCTCGTGGCCTGGCGTGCGCACGGCAAGACCGCGTTCGCCCATTTGGCCGACGCGAGTGGGCGCATTCAGTTGTATTTCCGGAAGGACGAGTTGGGCGACGAAGTGTTCGGCCACCTCGCTCTATTTGACATTGGAGACGTCGTCGGCGCGGGTGGAACCCTGATGCGGACACGCACCGGAGAGGTGACCGTGCGCGTGGCGTCCGTCGAAATGCTAGCGAAGTCGTTGCGGCCGCTGCCGTATGGCAAGGAAGAAATCGTCAACGGTATCATCGTGCGTCATTCCGGATTCGCCGACGCCGAGCAGCGGTATCGCCAGCGGTACGCGGACCTCGCGGTCCATCCCGAGGTGCGAACGCTGTTCATCGCGCGGAGTCGCCTCGTGTCCTCCATTCGCGCCTTCCTGGACGGCCGGGGCTTTCTCGAGGTCGAAACGCCCGTCTTGCAGCCGCTGTACGGAGGGGCGGCAGCCCGGCCCTTCACGACGCATCACAACTCTCTCGACATGCCGTTGTTTCTCCGAATCGCGGACGAACTGTACCTCAAACGGCTGATCGTCGGCGGCTTCGATCGGGTGTACGAGATCGGCCACGACTTCAGGAACGAGGGCATCGACCGGACACACAATCCGGAATTCACGATGCTCGAATTCTACCAGGCACTGGCCGACTATCGCGAGATGATGACGGTGGTCGAGTCGCTCGTCGTTCATGTCGCCGAGGCTGTGCGCGCCGTGCCGGGGATCGGCGATGTCATTCCACTGCTCCAACCGCCATTTCCCCGGATCGAATGGGTGCCGTCGCTCTCCGCCGCCGTCGGGCACGACGTGATGACGGTGGACACTGCGGTCCTTCGGTCGATCGCCGGCGGGCACGGGATCGAACGAGTCGATTCGCTCAGTCGACCCAAGCTACTCGACGAACTGTTCCAGGCGTTCGTCGAACGCAAGATCGACCGACCGACCTTCGTGATCGACTATCCAGTCGAGCTCTCGCCGTTGGCAAAGCCGAAACGCGGGGATCCTCGCCTGACGGAACGATTTGAACTGTTCGCGGGTGGAAGAGAGCTGGCGAATGCGTTCAGCGAGCTGAACGATCCCATCGATCAACGCCAACGCTTCGAGGCCCAGGCCGGTCTTCAGGCCGCGGGCGATGAGGAGGCAAGTGGCGTGGATGAGGACTACCTGCGCGCGATGGAGTATGGAATGCCTCCCACGGGGGGCGTGGGTATCGGTATCGATCGTTTGTTCATGTACCTCACCAACACCTCGAATATTCGCGACGCGATTCTCTTTCCTACCATGCGACCAGAATGAGGCGCCTCGAGATCGGAATCGCGTGGAGATATCTGCGTAGCCGGCGCGGGTCGAAGCTGCTGTCACTGATCAGCGTCATCGCCATCGGCGGTGTGGTGATCGGCGTCAGCGCGCTGATCGTCATCATGGGAGTGATGACGGGGTTGCAGAACGATCTTCGCGACAAGATTCTCATTGGCAGTCCGGACGTCCGCGTGCTGAATTACGGATCGGACATGGTACTTCGGAAATGGGACTCCGCGCTGGTCAAGGCGCGGGCCGAGCCTGGCGTGGTGGCGGCGGCGCCGTTTGTCCTCACGAAGGCGTTGGTCGGCGCGGGACACAAGTACAGTGACGGCGCCTACGTCATGGGCATCATTCCCGAGGGTGAGGGCGGTCCCCCGGTCACGACGATCCGTTCGTATCGGACGTCGGGCGACTTTCGGTTCTCGACGACCGACGGGAATAAGCGGGGGGCCGTCATCGGATCCAAGCTGGCGAATCGGCTGGGAGTGTATCCCGGCGCCGATTCCGTCACCCTCACGACGGTGGGCACCGGCATCAGTCCGGTCACCGGTACGCCGATCCCGCGTGAGATGCGTCTGGAGGTCACGGGTGTCTTCGAAACAGGGATGTACGAATACGACAACGGCTATATCTATGTGGCGCTCTCGGTGGCACAGCAGCTCGCCGACATGGGGAACGATGTGACGGGATTGGAGCTTCGCACGTATGACCGGGAGGCGGCGCCCGCGATCGCGGAGGATCTGGCGCGCACGCTGGGATATCCCTACCGCACGGAGGACTGGCAGGCTCAGAACAAGTCGCTCTTTCAGGCGTTGCGTCTCGAAAAGCTCGGCATGACGTTCATCCTCCTGCTCATCATTCTGGTAGCGGCTTTCAACATCGTCGGAACGCTGACGATGGTCGTGGCCGACAAGACAAAGGAGATCGGAATCCTTCGAGCGATGGGCATGCCCGCCGCCTCCATACGCAGGATCTTTTTGGTGCAGGGCATGTTGATCGGCGTCGTTGGCACGTCGCTCGGGCTTGCGGTGGGACTGGCGACCGCCATTGGCCTGGACAAGTACCGTCTCATCAAGCTTGACCCGCAGGTGTACTTCATCGATCACCTTCCGGTGTCGCGCGCACCCCTGGACATTGGGCTGACCGTCGCGGCCAGTCTGCTCATCGCCGCCGTCGCGACGATGTATCCCGCGTTGCAGGCGTCACGGCTGACGCCGGTGGAGGCAATGCGCGAATGAGCGTGATCGAGGCGCGTGCCCTGACTAAGACGTACATCGGCGGCGATGGTGCGCTCATCACCGTTCTCGATGGCGTCGAGATGTTCGTGGAACGCGGCGAGATGGTCGCCGTGGTCGGCGCCAGTGGCGCCGGCAAGAGCACGCTCCTCCACCTTCTCGGGGCGCTCGATCACCCGTCGTCCGGCGTGGTCCGCATCGGCGGCCATGCGCTGTCCGGCCTTTCTGACGACGAGGTGTCTGCGTTGCGGAACCGGACGGTGGGCTTCGTGTTCCAGTTCCACCATCTATTGCGTGAATTCACGGCCTTGGAGAACGTGATGATGCCGCTGCGAATCGCGGGCCTCGAGGAGGGAGCGGCGCGACGTCGCGCCGCGGACCTACTGGGCCGCGTGGGACTCGGTGGCCGGATGTCGCATCGTCCGTCGGCGCTGTCCGGCGGTGAGCAACAGCGCACGGCGGTGGCGCGTGCGCTGGCCGCGGATCCCTCGGTGCTGCTGGCCGACGAGCCGTCGGGAAACCTCGATCACATGAACAGCGAACTGCTGCACGAGTTGTTCGCCGAGTTGTCGCGAGAGCTGGAAATTGCCATGGTGGTAGTCACGCACAATCGCTCGCTCGCGGCCCGCGCGGACCGCATCCTGCAACTCGAGGACGGGAAGCTCACTCAGATTGGATTGCCGGAGGTCGTCGTCTGATGGTGTGCGATAGTTGTCACGAACGGGATGCCGTCGTGAACCTTACGACCATCGAGAACAATGCGGTTCGTCAGTTGCATCTGTGCGAGCAGTGTGCAGCGGAGCGCGGCGTCGAAACGTCGGTCGCCACGCCGAAGCACCCGCTGGGGGAATTTCTGCAGGCGATGCAGCAGCAGACCGTGCCGACCAGCACCGACTCGGGAACGTGCGCTTTTTGCGGGCTCACGATGAAAGACTTCCGCGCGACGGGACGCCTGGGCTGTTCCCGGTGCTACTCCACGTTCGAAGTGAGCATGCGGGAGCTGCTGCGCCGCGTGCACGGCGGTTCCCGGCACACGGGCCGACCCTACCGCGCTCCGCAGGAAGCGGTGCTCGAAAAGGCCGGCACGCTTGGTGAACTACGGGAACGGCTGCGTCGCGCCATCGAGCAGGAGCAGTTCGAAGCGGCGGCCGAACTGCGGGATCGCATCCGGGTGCTCGAATGACACTGGATCTGTCGTTGCTGCCGGACGGCGGCGTGCGCTGGCTCGATGCGTCAGGGCAGCACGCCGACGTCGTGCTGTCCACCCGTGTACGGCTGGCACGCAACGTGGATGGTTATGCGTTCGCGGCCAGGGCGCGGGACGGGGAACGTCTGCGCGTGCTCTCGCAGGTGCGGGAGGCGCTCGGCGAGATGAACGTGCCGGAGAGCTTCATGGTCCGCGTAGACGAGCTGGGCCCGGCTGACCGTGCGATGTTATTCGAGCGCCATCTCGTGAGCAAGGAATTGGCGGGGCTCGAGCCGCAACATCCGTTGCGCAGCGGGGCCGCGGTGTATCTGTCGGATGGTTTGAGCGTCATGATCAATGAGGAGGATCATCTCCGCATGCAGTCGTTGCAATCCGGATTCGATCTGCCGGCGGCGTTCGCCGCGCTCGACCGAGTTGACCGAGAGCTGGGATCCAGGGTCCCCTTCTCATACCACCCCGAGTTCGGATATTTGACGGCGTGCCCGACGAACGTGGGAACCGGAATGCGCGCGTCGGTACTTATTCATCTACCGGGGCTGGTGTTGACCAAGGAAATTGGGCGCGTGCTGGCGGGACTTCAGCAAATGGGGCTTACTTACCGAGGCTTGTATGGGGAGGGGTCCGAAGTCGTAGGGAATTTCTTCCAGATTTCCAATCAGACGACGCTGGGTCGGTCGGAAGACGATCTGCTCGACCAGCTGATTCGGGTCGTCGGACATGTGATCGAACGTGAGGAGGAAGCCCGGCGCGTGCTGCTTCGCGATGCGGGTTATATTATCGAAGACAAGCTCTGGCGGGCGTACGGCACGCTGCGATATGCGCGAAGCCTCACGTTCGACGAAGCGATGAATTATCTCAGCGGCGTTCGCCTGGCCGTCGGACTGAAACTCATCCGTGGCCTCAGTGTATATACCCTCAACAAGCTCCTGATCTTTTCGCAGGCGGCGCATCTGTCGTCGGCGGAAGGACGCTCGCTCACCGAGAGCGAGACGAACCTCGCGCGCGCCCGATTTGTGCGGAAGGCGCTTGAGGATGAAGCGGGCGGGGTCGGCTAGCAGCGCGTCCACCTTGGGTTTCTCTGAGGGACTGAATGAACGGCTACAACTTTACTGAGCGGGTGCGGAAGGTCCTTGCGATGGCGCGCGAGGAAGCCGCCCGTCTCCACCACGAGTACGTGGGAACGGAGCATATCCTGCTCGGGCTCATCCGTGAGGGTGAGGGGGTCGCCGCCACCGTGCTCCAAAACCTCTCCGTCGAACTGGACGAGATTCAGTCGAAGATCGAGGAGACGGTCAAGAAGGGTAAGGCGGCTCAGACCACGGGCCCGGACCTGCCGTACACGTCGCGCGCGAAGAAGGTCCTCGAGCTCGCCATGAGCGAAGCGCGCGAGCTGAGCCACTCGTATGTAGGCACCGAGCATCTCCTGCTGGGTCTGCTGCGAGAGGAAAAGGGCATTGCCGCACAGGTCCTGACCGACGCGGGAGTGAACCTCGAGGCAGCGCGTGCCGAAACGCTCCGAATCCTCGGCACAGAGATGCCGCAGCAGCAGGGCGGTGCTCCGACCACGGCACAGCCGCAGCCGGCAGCGCCCAAGGGCGAAAAGAAGTCCAAGACGCCCGCTCTCGATCATTTCTGCCGCGATCTCACGCAGTTGGCCGCGGAAGGTCAGCTCGACCCGACCATAGGGCGCGCCAAGGAAATCGAGCGCGTCATGGAGGTATTGACGCGCCGGAAGAAGAACAATCCGGTCCTGATCGGCGAGCCCGGCGTGGGCAAGACGGCCATCGTGGAAGGGCTTGCGCAGCTCATCGCCAACGGGGAGTGCCCGGAATCTCTGCGCGACAACCGCGTGTTGTCGCTCGACATGGCAGCGGTCATTGCCGGCACCAAGTACCGAGGTCAGTTCGAGGAACGGCTCAAGGCGGTAATGAACGAGATCGCCCAGAATAAGAACGTCATCCTGTTCATCGACGAGTTGCACACGCTCGTGGGTGCCGGCGCCGCCGAAGGGGCCATTGACGCCAGCAACATGCTCAAGCCCGCGCTCGCGCGGGGCGAACTGCAGTGTGTCGGCGCGTCGACACTCAACGAGTATCGCAAGTACATCGAGAAGGACGGTGCGCTGGAGCGCAGGTTCCAGACGGTGGTGGTTGATCCGCCGTCCATCGATGAGACGGTGGAAATTCTCAAGGGGCTGCGAAAGAAGTACGAGGATCATCACAAGGTGACGATCCCCGACAGCACGCTCGTGCTCGCGGCCAAGCAGTCGGAGCGCTACATCACGGATCGCTTCCTGCCCGACAAGGCCATCGACGTGATCGACGAGGCCGGCGCGCGCGCCCGCCTCGCGGCGCAGGCCCCGCCACCAGAAGTTGCTGCCCTCAAGACTGACCTGGAACGCGTCAACACGGAAAAGGAAGCGGCCGTTCGCGACCAGAACTTCGAACGCGCCGCGTCGCTTCGCGACAAGGAACGGGAGATTCAGGGGGACATTCGCAAGAAGCAGGACGAATGGGAGCAACGGCGCCAGTCGCACCGTCCTGTGCTTGGCGAAGAGGAAATCGCGTTCATCGTGAGCCGTTGGACGGGGATTCCCGTGACGCGGCTCCAGGAAGCGGAAACGAGCCGCCTCCTGAGGATGGAAGACGAATTGCACCAGAACGTCATCGGGCAGGACGAGGCCATCAAGGCGCTCAGCCGCTCGATCCGCCGCAGCCGAGCGGGCCTGAAGGATCCGAATCGGCCGATCGGTTCGTTCATTTTCTGTGGCCCGACCGGAGTGGGTAAGACCGAGCTGGCACGATCCATCGCGAAGTTTCTGTTCGCGGACGCGTCCGCGCTGATTCGCGTGGACATGAGCGAGTACATGGAGAAGTTCTCTGTGTCGCGGCTCATCGGTGCGCCGCCGGGTTACGTGGGATACGAGGACTCCGGTACGCTCACGAAGGCCATTCGGCGCAAGCCCTATTCGGTCATCCTTCTCGATGAAATCGAGAAAGCGCATCCAGACGTGTTCAATATCCTTCTGCAGGTGCTCGACGAGGGACACCTCACGGACAACTACGGCCGGCAGATCGATTTCAAGAACACGGTGGTGATTATGACCTCCAACGTGGGCGCGCGCGACATCACCAAGGGAAAGGGCTTGGGCTTTACGACAGGCGATTCCACTACGTCGTTTGAGCGGATGCAGGAGAAGGTGAAGGAGGAGTTGAAGGTCGTGTTCAATCCAGAGTTCCTCAATCGCCTGGACGACGTCATTGTCTTCCATCCGCTCAGCCGTGAACACATTTCTCAGATTGTTTCCATCCTGCTTCGGGATGTCCGGAAGCGCATGGCCGAGGACGACCTCACCATCCGACTCACGGACTCGGCCACGGAGCTGCTCGTCAAGCACGGCTATGACGAGAGCTACGGAGCGCGTCCGTTGAAGCGGTCGATTCAGAAATTCATCGAAGATCCGCTCTCCGACAAGATTCTGCTTGGTGAGTTCACGCGCGGCGACGAGATCGAGGTGGATGCGGCTGCGGATGGCTCGAAGCTGGACTTCAGGGTGCTTTCGAGCGCATCGCAAGCCTAGCAAGGTTGGCGGAAAAGCAACCAAGACTAGGCCGGCGGGGTCCAAACTTGGGGACCCTGCCGGCCTTTTCGAGTGTATATTGTGTGGATGCGACGTCTGATTTTTTCCGCCGTCGCCCTGCTCGTACTGGGGGCGACGGCGCGTGCGCAGGACCCTGCGGTTGCAGGGCGATGCGCCACTCCCGATACAATCGTCTTCCGCGGTGCCACTCGCACGGCGGATGCCTCTCTGCGCGGTGACGCTGGGCTCGTTGCGGGCCCGGTCAGTTACCGCGCGCTGGATCGCGCGATCAAGGCGCTGCATGCCACCGGGCAGTTTGATGACGTCGCGGCGACCTGCGAGGTCGCCCGCGACGGCGGAAGAACGGCGCTCGCCTTCACGTTGAAGGAGCGGCCATTGTTGGGCGCCGTCGACGTCGCGGGCACCGACCACCTGCCGCGCGGCGAGGTCCGCGACCGCGTCGATCTGCTCATCGGGCGCCCGGTCGACCCGGCGCAGATCGCGCACTCAATGCAACGGATCGACTCGCTGTACCAGGCGGAAGGCTATTATCTCGCTCAAGTGCGGCCGGAAACCACCCTGGTAAGCGGACAGGTTTCGCTGCTGTTCCGCGTGGACGAAGGCAAGCGACTGTCCGTTTCCGGCGTCTCCGTCACCGGAAACCAGGGCGTGCCCGACAAGGACCTGGTTGCGGCCATGGAAACCAAGCCCGAGGGGTTTCTGTGGTTCAAGAAGGGCGAGCTCGACGCGGACAAGTTCGCCGGCGACGTGGGTGAACGCATTCCTGCCCTGTATTCGTCCCGAGGCTACCTGGACGCCCAGGTCCTCAAGGACACCATCAAGGTGGACAGGGGGCGGGGCAAGGCTCTCGTGGACCTGACAATAAAGGAAGGCCCCCGCTATCGCATCGGTACCTTCGAAGCCACCGGGAGCCGTCGGTTTTCCAGCGAGGACATTCAGCGCTTCTATCCATTCGGTGAGCAGCCGAAGACAATTCTGGGCGCGGCTAAGGGGGTGCTCCGCGTTGGACGCACCAGCGACGACGCGAGCTTTTTCGACCAAGCCAGGTGGGACGACGCCACGCGCCGGGTCGGGGAAGCGTACGCGAACGAGGGGTACATCTACGCGAGCGTTCGTCCGGTGGTGGATCGTCGCCGGGTGGGCTCCGATTCCGTGCCCACGGTCAATCTCCGGTGGGAAATAGACGAGGGTCAGCCGGCCATCGTGAATCGCGTGGAGATTCTCGGAAACGACATCACGTCCGAGAACTGCATCCGCAACCAGATCTTCGTGGTGCCGGGGGACATCTTTCGTCGCGACGCGCTCATTCGGAGTTATCAGAGCATCGGCAATCTGGGCTTCTTCGAAACGCCGATTGCGCCGCCGGATACCAAGCGTGCGAACGACCAGGGCGATCTCGACATTATTTTTCGCGTCAAGGAAAAGCGGACTGGCAACGTCAATTTCGGTGCGTCGGTGGGTCAGGGCGCTGGCATCGGCGGATTTCTCGGCTTCGATCAGCCAAACTTGTTCGGACTGTGCAAACGCGGTTCCGTGAACGCGCAGTTTGGCCAGTACGTCAAGGACTTCAGCATGACCTACACCGACCCGTTCATCAGGGAGTCGCAGGTGTCGGGGACGGTGACCGCGTACCACTCGCAGACGCGCTACTACATCGCGGACGTGGGACAGCAGACGCGTGTCGGTGGTCAGCTGCAGATTGGGTTTCCGTTGCTCGGCTCGCGCTTCTCGCGCGTGTTCCTGTCGTACGGTGGCGAACGTGCGTCGTACGGAGATTCCGGACTCGTCAGCACCATCAACTGCAGCATCGTCTCGTGCAAGCGCGAGACAATGGGTGTGTCGTACGAGCACGACACGCGCATCGGCCTTCCATTTCCGACGGATGGGGGAAAACAGACTCTCTCAGCGCAGGTGAACGGCCTGCTTTTCGGCGGCGCGAAGTACACCCGCTATACGGGTGAGATGCGGCACTACGCCTCGTTGGCGCAGTTCGGCGGCGGCGAGCTGGGTTCGGATCCGTTGACCCTGGCGCTCGGCCTCTCCGTTCGTGGCGGTGCAGTGTTCGGCGACCCGGGTGGGTTCTATGTGTCGCAGAAGTTTTCGCTCGGCGGCGTGCAGTACGGCGAACCGCTCCGTGGGTACGAGGAATTTTCCATCACACCGCGCGGATACATCGAGAACTCGAGTGGCGCAAACACGGCGCAGCCGGCGTCATTCGGCAGCGCATTCTACACGAGCACTGTGGAACTCGACCTGCGCGTGAATCAGCAGCTCAATTTCGACATGTTCTACGACGCGGGAAACATCTGGGCCCGCCCGCGCGACTTCAATCCAACGCGTCTGTTCCGTGGCGCGGGTGTGGGCGCGTCGATCGTCACGCCGCTTGGCCCGCTCGGCCTCGATTGGGGCTACGGTTTCGACCGTACGGTCAATGGCGTCCGGTCTCCCGCGTGGCAATTGCATTTCAAGCTCGGTCAGCTCTTCTAACCTCTGGAGTTCACATGCGTGCGTTATTCCGCGCGATTCCCGTCGCGCTTGCCCTGATGGTGGTATTGAACGGCCGCGCTGCGGCGCAAGGCCAGAAACTGGCGTACATCACGTCGTCAGTGTTGCTCGAACAGGCGCCCGGTCGCGCCGAGGCTGAAGCTCAGTTCATCAAGGAAACATCGCCGCTCGAAGGCGAGATCAAGCGCATGAGCGATTCGCTTCAGGCAATGATTGCGGCGTTCGAGAAGCGGCAGGCGACCTTGACGCCGGCCCTGCGGGATGCGCAGACCAAGGAGATCCAGGGCAAGGAAGCCTCCTTTCGCCAGCGCACCAACGAACTGCAACAGAAGGCCCAGCAGCGGCAGAGCGAGCTCGTGCAGCCGATCTTGGACCGCATCAAGCTCGCGATCGAAGACGTCCGCGTCGAAGGGGGGTACTCGTTTATCTTCAACGCTGATCAGGGGTCTCCGATCGTCGCGCTCGACAAGAACCTCAACGTGACCGATCGCGTGATGGCCAGGCTGCGCGCTGCAGGCGCGACCGCGACTGGGCCAAAGCCCGACGTGACCGGCCCGAAGCCCGCGCCGTCCGGCGCGACGCGTCCGCCCACGCCGCCGCTCGATTGACGCGTGGCAGGCGCCCCACGATCAACGGAATTCAGCGGCGGTGAGCGTCCCGAGCCACGGGTTCTCACCGCCGTGGCGATTGCGGAAGCCACGGGGGGAACAGTCCGGGGAGATCACGCGGCGGTTGTGAGTGGCGTGGCGTCCTTGGATCGCGCGCAATCGCACCACCTCTCGTTTCTCGCCAGCGCGAAGTATGCGCCTGTGTTTACCGTGTCGGCGGCCGGCGTTGTGCTCGTGACGCCCGAGTTTGCCGACACACCGGGTTCAGTCGGGGCACGCGTGATCGTCGTGAACCCGTACGAGGCGATGCTGTCGCTTCTCCCCGTGCTCCATCCCCCCACACGACACCCTCCGGGCATACACGGCTCCGTCGTCATAGGCCGTGGGGTGTCGTTGGGCGAGGACGTGACGATCGGCCCCTTCGTGGTGCTAGGGGATGGCACGACCATCGGCGCGCGCGTACACCTGCATGCACAGGTTGTGGTTGGCGCCGGCGTCGAGATCGGTGATGATTGCGAGGTGTTCGAGAGCGCGACGCTTTACCCCGGTACTTCGCTCGGAGCGCGGGTGCGGGTGCATGCCGGAGCGCGTCTGGGCTCGGACGGATTCGGGTACGTGTTTCGCGACGGAGTGCACGCGAAGATCCCGCACGTAGGGCGATGCATCGTGGAGTCAGATGTCGAGATCGGGGCCAATACGACCATCGATCGCGGCAGTATCGATGATACGGTGATCGGGGCTGGCACCAAGATCGACAACCTTGTGCAGGTCGGGCACAACGTGCGCGTCGGGCGGCTCTGCCTGCTGGTGGCGCAGTGCGGCATCGCGGGGTCTGTCCGTGTGGAAGACGGGTGCATACTGGGTGGGCAGGTCGGCGTGTCCGGCCATCACACCATCGGTCGCGGCGCGCGGCTCGGCGCACAGGCGGGCGTTTTCGGCGACATTCCCGCCGGCGAGACGTGGTCGGGATATCCGGCTCGCCCCCACCGGGACGCGTTGCGCGCTCAGGCCGCGCTGTTCAAGCTTCCAGCGATCATGCGAAGGCTGCAGCGCCTCGTCGACCACGGCGACCAAAGCGATTCGCTCTGATGCGCCGCACGATTCGCGGTTCCGCGGTCGTCAGTGGCGTGGGCCTGCACCTGGGCGTGCCGTGTTCGCTCGAATTCCAGCCCGCTCATAGTGGTACGGGCGTTCGCTTCCTGCGCAGGGATCTCCCGGGCGCCGTGGTGATTCCAGCGCTGGTGGAGCATGCGGTGCTCTCAGAGCGGCGCACGCAACTTGGCGACGAGCCCAACGCGGTGCACACGGTGGAGCACGTCCTTGCGGCGGTGCTGGCGCATGACATCGACGACGTGCTCATTTCGCTGGACGGTCCCGAACCGCCGATCATGGACGGCAGCGCTGGACCATTCTTCGAGGCGTTGGGCGCGGCTGGTATTTGCGAGCAGCCCGGATGCACCTGGACGGGGCGACTCACCGCGCCCGTGCGACTACAGGACGGCGACTCCGTGTACGAAGCGTTTCCGTCGGACGGACTGGAACTCGAAGTCTTTATTGACTTTCCCCATGCCCTGATCGGCCAGCAGCGGTTCGCGAGCCGGATCACGACGGCGACGTTCGGGCAGGAGTTGGCCTTTGCTCGTACGTTTGGGTTCATGAGCGAGGTGGAGTCGCTTCGGGCGCGCGGCTTGATCAAGGGCGCGTCCACGCAGAATGCCGTCGTACTCGACGGAGACGGCGTCGTCGAGAACACGCTCCGCTCGCCCGACGAGTTCGTGCGACATAAAATGATGGATTGTGTTGGTGATCTCGCGCTCGCGGGGTCGCGCCTTCGGGCGCGCATCGTGGCGCACAAACCCAGTCACCGCGGCACGGTGTTGTTCGTGCGCGCATTGCAAGCGTCGTTGGCGCAGGAGAGTCAGGTGCTCGGAATCGAGGAGATCATGAAGGTGCTTCCGCACCGCTATCCCTTTCTGCTGGTCGATCGCGTGCTGGAGATCGAGCCGCAGAAACGTATCGTCGGCATCAAGAACGTCACGATCAACGAGCCCTTCTTCCAGGGCCATTTTCCCGGACATCCGATTATGCCCGGCGTACTGATCGTCGAGGCGATGGCGCAGGTGGGAGGGATGCTGCTGATGGGCACCGTGCCGAATCCGGAAAACAAGGTCGTTTACTTCACGTCGCTGAACAACGTGAAGTGGCGCAAGCCGGTGAAGCCAGGCGACCAGCTTCGGTTCGAACTCGACCTGCTGCAGGTGCGCGGCATGATGTGCCGAATGCAGGGGGTGGCGAAGGTTGACGGCGAGGTCGTGTGCGAGGCCGAGATGAGCGCCATGGTACGCGACAAGTGACCGCACGAATTCATCCGACCGCGATCGTCAGCTCCGATGCACAGATCGGACACGATGTGGCGATCGGCCCGTTCGCGATTGTGGGTGAACGATGCGTAATCGGAGACGGGTGCATCATCGCGCCTCGCGCCATGCTCGAGCGCAATGTTATTCTTGGCGCGAATGTGAAGATCGGGTCGGGCAGCATCCTTGGCGGCGATCCGCAGGACCTCAAGTTCAAGGACGAGTACACGACGGTCGAAATCGGAGACGACACCACCATCCGCGAATACTCCACGATCAACCGCGGCACGACCCAGTCGTTCAAGACCACCGTCGGCAAGGGATGCTTCATCATGTCGTATGTGCACCTCGCGCATGACTGCCATGTCGGCGACGGGGCCATCCTGGTGAACAGCGTGCAACTCGCGGGACATGTGACGGTCGGCGACAAGGCGATAATCGCTGGCCAGAGTGCGGCGCACCAGTTCGTGAAGATCGGCCAGTATTCGTTCGTGGGCGGATGCTCGCGCATTTCCCAGGACGTGCCGCCGTACATCAAGGCCGTCGGCAATCCGATCAAGCTTTATGGCCTGAATAGCGTGGGTCTACAGCGAAACAACTTTCCCGAAGAAGTGGTGCGGGAACTCAAGCGCGCCTATCGGCTGTTCTTTCGATCAGAGCTCAACGTCACGCAGGCGAAGGAGCGGGCGGCCACCGAGCTCACCCCGTTTCCCGAAGTGCTCGAGCTGCTGCGGTTCCTCGAAGGGAGTGATCGCGGAGTGGGGATGTGAGCGCCAGGATTCGGGCTGGCGTCATCGGCGCGGGTGCGCTGGGCCTGCATCACGTACGCATCCTGCGCGACATGCTGGGTCCGGACTTTGTAGGGTTCTACGAGGCGCGCCCCGAGCGCGCCGCACATGTCTCGTCCGAGTTGGGCGTGAGGGCGCACGAGTCCCTGGAATCGCTTCTGGCCGCCGTGGATGCCGTCACCATCGTGGTGCCCACTCCGGCGCATTTCGGAGTGGCGCGGCAAGTCCTGGTGCGCGGCATTCACGCAATGATCGAGAAGCCCATCGCCGCGTCGCTGGAGGAGGCCGATGAACTGCTCGCAGTAGCGCGCGCCAGCGGAGCGATCGTCCAAACGGGCCACGTGGAGCGTTTCAACCGCGCCATCCGCGCGGCACTACCGTACGTTGATGCTCCACGATTCATCGAAAGCGACCGGCTTGCTCCGTTCAATCCGCGCGGGTCCGACGTGGCAGTGGTACTGGACTTGATGATTCATGACATCGATCTCGTGCATACCCTGGTGGGCGGCAAAGCGTCGTCCGTCAGCGCGGTCGGAGTGCCGGTGTTGACGCCGTTCGTGGACATCGCGAACGCGCGTCTGACTTTCGACTCCGGCGCGGTGGCAAACATCACCGCGAGTCGGGTGTCGAAGGATCGCATGCGCAAGGTCCGCATTTTCCAGCGCAGTGGATACCTCTCGCTCGATCTCGCGGCGGGGCACGGAGAGTTCTTTCGTCTGCGCGAGGGTCTCGACATGGCCGCGCTGGCACTGGCGCCGCTGGCGCTGGAAGCATTCGTCGAGCGCATCCCTTTGGACGCCGAGGAAGGGGAGCCGCTCCGCCTGGAGTTCGAGAGTTTCCTCGCTGCCGTGCGCGGGGACGCGCCGGTGGCGGTCACCGGCGAAGCGGGCCGGGATGCGCTGGCGGTCGCCCTCCAGATCGTGCACGACATCGAGCGGACCCTCCCGGCGCTGGCTGGTCGTATGCCGCTCGGTCCGAGTGCGTGAGATTCTTTTCGTCGCCGGTGAAACCTCCGGCGACCAGCACGCTGCTGGCGTCGCGCGAGAGATTGGCGCCTCGGGTGCGCGGTTCGCGCTGACGGGGGTCGGGGGCGACAGGATGCGTGAAGCGGGTGTCACGCTCATCGCGCACGTCGAGGAACTGGCCGTCATGGGATTCATCGAACCGCTGAAGCGCGCGCCTCGCTTTCTGCGTCTCCGCCGCGACCTGCGCGCGCGGATCGAGAGCGGCCGCGTGGCGCTGGTGGTGTTGATCGACTTCGCCGGATTCAACATGAAAGTGGCGTCACTCGCGACCGCCGCGAATGTGCCGGTGCTCTACTATATCACTCCTCAGGTCTGGGCGTCTCGGGCTGGCCGGCTCAACGCGTTATCGCGGACGATCTCGCGTGCCGCCGTCATTCTCCCGTTCGAGGAAGCAATGCTTCGAGCGCACGGCATCGACGCGACATTCGTCGGGCATCCGCTCCTGGACAGCGCGCTGTCGCTTCCGAGCCGTGAGGAGGCGCGTCGCGCCGTCGGCGTTGGTCCGGACGAAAAGCTTTTGGCGCTCTTTCCCGGCAGCCGTAGACAGGAGGTCGAGCGCCATCTCGATCTCTTCGTGGCCACCGCGCATGAACTGCAGCGGCGTGACCGCGCACTCAAGGTCATCGTCAGTGCCGCACCGCACGTCTCGATTCCATCAGACCGATGTCCCTATCCGCAGGTGCCCTCCGCGTCGATCTTGCTGCTGCGCGCGGCCGATGCGGCGATGTGTAAGAGCGGCACGACGACGCTCGAGGCGACCGTGGCGCTCTGCCCGATGGTCGTCGCGTACAAGACCGATCCGATTACCTATCGTTTGGCGAAATATCTGGTGAAGATTCCCTTCATCGGGCTGGTGAACGTGTTGGCCGGGCGCGAAGTTGCTCGGGAGTTCGTTCAGGAGGCACTTCGCCCCGTGGACGTCGCGGATGCGCTCGAGCCGCTGCTTGACCGCGCGAGCCCGGCACGCGCCGAGATGGTAGCGCAACTGGCGCAGGTGCGCGATATGCTGGGCGAAGCAGGTGCAGCCCGACGAGTGGCGGCGATGGCCGTGGAGATGGCTGCCGCGCCGCAACGGGCGGCATCGTGAGCGAGGACCGTCGCGTGCGCTGGACCGTGCGAGTCGGCGCCGCGCTGCTCCGGCTGGTCGCGAGCACATGGCGTATGCGCGCGCACGGCATCGATGCCTTGCATGCGGCGCGCGCGAACGACAGGCGCGTCATCTTCACACTGTGGCATGGTGAACTGCTGCCGCTGTTGTGGCAGCATCGCGGCGAAAACGTTGCCATCGTGATATCCGAACATCGGGACGGAGAGATCGTGGCGCGAATAGCAGAGTCGCTCGGCTACTCCACAGTACGCGGGTCAACGTCGAAGGGCGGCAGCCGAGCGCTCATCGGGTTGATGCGAGAGATCGATGCGGGACGCGATGGCGCGATCACACCCGATGGCCCGCGCGGGCCGGCGCACGTATTCGCACCAGGCGTGGCGGTCGCGGCTCAACGTACCGGCGCGCTGATCGTTCCCATTCGGGCGGCCGCGTCGCGGTCGTGGCGCTTGAAGAGCTGGGATCGGTTCCTGATCCCGAAGCCGTTTGCGCGAGTAGACGTTCACTATGGTGAACTCGTCGCGGTACATGCCGGATCACCGCGTGAAGCGGCGGAGCAGGCCTCGCGACTTCAGGCGCTGCTAGAATCCGTTCCCGGGTCGTGACGCCGTGCGCATCGTGAACGCGCTCTGGTATGGAAAGGGTGCCGTGGCGCGGGCGGCGCGCTACGCGCTCGCGCCTGCGAGCTGGATCTATTCAGCGGGCGTGACCGTCCGCAATCGCCGATATGACGACGGCGTGGCGGTCCCCGCATCCCTCCCGGTGCTGAGCGTGGGGAACCTGACCGTCGGCGGCACGGGCAAGACACCGATCACCGCGTGGGCCGCGGCAGCTCTTCGTACCCGCGGGGGAACGCCAGCCGTGGTGATGCGAGGCTACGGAGACGATGAGCCGCTCGTGCACGCCCGCTTGAATCCCGCCGTGGCGGTGATCGTCGACGGGGACCGAGTGCGCGGGGCAGCACACGCGCGCGACGGTGGCGCCGATTGCGTTATCCTGGACGACGGGTTTCAACACCGTCGCATCACTCGCGTTTCCGATTGGGTGCTGTTCGCCGCCGAACAGTGGCGGGAGGACCTCCGCGTGCTGCCGAGCGGGCCACTGCGCGAACCGCTTGCGGCCGTCGCGCGTGCCGATGTGCTCCTCGTCACTCGGAAGACTGCGACCCGCGCGGATGCTGAGCACGTCGGCGCGCAATTGACCGCGAGGTTTCCTCACGCCGGCGTCGCCGTGTGCCTGCTCACGCCGGACGCACTGGTGAATGCGCACACGGGTGAGCGGCGTGCGCTTGTCGAGCTGAGTGGACGCCGAGTGGTGGCCGTCGCCGGTGTGGCTGCTCCGATTGCGTTCTTTTCTCAGTTGCGTTCGCTGAACGCGACGGTCACCGAGCGCGCGTTTCCTGATCATCACCGCTTCAGTGCGGCTGACGCCCGTGCGCTGGCGGCATTGGGTGCGTCCGCCGACATGATCGTGTGCACGCTCAAGGATGCAGTCAAGCTTGGCCCCTTGTGGCCTCCCGCCGTCGGGTCGTTGTGGTATGTTTCCCAGATTGCCGTGATCGAACAGGGACGCGCTGTCCTTGATCACGCACTCGAGTCCGTGCTGGCGGCCCGCCAGCCCGCGTCAATTACTGCCGGCTCCGCCGGCCCGAGTTCTCCAGGACATGGCCACCGATCTTCGACTGCCGACTGACAGCATCGTCATGCCGGACAAGGACAGCTTCCTGAACGAAGAGAATCCGTTCGAAGCGATGATGAGCCGTTTCGACCGCGCCGCTCAACTGCTCGATCTCGAACCAGGCCTCTACAAGGTGCTGCGGCACCCGGAAAAGCAGATCATCATCTCGATCCCCGTCATGATGGACAGTGGCGAGGTCGAGGTGTTTACGGGCTACCGCGTGTTGTACAACACATCGCGTGGTCCTGCGAAGGGCGGAATCCGCTTCGACATGAACGTGAACCTCGAAGAAGTGAAGGCGCTCGCCGCCTGGATGACGTGGAAGTGCGCGGTGGTGAATCTTCCCTTCGGCGGGGCAAAGGGGGGCGTGATCTGCGACCCGCTCAAGATGAGCGCCGGCGAGCTCGAACGCCTCACGCGCCGCTACACCCATGGCATCATGCACACGCTCGGACCCGATTCTGACGTCCCGGCGCCGGATGTGAATACGAACGAGCGGGTGATGGCGTGGATCATGGATACGTATTCCATGCATCATCGTCATACCGTCACCGCCGTCGTCACCGGCAAGCCCGTCGAAATGGGCGGCTCTCTCGGACGGCGCGAGGCCACGGGTCGCGGTTGCATGATCGTGATCAAGGAAGCGCTCAAGCACCTCGGCATGAAGCTGTCCGGCACCAGCATCGCCGTGCAGGGGTTCGGCAACGTTGGTTCCATTGCGGCGGAACTGCTCGCCAAGGAAGGGTGCGCCATTCGCGGCATCAGCGATCGGACCGGTGGGTATTGGAACAAGGGCGGCATCGACATCGACGCGGCGCTCAAGTACGTGAAGCAGCACAAGACGCTCGAGCACTTTCCCGGTGGTGAGCCCATCTCCAACGAGGAGTTGCTTACAGCGGACGTTGACGTGCTGCTGCCCGCCGCGCTCGAGAATCAGATCACCAGCAAGAACGCCGCAAAGATCCAGGCAAGGATCATCTGCGAGGGCGCCAACGGCCCGACCACAGCCGGAGCAGATTCGATACTCGACGAAAAGGAGATCTTCGTCATCCCCGACATTCTCGCCAACGCCGGCGGCGTGACGGTCTCGTACTTCGAGTGGGTTCAGGATCGTGGCGGGTACTTCTGGTCCGAGGATTCCGTGAACGAGCGCCTGACCGACATCATGCGTCGAAGCTTTGCCGACGTGCTCAAGCTGTCGCTGCAGCACAAGGTCAACATGCGTACGGCCGCGTACATGGTGTCGATCAGCCGTGTCGCCACCGTGCATCGGCTTCGCGGGATCTACGCGTAGTCACCGCACGTCCAGGTGCGCGTCGTCATCGCCGCCGTGGGAAAGCCGCGTGATCGGCATCTCGCGGCGGCGATCGACGACTACGAGACGCGTGCGGCGCGGTACTGGCCGCTCGACGTCGCTGAGGTCCGAGAGGGCAGCGGTCGCGGGACGTCCCCCGAGCAGGCCAGCGAACGCGAGGGCGATCGCCTGCTGGAGCGCATACCGCATGGCGCGGTCGTGGTGCTGTGCGACGAGCGCGGCGAGCGACTGACGTCGGCTCAGTTCGCGTCGCTCCTCGGGCAGTCGCGCGATCGCGCGCAGTCGCTAGCGTTCATCATCGGAGGCGCGTTCGGGCTGGCGGAGTCGATTCGCGCCAGTGCATCCAGAACCATTCAACTTGCTCCATGGACGCTGCCGCACGAGATGGCCCGGCTGGTGCTGGCCGAGCAGTTGTATCGCGCGGGGACCATCGCGCGTGGGGAGCCGTATCACAAGTAACGGCTACCTTCCGCGAGACTGCGGCGGGCTCGCGGCGACGTCCCCTTTTGCAATCATCTTAGCACGACGGTAATGACCGACGTCCGAATACTGAGCGATGCGCTGGGGGGAACGCCGCTCTCCAGGTTGATTCAACGAGGGGAAGCCCCGCCCGCGTGGATCCAGTCGCCCCCAGCTTCGGGTGCCGCGTGGCGCCAATGGGCCGCCGTGCGCGCCTCCGAGCGCGACTGGAGCGCGCAATTGACCGCCTTGGCACCGGCGTTTGCGTCGACCGGTCCTGCCGCCGAGCGGCTCGAACGCGTCCGTCGCGACGGCGGGGTGGTCGTGACGACGGGTCAACAGCCAGGCCTGTTTGGCGGACCGGTCTACACATGGGCCAAGGCGTTAGGTGCGCTTGCCTTCGCCGATGCGCTCGAACGAGAGACTGGAATTTCCACGGCGGCTGTATTCTGGGCGGCCACGGACGATGCTGATTTCGCCGAGGCATCGTACACGGTGTTGGCGAGCGTCGGCGGCGCGGAGCTGATCCGCAGTACACACGTCCCGGCGGCCGGCACGCCTATGTCGCTCGCGCCGATCGGCGACCTCTCGTCGCAGCTCGCTCGCCTGAGCGCCGCGGCGGGAAGCTCGGCCGATCCGCGTCCACTGGCGATCGTCCGCCGGGCGTACGGCGACGCGGCGTGTACCGTGGGTGACGCGTACGTCGCGCTGCTGCGGCAGATGCTTGCGCCACTCGGCATGCCGGTACTGGATGCCTCACATCCAGTCGTGCGCGCCGCCAGCGAGCCAGTCCTGCGTGCCGCGTTGGACGACTCGCCACGCATTGCCGCGGCGCTGGCGGCGCGGAGCCGAGAGCTGCGGGACGCCGGCTACGAGCCCCAGGTGGACGATGTCGCGGCGCTTTCGCTCGTGTTCATTCGGGAGGGATCGGTGAAACGGCGACTTGGTGTCGAGGAGGCCGCGCGCGTACCCAAGGATGCGCATCTGACTCCCAACGTGCTCCTCCGCGCCCTCGTCGAGCGTGACATCCTGCCAACGATCTCGTATCTCGGCGGCCCGGGCGAGCTCGCGTATTTCGCGCAGGTCAGCGCAGTTGCGGCCGTGCTACGTACACCCGCGCCCGTCGCGATGCCCCGCTGGTCGTGCACGTTGGTCGAGCCGGACATCGATCGCCTGCTGGGAAAGTTTGGCGTCGACCCGGCTGCGCTCGCAGTCCCCGAGGCCCTCGAAGGCACCGTGGCGCGCGCTACCATGCAGGCGCCAACGGCGGATGCACTCAGCCGACTGCGTCGTGAAATCGCCACGCTGCCAACGACCCTCGCGCCCGAAGCTGCCGGCCTTCGCCTCAGCGAGGCCGTACAAGGCGCCGCGCAATCGTTGCAGCATCGCGTCGATCGCCTGGAGCGGCGTCTCGTCGCGCGGATCAAGCGACGCGAAACGGATCTCCTTCGTGACGTCGCCACACTTCGGGCGGCGCTGTATCCGAAAGGCTCGCGTCAGGAGCGCGTGTTGAATCTCGTTCCGATGATGGGAAGGCACGGGCTCGAACTCCTTGGCGAGATGCGGGATGCAGCGGCCGGGCACGCAGCGGCGCTTGTCAACCCGTCCGGTGGCACGTCGTGAGCCAGAAATTTGTCGTCGCGGCACCCAGCTCGGCTCGCAACTCGGCGCTGATCGCCGCGGGCATTCTGCTGTCCAGGCTCCTCGGTCTCGCACGCCAGAAGCTGATCGCCCATTTTCTTGGTGCCGGCTTCGTCGCCGACGCGTTCAATGGCGCGTTCAAGATCACCAACACGCTGCAGAATTTCTTCGGCGAAGGTGTCCTGTCCGCGTCGTTCATTCCAGTCTACGCCAAGACGTTGCACGACGCGGACAACGAGGAGGCCGACCGGATCGCCGGCGCGACGGCGGCACTCCTCGCCCTGGTGACGTCGGTGCTCGTCATACTGGGCATCCTCGCGGCGCCGGTGGTGGTCACCCTGTTCGTCGGCGGATTCAAGGGCGAGACGCGAGAACTCGCGATTCGCCTTACGCGCATCCTCTTTCCGGGAGCGGGCGCGTTCGTCATGAGCGCGTGGTGCCTCGGGATCCTCAACAGCCACCGCCGGTTCTTCCTGTCGTATGCCGCGCCGGTCTTCTGGAACCTCGTTATGATCGCCGCGCTCGCCCTGTATGGGCCGCGACGGGGGGAGATCGATCTTGCGATCGTTCTCGGATGGGCATCGGTCCTCGGCGCCGTATTGCAGATGAGCGTGCAGATGCCGGCCGTCCTCGGGCTGCTGGGGCAGTTCAGGCCGCGGCTCGATTTTGGCTACGCGCCCGTTCGGGAGATTGTCCGCAACTTCCTCCCAGCCTTTGTGTCCCGAGGCGTGGTTCAGATCAGCACGCTGGTGGACATGCAGATCGCGAGCTTCATCGCGGATAAGGGAATCGTGACGCTGCTGTCGAACGCCACGACGATCTACATGCTGCCGGTCAGCCTGTTCGCCATGACGGTATCCGCGGCGGAGCTCCCGGAGATGTCGCGCGATTCGGGGAGCGATGCTGCGGCGTTCGAACGCTTGCGAGCACGGCTCGACGCCGCGCTACCCCGCGTGGCCTTTTTTGTCATCCCATCCGCCGTCGCGCTCCTCGTGTTGGGGCAGGCGATCACCGGCGTACTGCTGCAGGGCGGAAAGTTCACCGAGATCATGACGTTCCGCACGTGGATGATTCTCGCCGGTTCCTCCGTTGGCCTGCTCGCCAGCGCCCTCGGTCGCTTGTACTCCTCCACGTTTTACGCTCTCCGTGACACGCGCACGCCGCTTTGGTTTGCGATCGTTCGCGTGTGCCTCACCGCGGTCCTGGGGTATCTGTTCGCATTTCCGTTGCCGCGGTTGCTTGGCTTGCCAGCGTGGACGGGGGCCGCTGGGTTGACGGCGTCCGCGGGGATTGCAGGCTGGACCGAGTTCTATCTCTTGCGTCGTGCAATCACGGAACGCATCGGGCGAACGGGGCTCCCGCCAAGCGCGCTCGCGAAGCTTTGGGGCGCCTCGCTGGCGTCCGGCGCCGTCGGGTACGGTGTCATGCATCTGCTCATCGCGTGGCCCCACGTGATCCGTGGCGTTGCGTCACTCGGTGCGTTTGCCAGTGTCTACGGACTGCTCACTCTCGCGCTGGGCATTCCCGAAGCGCGCGGCATGGTCCCGCGCGTCATGAGGCGTTAGCAACTTGGGCAGCCGTACCGGAGGGGTATATTTCGGCATGGCCGTTTCCGACACGATTCTCGACAAGATCCCGCATCTGCCCGAGTCGCCTGGGGTGTATCTGTGGAAGGATGCCGAGGGGAGGGTATTGTACGTCGGCAAGGCGAAACGTCTGCGGTCGCGCGTGCGCAACTACACGTCCAGCGATCACCGGGAAAGCATCAAGACGCGACTCCTGATGCAGCAGGTGTGCGAGCTCGACACCATCGTGGTACCAAGCGAAGCGCACGCGCTGGTGCTGGAAGCGAACCTGATCAAGGAGCACAAGCCGCGTTTCAACATCGCGCTGCGCGACGACAAGTCGTATCCATACATCAAGGTGACGGTGCAGGAGCCATTCCCGCGCGTGTGGGTCACCCGGCGCATCGTCAACGACGGCGCGCGGTACTTCGGACCGTACACGGACGTGGGCGCGATGCGTCGCGCGCTGGAGCTGGTCAAGCGGATTTTTACCGTGCGATCGTGCAGCTACGACATGCCCAGGCAGATGCCGGAGCGTGCCTGTCTCGATTATCACATTGGTCGGTGCAAGGCGCCTTGTATCCTGCTTCAGACGCAGTCGGAGTACGCCGCGATGATTGACGAGGTGCTCGACTTTCTTACCGGGAAGCCCGACGAGGTAGTGAGGAAGGTCAAGGAGCGCATGGCCGTGGCCGCCGAGTCTCTCGACTTCGAGCGGGCGGCGCAACTGCGCGATGCGTTGGAGCACCTGGAGAAGATGGAGGAGCCAACCGTCGTGCTCGAAGTCGAAGGCGGGGACCGCGACGTAATCGGCTACGCCCGCGATGGCGAGGATGCCGTCATCGCGCTCCTGCGGATCCGCGCGGGCAAGTTACTGGCGCGTGACCACCAGTTCGTTACCAACGTGGACGACGAGGCCGATGCGGATGTGCTCGAGACGTACCTCGCCGGGCCGTATCGCCGACTGGAGGAACGCGCGCTCGAGGTATTGCTGCCGTTCGACCTCGTGGATCGGGGCGTTCTCGAGGAGTCGCTCGAGCGTACGCGCATTCACGTGCCACAGCGCGGTCCGCGGCGTGATCTCGTGGAGCTCGCACAGCAAAACGCCCGCCATCTGCTCGAGGAGGCACGCCTCACGGGCGACGAACCGACTGAGGAGCGCGCCGGTGACCCCACGTATGAACTGCAGCGACAGTTGGGCTTGCAGAAGGTGCCGCGCTCGTTCGTCTGCTTCGACATTTCGCATGCCCAGGGTACGGACACGGTGGCGTCGTGTGTCTGGTTCCAGAACGGGCGCCCCAATCGCGCCGAATACCGCAAGTTCAAGGTGAAGTCGGTAGAGGGCATCGACGATTTTGCGTCGATACGCGAAGTGGTGACCCGCTACTTCCGCCGTCGCCTTGACGATCAGCGGCCGTTGCCTGATCTCGTGCTCATCGACGGTGGAAAGGGGCAGCTGAATGCCGCCGCGGAGGCACTGACGCAGCTGGGACTCGAATCGCTACCCCTCGCCAGCCTCGCCAAACGCGACGAGGAGATCTTCCTGCTTGGTCGCACGGCGTCACTCCGCCTTCCGCGTCGTTCGCCCGCGCTGCGCCTGTTGCAGCAGGCGCGCGACGAGGCGCATCGGTTCGCGGTGTCGTTCCAGCGCAAGCGTCGCGCCGCCAGGACCATCACATCGGAACTGTTGCGCATCCCCGGGATTGGCGACCGCAAGCGCCGGCTGCTCCTCACCACATTCGGCAGCGTACAGGCAATCCGCGACGCCACACCGGAACAAATCGCAGCGGTATCCGGATTCTCGCTCCGGAGCGCCCAACACATTCAAGAGAGCCTTCGGGCGTCCGACGCGCTCGCGCCGGCGGCCGTCCCTCCTGAGCTTCAGTCGGCCGTCGTTCCGGCTCCGCCTTCCGCCACCCTCGACGAAACCAACTCGTGAGTTCCTGGCATCTCGATTGTTCCGCCTGCGATCATACGCAGCCGGGTGGCAACCTTGCGTCCGTATGTCCGGTGTGCGGGCAGCCGCTCCTCGTCCACTACGACTCTCCCTGGCCTTCGCGGGACGCGCTCCTGCCTCGCTGGGACATGTGGCGCTACGCGGCCGTTCTTCCGCTCGGCCACGGCGAATCACCGGTGTCGCTCGGCGAAGGTGCCACGCCGCTGCACGAACTACCGATCCTCGCGCGCGAACTAGGAATCGCAAGGTTGTGGGTCAAGGACGAAGGGATGAACCCCACCGCGTCGTTCAAAGCAAGGGGCATGAGTGCCGCGATTACGCGCGCCGCTCACCTTGGGGTACCTGGCGTCGTCGTTCCAACGGCCGGGAATGCCGGCGCCGCGTTGACCGCGTATGCGGCCGCCGCTGGTATCCCGGTGCGCGTGTACGCACCACGCGGCACACCGTCCCCAATCCTTGCCACCATTGTGGCCCTGGGCGCCGATCTCCAGCTCGTCGACGGGCATATTGGCGACGCAGGCAAACAGTCGCGCGCGTTTGCAGCGGAGAGCGGCTACTTCGACATGTCCACGCTGCGGGAGCCGTATCGCATCGAGGGAAAGAAGACGATGGGACTGGAGTTGGCGGAGCAGCTCGGGTGGACGCTGCCGTCGCACATCGTCTACCCCACGGGCGGAGGGACGGGGCTGATCGGCATGTGGAAGGTCTTCGCCGAAATGCGGGACGGGGGTTGGCTGCCGCGAGACATTGTCATGCCACGGATGGTCGTGGCGCAGGCAACCGGCTGTGCGCCGATGGTTCGCGCGTTCGAGGCCAGGGCGGATCGCGCGACGCCGTGGGAGAACCCGGAAACGCACGCGAGCGGGCTTCGCGTCCCGGGACCGCTCGGTGATCGCCTCATTCTTCGAGCGCTGTACGAAAGTGACGGTGACGCCGCCGCCGTCGATGAAGATGTCATTCGCTCCGACACGTTGCGGCTGAGCCGCGCCTCCGGCGTGGACGCGGCGCCCGAAGGCGGTTGCGCACTGGGCGTGCTGGAGAAGCTCGTGCGGGAAGGGCGTGTCGCCAAGGACGCGGATGTGCTGGTGTTCAATACCGGCAGCGGCGCGTCGTACCGGTTCTAGCCTCCCACGGCGGGTCGTTCACATGCGTATTGCGATACTGGACCCCTTCAGTGGCATTTCCGGCGACATGACGCTGGGCGCGCTGCTGGCCGTCGGACTCGATCAGGAATGGTTGCGTGCACTTCCTGCTCGCATGCGTCTCGATGGCGTGGTCGTCGACATTCGCGAAGTCCTCCGCGGTGAGCTCGTCTGCTGGAAGGTGGACTTCGACATCCCGCCGCAACCGCACGGTCGTCACATCGCACAGATTCGCGAACTCGTGGCTAGGTGCGGAGCGCCGGCAGCCGTGCGTGCGAAGGCGGATGAAGCGTTTGCGGACATTGCGGCCGCGGAAGGGGCAATTCACGGCCTGTTACCGGAGGACGTCCACTTGCACGAGGTCGGTGCCGTGGATGCAATCCTCGACGTCGTCGGGGCGATCTGGGGCTTCGCCGAACTTGGAGTGGAACAGGTGCGCTGCGGCTTGATTCGAACGGGCGACGGTACGGTTCGGGCGGCACACGGCCTGTTGCCCGTGCCCGCGCCGGCGACGCTCAAGCTGCTCGAGGGACATAGGGTAAGCCCTGGGCCCGACGGGGCAGGAGAGCTCGTGACGCCAACGGGTGCTGCTCTCGTGCGAGTCCTGTCGTCGGGTGGACCGCCCGACGTGTACGTCCCGGTCAGGAGCGGCTTTGGCGCTGGCACGAAGGACTTTGTCGGCCGCGCCAACGCATTGCGAATCGTGCTCGCCGACATGGACATCACCGGCAACGCGGGTGAGCGCGAGGACCTGGTCACGCTGACGTGCGACGTGGACGACATGTCGCCCGAATACCTTGCTGCGGTCGCTGACGATCTGCGTGTTTCCGGTGCGCTCGACGTGGTGCTGCTGCCCACATTGATGAAAAAGGGACGGGCGGGAACTCGCCTCGACGTCTTGTGTAAAGCCGAGGATGCCAGTCGGCTCGAGCGGGCGATGCTCCAGGACACGATGTCCATCGGGGTACGGCGCGCCTCAGTCAGCAGGCTCGCGCTCGCGCGTCGCGGCCTGACGGTCAGCGTCCTCGGCCACGCCGTCAGGGTCAAGGCCGTGACGCTTCCGAACGGCGATACGCGTATGAAGCCGGAGTTCGAGGACGTCCGGCAAGCCGCACTGGCGACGGGGCGGCGGCCAGCAGATATTTACCAGCTTGCGCTCGGCGCCGCGGAACGGCAATGAAACCGTCCGGACCCGTGTGCGCTCCCTGTGTGGTTACGGGGCTTCCGCACGACTAATCAGGAGATCTCAGATGCCTCTGTTCGGTAAGACGTATATCGCCGTTGGCGCACTTTGGCTCGTATCGGCGGCCGTTGGTGCGCAGGCAGCGCCGGCCAAGCCGGCCTGCGACGTGGACGCGGCCTCCAAAGGCAACGCCGCCCGGGCGACGCTGAGTGTCAATCTCGCGCGTGAAGCCGCTGCGCCCGCTGTCGCTGCGACGAACTTGAAGAATGCCGTCAAATTGGTTGAGAAGGTAGAGAAGGACGACGACCCAGTCACGAATGCGTATGTACTCGGGTCGGCCATCAGCTTGTGGGCCAATCAACCCGGCATCGGCCTGACGCCCAAGCGCGGGACGTTGGGGTTCTTGGAGCGGCCGAACGACGTGTTGGATATCCCGGCCACGATCGACTCGCTGTTCACGGTGGTCGAGACGGCAAAGCCGCTCTGCAAGGATTACGCGGCCTACTGGCGTGCCGGGCAGAAGTTCTATCTCGACATCGTGAACAACGCGATCAACGCATTGAATGCGGAGAAGCTGGATTCCGCTGAGTACTATGCGGTACAGGCGAACAAGTTGTTCCCGGCGTCGCCATACGGCACCATGGTGCTCGGGACCGTCGCGTCGAAGAAGGGGAACAACCCGAAGGCCATCGAATACTGGACGATGGCAGCCGACGCGGCGAATCGCGACAGCGCGTACCGCGACGTCCGTCGTCAGATGTTCGTGAATCTCGGCAGCGTGTACATGACGACTGCGAACTCGGCAAGCGGGGCCGACAGGGTCGCGGCGGCACGCAAGGCGGCTGACGCGTATGCAAGCCTCATCGCCGTGCCGGGGACAAAGGGGCAGTTCCTCAATGCCGGCCGGCAGAACATTCAGAATGCACTGCTGCTTGCCGGTGACACGGCCGGTGCCGCCAAGAGCTGGGAGCCGCAGATCGCGAATCCCAGCGCGTACGAGTACCAGGATCTGCTCAACTCCGCTGTCAGCGCAGCACGCGCGATGCGCAATCAGGACGCGGCCAAGCTGTTCGAAGCGGTATTGTCGCAGAACCCCAACAGCCGTGATGCGCTCTTCAACCTTGCCGTCACCTATCTGACGCTCGAACAGAACGACAAGGTGGGCCAGATCGTGACGCGTCTCGTGGCGCTGGATCCGGGCAATCCAGAAAACTTCAACCTGGCCGCCAGGGCCTACCTGACGCTCGCAAAGACGGCAGAGAAGGCCAAGAAGCCCGCCGTTGCTGCTGCCTACAACGACACCACTGTCATCTGGTACAATCAGGGCAACAAGCTCCCAATCGAGGTCACGTTCAACGAGTTCTCACCATCGGACAAGCAGGTCACGATCGCCGGCAGCGTCCTGGACCGTCGCGACAAAGCGGATGCGAACGGTCCAGATGCCGCGGCTGCGTCGGCTCCGGCCAAGGGAGCCAAGCCCGCCAAGGGCAAGCCCGCGTCGAGACCAAAGGCACCGGAACCAAAGAGCTATTCACCCAAGGCCAACACGTTGACCTTCGAGTCTCTCGACAAGTCTGGCGCGGTGGTAGGAACGAATACGGTGACGACGGAGGCGTTGGCACCGGGGGCCCGCGCAAAGTTCAGTGTTACCATTCCAGGTGCGGGAGCGGTAGCGTACCGGTATAAGATCACCGAGTAGCTTCCTGCATCGCCGCACCGGAGCGCCCGTCGTCGACGGGCGCTTTTGTTTGTACGCCATCCTCACAAACTGGGGTAAGGCAAGTGCCCGAAGTGCTGAATTCTACTTGATTTCGGTGCGCTAAGCTCCTATCTTGCATGAGGAGTCTTACGCGCCGTTCGGAGCGCCTTTCGCTGGGGGAAGATCCACACGCTGTGGGCTTCCCCCGCCGCATCAGGGAAGGAAGGTCTGGGAGATTTATGGTTCGCGTCAGCAACGTTTTACCGGGCAGCATATGCGAAGAGATGGGCGTCGTTCCCGGAACGGAGCTGCTGACGGTCAACGGGCGTGAACTCGCGGACTTTCTGGATTGGGAGTTCCTGACTGCGGACGATGAACTCGTCATCGAGGCTCGTTTGCCTGGCGGCGAGGACGTGGTCTATGAGGTCGATCGGCCGGATGGAGAGTCGCTCGGTGTCGAGCTCGAACCTCCGACGGTGCGCCGCTGCGCCAACCGGTGCGAGTTCTGCTTCATCGAAGGGCTGCCGAAGGGGCTGCGGAAACCCCTGTACGTGCGCGACGACGACTACAGGCTCTCCTTTGCATACGGTAATTTCGCCACGCTCTCCAACGTCAAGGAGCGTGACATCGCCCGCATTCTCGAGTACCGGCTCTCTCCGCTGTATGTGTCTGTGCACGCGACACCGTGGGAGTCGAGGAAGATCCTGCTGAACAATCCCCGCGTTCCGAACATCGTCGATCAGTTGACTCGACTCGCCGCCGGTGGGATTCAGTTTCATGGACAGATGGTCATTGTTCCCGGATTGAACGATGGCGACGTTCTCGAGGCGTCGCTCACCGATCTCTGGAACCTTGGCGACGCGGTGCTCAGCGTGGCGCTGGTGCCCGTGGGACTCACGCAGTTCTCGCACTTGTACACCGGTCGTTCAATGGACGCGGTGAATGCGGGGCGCATTCTCGCCGCGGTGGAACGATGGCAAGAGCGGGCGCTCACCGAGCGGGGAGATCGCTGGGTGTATGGTTCCGACGAGCTCTACATGCTCGCGGACCGCGACTTGCCCGACACCGAACACTACGGGGATTTTTCACAGATCGAGAATGGCGTCGGTGCCGTGACATCCCTGCGTGAACGGGTTCGAGCTGGTCTTCACGGACTGCCGCGTCTGGATGGACGCCGCGTCGGTGTCGTGACCGGGGTGTCGATGGCGCCCCTCATGCCCGAACTGCTCGATGCGATTGCTGAACAGACGGGCGCAGTCTTCTCCCTCATCGTGATGAAGAATTCGTTGTTCGGTCCCACCACGACCACCGCCGGGCTCCTCGTTGGCGCTGATATTCGTCGTGCGCTATCCGACCGCGTGGACCTCGATCTCGCGCTCATTCCGGCCGAGACGATCAACGATGACGGACTCTTCCTCGACGAGGAGCCCTTTCTGTCGCTTCGCGACTCGCTTCCAATGCCAGTATACCCCTCGTACGATTTCATCGACGTGCTGTCCCGCCAGGATGGTCCGAGTCTGTCCTGCCGGTTCGTCGCATGAGCGCCCCGGTCGTCGCCCTCATCGGGCGCCCGAATGTCGGCAAGTCCGCGCTGTTCAACCGCATCATTGGCGACGATGAAGCCATCGTCTCCGAGGAGGCAGGCACCACGCGAGATCGCCACTTCTCGAAGGCGGAGTGGAACGGACGCGCCTTTTGGCTGGTGGACACCGGCGGGCTGTCCGACGACCCGAACCTGCCCATGGACGCTGAGATTCGCCGCCAGGTCGCGACGGCGATCGAGGAAGCGGATCTCTTCCTATTCGTCGTCGATGCGCAGGTCGGCGTGCATCCGAGTGACTCGCGCGTAGCCGAGATGCTGCGCACATCGGGAAAGCCCCTCCTGGTGGTCGCCAACAAGGTCGACGATCCCAGCCGGACCGACTATTACGAATTCTACCGTCTGGGTGCCGGCGACCCGTTTCCCGTGTCGGCGCAGAACGGAAAGAATTCGGGCGATCTACTCGACGCGGTGGTCGAGCGGCTCCCGGCGTCGATCCCGGAAGACGAAACCGCCCTTCGTGTTGCGGTCGTCGGACGTCCAAATGTCGGGAAGTCGTCGTTCATCAACAAGCTGCTCGGCGAAGACCGTCTGGTGGTGAGTGAGATTTCGGGAACCACTCGCGACGCGATCGATACGCCGATGACGTACCATGGCCGCAAGTGGATCTTCGTCGACACCGCGGGACTTCGTCGTCAGACGAAGATCGATGATGGCATCGAGTTCTACTCATCGCTGCGTACGCGGCGCGCCATCGAACGCGCCAACATCTGCGTGCTGCTCATCGACGCGACCGAGGGCGAGTTTCACAACCAGGATCTCACAATCGCCAATATGGCGTGGGACGCGGGTCGCGGCTTGATCGTGATCGTCAACAAGTGGGACTTGGTGGACAAGGACGACAAGACGACCCACAAGTTCGAAAAGAAGGCGCACGAGAAGGCGCCGTTCCTCAAGCACGTTCCCTTTTTGTTCACGTCGGCCCTCACGGGGCAGCGTGTCAGCAAGGTGCTCGATCTCATTCAACTCGTCGAAGAAGAAGGCGAGAAGAGGATCACGACCTCGGAGGTCAACGCGCGGCTCGCGGAGCTGTTGGCGCGCCGACAGCCGTCGCAGGCGGCGGGGCGGGAAGTGAAACTCAACTACGCCACGCAGGTCAGCGTGTCGCCGCCCACGATCGCGTTTTTCGGCAATCATCCGGATCTCGTCGAGGAGCATTACATCCGGTTTCTACACAATGGATTCCGCGAATCCTATCCGTTCACCGGGAATCCGTTGCGCATTCTGATGCGGCGCAAGAGCGGCGCGAAGACGGAAGCCTGATCGTGCATCCAGTTGTCGCTCTCGCGCTGGCCTACGCGGCGGGATCCATCCCGTTCGCGCACCTGGCAGGCGTGGCCAAGGGCGTCGACCTGCGCAAGCAGGGTTCGGGGAACCTCGGAGCGACGAATGTCTTTCGGGTGCTGGGCTGGAAGATCGGCGTCGCCGTATTCCTCGCCGATGCGATGAAGGGTGCCTTGCCGGTGATGCTGCTCCCGGCGCGCATCGACAGCGCGCGCAACCCGATGATCTGGGCCATCGCGCTCGGCGTGGCGGCGATCGTCGGGCACGTGCGCCCGCTCTTCCTGAAGTTCGGAAAGGGGGGCAAGGGTGTCGCGACCGCGGCGGGTGTGTTCTTCGCGCTGGCCCCCGTTCCGATGCTCGTCTCATTCGGGGTGTTCGTCGCCGTGGTGCTCGCAAGCGGATACGTCTCCCTCGGCAGCCTCACGTCGGCGATCGTTCTCCCGACGCTGCTGGCGATCACCCTCGGCCTCGGGTCGCCCTTGTTCATGGTGAGCGCGATCATCGCAGCCTTTGTGTTCTGGACGCATCGCGCGAACATTGGGCGGTTGCGGCGCGGCGAGGAGCACCGATTCGGACGACGGGGAAGCGCATGACGCGGGCCGCGGTCATCGGGGCGGGCGCGTGGGGAACCGCTCTCGCGGACGTGCTGGCGCGCAACGGGCACGACGTCACGCTCTGGGCGCTCGAGCGCGATGTCGTTGACGGCGTGAATAGCACTCGGGAGAATGCCAGGTTTCTCAAGGGCTATCCCCTGTCGCCCGGCGTGCGTGCCACACATTCGCTCACGGAGGCGCTCGACGACGCGACCCTCGTGTGGGTGGCCACTCCGTCCCAGCATCTGCGGGCTGTGCTTCGCCAGGCGGGAAAGGCGGTGATGCCCAGCGCAACCATGTGCGTGGCATCGAAGGGCATCGAACGCGACTCGCTTGCGCTCATGAGCGACGTGGTCGCGCAGGAGACTCCCGGCCGTCCGGTCGTTGCGCTTTCGGGTCCAAGCTTTGCCGCCGAAGTGGCCGCTCAGCAGCCGACCGCCATCGTTGCTGCGTCCGAGAGCTTGGTTGCCGCGGAATCCATCCAGGAGGCCCTGAGCAACGCGACGCTGCGCATCTATACCCATGACGACATCATCGGTGTTGAACTGGGCGGCTCGCTGAAGAACGTCATGGCGGTGGCCGCGGGCATCGTCGAGGGCGTGGGGCTCGGGTTCAATTCCCGCGCGGCGCTGATCACGCGGGGCCTCGCCGAGATGACCAGGCTCGGCACGGCGCTTGGCGCGCGTGCGGCGACCTTTGCCGGATTGACCGGCATGGGGGACTTGGTGCTGACGTGCACCGGCAGTCTGAGCCGGAACAGAGCCGTCGGCGTCGCGGTCGGACAGGGCAACACGCTTGAGCAGGCGTTAGCAGGAAAGGAAACGGTGGCCGAGGGCGTGGCCACCACGCGTAGCGCGCTCGCACTCGCGAACCGCGAAGGCGTCCAGATGCCGATCGTCGAGATGGTCCATCGCATTCTGTTCGACGGACATCCCGCACGGAGCGCGGTGGTCGAGATCATGTCGCGCGAACTGCGCGCGGAGCAGGACGCGTGAGTTCGGCGGAGCCGGTCCAGGAATTCTACAGCATCGGCGAGGTGTGCGAGCTGACCGACCTGAAGCCGCATGTGCTGCGCTATTGGGAGAGCCAGTTCCGCTTCCTGAATCCCGCAAAGAATCGTTCGGGCAATCGCGTCTATCAGCGCCGCGAAATCGAGCTCGTGCTCCTCGTCAAGCATCTCCTCTACACCGAGAAGTACACCATCGAAGGAGCGCGTCAAAAGGTGGACGAGCACCGCAAGGGCGGGGAACTGCGTAACGCTTCTCGTGCAGCACTCACGGTGCAAACGCTCGAGGCCCTCGAGAACGAGCTGAACGAGCTGATTCGCTTTCTCACTCCCGGCATCGACAAGCCAGGTACCAAATAGGCCATGCGATTCCTCATCACCAACGACGATGGAATTCTGGCACACGGCATCGACTGCCTCATCGAGGCAGCCGAGCCACTCGGCGAAGTGTTCGTCGTCGCTCCGGATCGGGAGCAGAGTGCCACGAGCCATTCGTTGACGCTGCATCACCCCCTTCGTCCCGTGCGGCGCGCCGAGCGCCGCTGGCAGATCGATGGCACGCCGACCGACTGCGTCATGATTGCCGTCGAGGCGTTGATGGACGTGCGTCCCGACTTCATACTGAGCGGCATCAATCACGGCCAGAACATGGGCGAGGACGTGCTGTATTCGGGAACCGTGGCGGCGGCGATGGAAGGGCTCGCGCTGGGAATCCCCTCAATCGCATTTTCCTTTGCCGGGGGCGATCTTCGGGCCGATCTCACCTACCTCAAGGAACAGGTCACCGTCGTTACGCCACTGATCCGCCATCTCACCTCACTTCCCAGGTTTCCGGCGAATACCTTGTTCAACGTGAACCTGCCACCCGTTCCGGCCGATGGGGTCAAGGGCGTGCGTCTTACGCGGCTCGGGAGCCGCGTGTATTCCGGTTCGCTCAAGCCGATGCGCGACCCGTGGGATCGCGACATCTTCTGGATCGGCGGTGGTTCCATCACCTGGACCGGCGAGCCCGATTCCGATTTCCGTGCGATTCAGGATGGCTGCATTTCCGTGACGCCGTTACACCTCGACCTGACGAACTTCAGTATGCTGGATTCATCGGAGAGCTGGTGGCGGGAGCCGTAGACGGCCAGATGGGCGGCGCGCGGCGCCGACTGGTCGAGTTGCTGCGCGACAAGGGCATTCGCGATCTGGCGGTGCTGCGAGCGTTCGACCTCACGCCACGACACGCCTTCGTGCCGACGGGCCTTCGTCATCGTGCGTATGAGGACAGTTCACTGCCAATCGGCAGCGGTCAGACCATTTCACAACCGTCCATTCACGCACGATATCTCGAGCTGCTCGGCTTGAAGGGTCATGAGCGTGTGCTTGAAGTGGGGACCGGCTCCGGATATCAGACCGTGCTGCTGTCGCATCTCGTCGCACAGGTGTTCACCATCGAAAGGATCGCGTCGCTCTTCTCCATGGCCCGTGACGCCATCAATCGGGCCGGCGCGACGAACGTCTCCATGTTGATGGGAGACGGCACCGTGGGCTGGCGCGAGTACGCGCCATACGACGCGATTCTGGTGAGTGCGGGCGGACCCGGCGTGCCCCCGGCGCTCATCGAGCAACTCACCGACGGCGGCCGCCTGCTGATTCCCGTCGGGACCAGGGAGGAGCAGACCTTGAAGCTCATCGCCAAACACGGAGAGAGTCACGTCGTCTCAGATGTGGCTCCCGTGCGGTTCGTACCGCTGTTTGGCACACAGGGTTGGGAGCAGCACTAGCGTGCATCTGCTCCACGTCCGCATTCACGGTCAGGTTCAGGGTGTCGGCTTTCGCTGGTTCGTCCGCGAGGAAGCACGTCGCCTTGGCCTCAGCGGGTGCGTCATGAATCTGACCGGCGGGGATGTAGAGGTCGCAGCTGGCGGCGAAACAGCGTCCCTCGCGCGTCTTCGACGCGCACTCGAAGTCGGCCCGAGCGGGGCGGAGGTGTTGTCCGTGGTCGACATCGAGGAAAATACCAGGACGACAATGCCCTATCCGTTCGCCATTCATCGATGAGGCGTCCACCGTCTGGTGACGCCGTGTCGGCAGATTTGATCGAGCGGCTGAATGCCGCACTCCGCGACGTTCCGGACTTTCCCAAACCTGGGATCACGTTCAAAGACATCACCCCGCTGCTCGGGGACGCCGCCTCGTTCCGCGATGCCGTGGCGGGCATGGTGGTACCGTGGGCGGATGCGGGAGTGACTCATGTTGCGGGAATCGAGAGTCGGGGGTTCATTCTCGCCGCGCCCGTCGCGTTGGCGCTCGGTGCCAGCTTCATTCCCATTCGAAAACCGGGCAAGTTGCCCTGGCGGTGCGCTGGTGTGGACTACGCGCTCGAGTATGGGTCCGACCGGCTCGAGATGCACATCGATGCCTGTCCGGCGTCGGCGAGGGTGCTGCTGGTGGATGACGTCCTGGCGACCGGAGGCACGGCATTGGCCGCCGCCACGTTGATCGAGCGGCAGGGCGGGGCGGTCGTGGGACTTTCGTTTCTCTTGACAATCTGCGCGCTTGGGGGCGCGGCGCGCCTAGGTGACCTCGTTATACACTCGCTGCTGCAGGTCTGATTCCTGTTTGTCGCGACAATGTGACTTACGTCACGGCAAATTTGCGACGTAGATTATAGTGTCGCGCCCGGGATAGCCCTCGAGGCCGCGAGCTGTCCTCGCCTGCAGCGAATACCCGACAACGCGCCCGCGTTCCGATTCGAGCATTCGCTCCAATTCCCCATCCACCGCTGGAGACCGCCGACATGCGGAAATTACTGGTGCTCGCCATCACGCTCAGCGGGCTCGCTGGATGCGCCGACGTTCCCACAGCACCTCGGTCCAGCCCCAGCGGTGCGTCGTTCGGCCTCGCGGGATCGCAGAACTCTCCCGTGCCGATTCCCGGCAAGTATATCGTCCGATTCAAGGACACCGAGCGAGATGTCGCGGGCCGCGGACAGAGCATCGAACGGCTGTACGGCGCGACGGTCGAGCGGACGTATTCCACCGCGCTGAAGGGTGTGTCGTTGCGCATCGCCGATGCCGCTGTGTTGGCGCTCAAGGCCGACCCCTATGTCGTTGAGGTCGAGCAGGACGCGATCGTGCAACTGAGCACGGTTCAGGCCGGGGCGACGTGGGGGATCGATCGGATCGATCAGCGCAATCTTCCGTTGAGCGGCACGTACACCTACTTCGCTGACGGCTCGGGTGTCACCGTCTATATCATCGACACCGGCATCAATTTCACCCACAACGAATACGCAGGTCGCGCGTTCACCGGGATCGATGAGATCACCAGTGGGGGCACGGCGGTCGACTGCAACGGCCATGGCTCGCACGTTTCGGGTACCGTGGGCGGAACGACATATGGTGTCGCGAAGAACGTGAAACTCGTTGCCGTTCGCGTACTCGACTGCTCTGGCAGCGGTTCGGTGGCCGGTGTGATCGCGGGTATCGATTGGGTTGCCCTTCATCGCACATTGCCCGCCGCGGCCAACATGAGCCTCGGGGGCGGCTTCTCTTCGCTACTGAATCAGTCAGTGCAGAACGCAATCGCCGCCGGTGTGGTTTTCGCCGTTGCCGCCGGAAACAGCACAGCTGATGCGTGCCAATCGTCGCCGTCCAGCGTACCGAACGGCATCACGGTAGGAGCCACCGACATTTCCGACCGATTCGCATTCTTCTCGAATTTCGGCAGCTGCGTGCACATCAACGCGCCCGGTGTCGGCATCACGTCAGCGTGGATCGGCAGTAACACCGCCACGAACACCATCAGCGGCACGTCGATGGCCACGCCGCACGTTACTGGCGCCGTAGCGTTGTACCTCCAGCAGAATCCTGGCGCTACGCCGGCACAGGTGCGTTCGGCACTCACGGGCAACGCGACGTCGGGCATTCTCAGCAGCGTCCCAGGCGGAACGCCGAACTTGCTACTGTACACCGGCTTCATCACCGGCTCCACGCCTCCCGTAGCGAGGTTCACGGCGAGTTGCGCCTTCCTCGCCTGTTCGTTCGATGCCAGCAGCTCCTCCGCGCTTGCCGGTGCCACCTATAACTGGACGTTTGGAGACGGGGCGACTGCGAGCGGAAAGACGTCGGTTCACACCTATGGGGCCGCCGGTACGTACTCCGTCATGGTAACCGTCACGGACGCGAACGGCACGTCCACGAAGTCCAGTACCGTCACTGTGAAAGTCGATCTGCCGCCGGTTGCGAACTTCACGGCGAACTGCGTGGGGCTGAAGTATCCGAACGAGTGTTCATTTGACGCCAGCAGTTCCACCGACGACGGCAAGATCGTCGCGTACCAGTGGTCGTTTCCAGGAGACGGCAACAACATTGTCGCACCGCTTCACCGCTTCCCCACGTCCGGGCCGTGGACGGTCACTCTCACGGTCACCGACGACGGCGGCCTCTCGTCGTCGATCACGAAGATCGTCTCCGCAGCGGGCACCTTTCAGCCGCCGACGGCGACGATCACCGCGCCGGCCAACAATGCCGTAGTCCAACTGGGCTCGAACGCGAGCTTTGCCGGCTCGGCCACAGATCCGCAGGACGGGACGCTGACGGGCGCGTCGCTGGTGTGGACGAGCAGCATCAATGGACCGATCGGTACGGGGACGGCGTTCTCGACGAGCACGTTG
>JANYIN010000018.1 GCA_025362035.1 Gemmatimonadaceae bacterium | reverse complement strand
CGCTTCGCGGGCGATGTCCGTGGCCATGTTCACGTTGTTCCGCTTCGCCAGCGACACCTGCTGCGGCGTGAAGGTGCCTGCGTCCTTCAGTCGGCCGAGGTGCAACGACACGAGCTGCGCCTTGACGATTTCCGTGAGCATGTCCGCCAAGCGGACCTGCTGGATCTGAAACTGGCCGATGGGCTTGTCGAACATGACGCGCTGCTGCGCGTAGCTCAGCGCTTCCTCGAAGCACGCCATCGCGGCGCCGATGGCGCCCCATGAAATGCCGTAGCGCGCCTGCGTGAGGCACATGAGCGGGCTCTTGAGGCCACCGGACTTGGGCAAGATGGCGTCTGCCGGCAGGTGCACGTCCTGAAAAACGAGCTCGCTCGTGTCGCTCGCGCGCAGGGAGAGTTTGCCCTTGGCGTCCTTCGCGGTGAAGCCCTTGGCATTGGTCGGCACGACGAAGCCGCGGATGGACGCGTCGCTCGGGTCGTCGTTGGTCTTGGCCCAGACGACGGCGATCGCTGCCGTCGAGCCGTTGGTGATCCACATCTTCGCGCCGTTCAGAATCCACGTGCCGTCGCCCTGCTGCCTGGCCATGGTGATCATGCCGCTGGGGTTGGACCCGAAGTCCGGCTCCGTGAGGCCGAAGCAGCCGATGATCTCGCCTGTGGCCATCTTCGGCAGCAGCGTGTGCTTCTGTTCTTCCGACCCGAAGGCATAGATGGGATACATCGCCAGTGCGCCCTGCACGCTGGCAAACGAACGCACGCCGGAATCGCCGCGCTCCAGCTCCTGCATGATGAGGCCGTACTGCACGTTGTTGAGGCCCGCGCATCCGTATTCTTCCGGCAGGTTCGCGCCAAGTACGCCGAGTTCGCCTAGCCCGGGAATGAGCTCCTTCGGAAAGCGGCCCTGGACGTACGCGTCGCCGATGATGGGCAGCACGCGCTCGTCCACGAAGCGGCGGACGCTGTCGCGGACGGCACGTTCTTCCTCTGAGAGAACGCTATCGATGTCGTAGAAGTCGAGCATGCATCGTGGTGGAAGTGTGAGAACGACCTCGGCGAAAGCTAATCGTCGTCGGTGGCGGTGGTTCAAGCCTGGTGGTACGTCTGGTCCCTGCCGGGAACGGCCGTTTCGTCCCAGGTGCTTGTGTTGTCCGGCCCTTTTCCGGCGCGATCTTTGCACGCACATTTTCGAATCCTCTGTTTCACCGCCCGCGAGATCCCCATCATGTCGGATGAGAACCATCCGGTGCCGGAGGTAGAACCGGCGGCCGGCGAGCGTGCAGTCCTCGATGCGGGCGGTCACGTGTGGCGCGTCTTCGAGCGAGAGTACTCGCCGGAAGACCGGCGCAAGGGGCTGGCGCTGGTGTTCTGGAGCGAGGAGGTGATTCGCATCGTGCGTCGGTTTCCTCCCGACTGGCGCACCCTGCCCGATGAGGCGTTGATGACGGTGAGCTGGGGACGGTAGGCTCGTGGCGGAGGAAGACGAACAGCGTGACTATGCGGCGCCGGAGTTCGCGAGCACTTCATGTCTGAGTCCTACGACGTCGTAGTGATCGGCGCCGGGCCGAACGGCTTGTCGGCGGCCATCGAGGCTGCCCGCCATGGGCTCTCCACGCTGGTGATCGAGGCGGCTGACACGGTGGGGGGCAGCACGCGATCTGCCGAGCTCACGCTGCCCGGCTTCGTCCATGATGTGTGCTCGGCCGTGCATCCAATGGCGCTGGCGTCGCCCTTCTTCAAGTCTCTGCCGCTCGCCGCGCACGGACTCAACTGGATCACACCGCCCATCGCCTGCGCGCATCCGCTGGACGACGGGCATGCCTCCGTGCTGATGACAGTCGCCGCAGAGACGGCGCGGCTGCTGGGTACGGACGAGCACGCGTATGCGGCGTCGGTGGGGCTGATCGGCCGCAATTGGGCGGAGCTGGAAGCCGATGTGCTCGGCCCGATCGGAGTGCCTCGGCATCCGTGGAAGTTCTTCGAGTTCGGCGTGAATGGGCTGTTGCCGGCCACGACATTTGCACGGTGGCAATTCCGCACGGAGAAGGCGCGCGCGTTGTTCGCCGGCCTAGCGGCGCATTCCATCCTGCCGCTGGAGCGCTTTGGCGGTGCGGCCTTCGCGCTGGTCCTCGGCGCCGTGGGCGGCGTGTATGGCTGGCCGATCCCGCGAGGAGGATCGCAGGTGATCGCCAACGCGCTCGCCTCGTATTTGACGTCGCTGGGCGGAGTCATTCGCACCGGCCAGAAAATCGCGTCGATCGACGAGCTGCCGCCGAGCAGGATCGTGTTGGGCGACGTGTCGCCGCGCGCGATGGCTCGCATCGCGCGCGCGCGTCTGTCACCCAGTGCTCGCCGGGCGCTGGAGCGATTCCGTTATGGTCCCGGGGCGTTCAAAGTGGACTGGGCGTTGTCCGAGCCCATTCCATGGACGGCAGCGGAGTGTCGGCAGACGGCAACGGTTCACGTCGGCGGCACCCTGGCCGAGATCGCGCACAGCGAGCGATTGCCGTGGAGGGGTGAATGCGCGGAGCGTCCCTTCGTGCTCGTCACGCAACCCAGCGTGTTCGATGCCACCAGGGCACCGGCGGGCAAGCATACCGCATACGGCTATTGCCACGTTCCCAGCGGGTCTGTCGTCGATATGACGGAGCGGATCGAAGCGCAAATCGAGCGGTTCGCTCCCGGCTTTCGCGACGTGATCATCGCGCGCGCGGCGCGCTCGCCCGAGACGCAGGAGCGGGAGAACGCAAATCTCGTGGGCGGCGACATCGGCGGCGGATCCAACGCCCTCAGCCAGCTGTTCAGTCGCCCGTCGCGACGGCTGTATCGAACGGGCGCGAAGGCGCTGTATCTGTGTTCGGCGTCCACGCCTCCCGGCGGCGGCGTTCATGGGATGTGCGGCTTTCACGCCGCCACGCGCGCGATCCGGGATCAGTTCGGCGTGAAGCCAACGTAGCTCGAGCCTACAGCAATCCCCGCGTGAATGCCGCGCGGTCGCGCTCGTCGTCGATCTCGGCCGCCAGCAACGCGATGAGCGCGGCGCGCGTGGGGGCCGCCACCGCCGCGCGTTTGACGAGCACTTTGGCGATCGGACCTTGCGTTCTGGCCAGCCGCGCCTCGATGACGGACAATTCCGCGGGCGTCAGACCGGAGGCGACGGGAAAGGAGAGGGCGGTGGGCGTGGGTGCGGCCGGTGCCGCGGTCGGGAGCGCCGGCGTCGCAAAGTCCGCGATGACGGTTCGTGCTTCCGCCAACGGCATGGGAGGCAGGCTCTCCACCGCGCTCACGAGCGCGGCGGCGAATGCCGATGCCGCCGCATAGCGCCGGTCTACGTCCATCTCCATGGCGCGATCGAGTACCATCTGGAGCTGGGCCGGCCACGCGACGCCGGGGCGTAGCTCGCTGAGGCGCAACGGCCGTTCGGTCAATCGCAGCAGCATGGACGTCTGCGCGCTATCGCTCCGGAACGGCAGCGTGCCGGTGAGCATGTTGATGGTGACGATGGCAAGGGAATAGACGTCGCTGCGATGATCGACGTTGTCGCCCGAGAGTTGTTCGGGACTCATGTAGTCCGGAGTCCCGACGACCTGCCCGGTTCGCGTCACGGCCTGTCCTTCGGTCTTCGACGCCTTGGAAATCCCGAAGTCCACGACCTTGACCGTATCGCGTCCGTCGTGGCCCAGGCCGACGAGCACGTTGTCCGGCTTGAGATCCCGATGCACGATCCCCAACCGATGCGCCACGTCGAGCCCATCGGCGATTTGCCGCGTGATATCGGCGGCGCGCCGCGGGGGCAACGCACCGTTCGTCGCGAGCAGGCGCGCGAGGGACTCCCCCTCGATGTACTCCATCGCGAGGTAGACCACCCCGTCGCTGCTCTCGCCGAAATCGTAGATCGCCGCGACGTTGGGATGGTGAATCTGGCACGCATTGGCGGCTTCGCGGTTGAAGCGGCTGATCGCGTCGGCATCGTTGGTCATGCCGGGATGCATGACCTTCACGGCGCTCTTCCGCTTCATGCGCAGATGTTCCGCGAGATACACCTGCCCCATCCCGCCCTCGCCGAGCTTGCGGAGCACGTGATACCGCTCCGCGATGACCGCGCCGACGAGATCCGCGTTGGCGTCGCGCGAGCGCAGCGAGGTGCCGTCGCTCGGGCAAAAGCGCTCGCTGTCGGGGTATTCGACGTTGCACGTGGTGCAGATCTTCACTCGTGAGGCTCCCGATGCAACGCCACCGCTACCCTCCCAGCAGGGCGACCGACTTGGCGAGGCTGCGACGCATGCGCTCGAACGAGCGCGAGAGCTGCGCGACCTCGTCGTTGCCCTTCAGCTCGAAGCCCTCGCCACTCAGATCGCCACGGCTCACTTGCTCCGACAGTTTCGCCATGCGTGCGATGGGCTTCAGCACCATCGCGCTGATCATGATGTTGACGAGGATGAACACCGCGACGAAGATGCCGGCCAGCCACGACAAAAAGACGATGAAGTTGTGATCCGCCTTCGCGAGCGCTCCGGCCAGCGGCACGGACATGATCTGGCTTCCAATGACCTCGTCCGGCTGCCAGCCGAACCCGTTCACCGATCCGTAGCGCGCGGTCATGGTGGCCGGCGCGGAGGAAGCGACGCCGTGGCACACGAGGCATTCCGCAGCGTTCACCCTGAGGGGACGCGCCATGTAGAATGACGGTCCGAGCGCGGTCTGCCGCTCGCCCGTCAATTCCTTGAGCTTCTTGTCACTGCGGAACTGGTTGACGATGTCCGCTTCCCATTCGGTGGCCCGATCACTGGGGTTGGTGGGATTGAGTGCCGCCTCGCGGTACACGAACGCGGGGCGATCCGCGCGCAGGTGATCGATGAACTGTCCGGCCGCATACGAGGGCACCATCTGCGGCACGAACCGCTCCGCCAGCTGAGGAGTCAGCAGCGGCGCCACCTGCGCGCGTGTGTAGTCGCGCGCGGCTGCGGCGCTCGCGAGCATCAACTGCACCGTTTCCAACCCCTCGCGCTTGGCCTGATCCTGAAGGATGCGATGCGCGACGGTTCCCGATATACCAACACCCAGAAGAAACGCCACGCCGAGCGTGAGATTAACGCGGGTCAGCAGACTCACCGATCACCTCAATTGAAAGGCCGTACCGAAGGACACACTAACTTACGCGCGCCACTGCGTCTCGCTATGCGGGTCAGCCGGTTCGCGCGGCGACATCCACCAGCGGCCACTCCCGGGCGGTGCCTCTCGGCCTGGCGGCGAGCGCTCGGCGCGCATGCGGCGCGATGCCCACCTGCCGACATCTCGCACGGAACGTCGCGCCATGATCGACCGGGAGGCCCGACTCGTCCTGCCACTGGTGCACCATTTCGTGCAGGAGCGTTTGCAGCGCCTCGGCCCAGCCGTGGTGCCTCACGTGCGCACGGCTGATGGCGATCTCGGAGACGGCGCCGTCCGGTCCCGCGGCCGAGTAGTGTCCCAGGCGGCTCTTCATGCGGCGCGAGACGCGGATGCGCACCGGTTTCAGGCGCCCCTCGAAATGGCTGTCGTTGTACCGCTGGTGCACGACGGTCAGCTGCGCCGCGAGCTCCACGTCATCGTCGTGCGTCTGCTCGCGTCGAGCGGGCGCCCTGGTGGAGACGACGGGAAATGCGACGATGATGCGCTGCGCCGAACGGCGGATGGCGCGCGTGCGTCCCTCCACGAAGGCGACGATGGCGCGCTGCACTTCTTCGGGCGCGGCCAGATAGCCCTCGTGTACGCGCAGTTCGCCGGCGCCGAAGCTCACCATCACGTTGCGGTTGTGCGTCAGGTGGCAGCGCTCGATGCGCTCGAGCCCCAGGCGGCGCAAGCGCGCCAGCAACTGCGCGGCGTCCCTGGGTATGTCCTCGGAAACTCCGAGCTCCAGCTGCGAGGTGTCGCGGGCCCGGTGGAACAGTCGCGTCAACGCGTGAAACACTTGCTGGGACCCGGAACGAACCCTCGGTCCGACGCGGACCACACCAAGGTGGACACGTCGATCTTGTCGGCGGAGATCCGGATGCTGTTCACGGACGATGGGCGCCCGCCGCGCATGCGGTTGGATACGGTGCCCGCCGTGGAGATGACCGTGCCCTTGCGCGTGTGCTCGATATAGTGGATCGCATCCTGATGGTCGTGTCCGCACAGCACGAGATCCACCGCCATGTCAGCGAAGGCGCCGAGCGCGCGCGCGGTGTTCTTGAGCCCGTGGCGCCGGGACAGTTCGCCCTTGACGGGATTGTGATGCATCACCACCACGCGCGCGTTTCCGGAAGGCGACTCGGCGAAGACTTTTCGGAGACGCTCGATCTGTGACCGTTTCACGATGCCAATGATCGAGAGGTCGCGCAGGTTCCACGTGAGCGTCTGCGGCGTGACGCCGTGCGATGTATTGAGCCCCGCGAAGGTCACGCCCGGCACGTGCAGCACCGGCTCGATGTCCTCGTTGATGTACTTGCGATAGTTGGCGAACATCGACTGTTCGTCGCCCAGCTGAAATGGCGCCTTCCACCACGCGACGTCATGGTTGCCGGGAATACAGATGACCTTACTCGTTTCCTCGGCGTTCCTGATGAAGGCGCGGGCCCGCTGGAATTCGCCGGAGCGCGTACGCTGCGACACGTCACCGGAAATGGCCACCACGTCGTAGCGATACTCGGCGATCAACTTTTCCATCGCCTCGTATTGCTCCGGAACGGCCGGGTGGCCGAAATGCAGGTCGGAGCAGTGGAAGACGGTAGTGGAGGTCACAGTCGCGAGATGACGGCGTCGGTGAACGCGTCCGTGCTCGCGGCGCCGCCCAGGTCGCGCGTGAGGGTCTTGCCGTCACGGATGGTGAACTGGAGTGCGAGGCGAATGCGATTGGCCCGCTCTCCGTCGTTCATGTAGTCGAGCATCATGCACGCCGCCAGCACCAGCGCCCCCGGATTCGCGATGCCTTTGCCCGCGATGTCGGGAGCGGTGCCGTGCACGGCCTCGAAGATCGCGCCGCCGGCGCCGATGTTGGCGCCCGGCGTGAGTCCCAGTCCCCCCACCAGCCCCGAGATCTGATCGGACAGGATGTCGCCAAAGAGGTTGGTCGTGACGATCATGTCGAACCTCTCGGGATGCATGACCAGGTTCATCGCGCACGCATCCACGATCATCTCGGTGAACTCGATGCCGTCGTACCCGCGCGCCACCATGCGGCCCACGTCCAGGAACAGCCCCTGCGAGAACTTCAGGATGTTGGCCTTGTGCACGAGCGTGATCTTGCGACGGCCATGCTTTACCGCGTAGTCGAACGCGTAGCGCACGATCCGCTCCGATCCTTCGCGGGTGATGAGCGCGATGGACTCCGCCGCGGCGCGCGGATCGGCGCCGATCTTGATGTAGTGCTCGAGGCCCGCGTAGAGCCCCTCCGTGTTCTCGCGCACCAGGACGATATCGATGCCGTCGTAGCGGCCGCCCTGCACGATGGAATAGGCAGGACGGACGTTGGCGTAGAGATCGAAGGCCTTGCGGAGGGCCACGTTGATGGAGCGAAAGCCTTCGCCGATGGGCGTCTCGAGCGGGCCCTTGAGCGCGAGGCGCGTTTTGCGGATGGAGTCGAGCGTGGCTTCGGGAATGGGGTCACTGAAGCGCTCGACGCCCGCGAGGCCGGCAAACTGATAGTCCCAATCGATGACGGCGCCGGCGGCTTCGAGAATGCGCACGGTAGCGCTGCTGATCGACGGCCCGATGCCGTCGCCCGCGATGAGTGTGACTGGGGTGCCCATGTTATGCCGTGCGGTTCGGATTCAGGGAGCGGTGACGAGGTCGGCGAAATGCGTCGCCAGGTTCGTGAGGACGGCGCGCGTGAGTTTCGGGGCGGGGTCGCTGCGGATGGTGCCCACCCACCGCACGTCGCCCATGCGGCCGTCCAGCAGGACCACGCGCAGCGCGGCGACGCCCTGTCCGTCCGGCGCGGGCTCGAAGCGAAGCTCCACCGGGGCGAGCACGGCGCGTCCCTCTTCCTGCAACGCCACCATCGTGCGCAGCTGCGTGGCGAGTGGATCGCCGAGCTTGGTGCCCGACACGATGTTCGGATTGCGCAGAACGTTGGTGCCCAGGCTGTAGGGGTCCACCGCGTACGTCGGGTTGGCGCGCATCGCACGGACCAGGTCCGCCGGATACACCCACTGCCGCCTGAGCCCCCGTTCTGACAGCGCCGTTTGGAGCTCATCGTCCAGCGACTTGAGGTACTCGCGCGACTTCGGAATCGTGACACCCCAGCCCATCGCATCTCCCGTGACCAGGCTGAATGCCGGGACGAGGATCACGCGCTGCGCCGCGAGCAGGGCCAAGGGGCGAGCCGGTGGCTCGAAGGGCGCGGACGCCGGGTCCTCCGGCTTGCCGTGATGACAGGCGGCCAGCAGCAGGGCGCCCAAGGTGACGTGGCGGAGTGAACGGTGCACGGGTAGCCGATGAGAAGTTGTCAGAAACCTAACGGAGCGACCGATGGCGAGCGACGTTCGGGGCGCGTTTTGCGCATTGACCCTCCTCGCGCTGGTCGGCACTTTGGCGGCCATGGTTCAACCAACGATTGCCTCGGCGCGCCGGCCCGGCGGCCTGCTCCTCTGGCTGGTGGTGGCATTCGCCGGCGCGGGTGCGCTCGCGTGGATCGCGTTGGTTCGCGGCGAACAGGTGAGCGCGGCCTGGCTGCTGGTGGCTGCCGTATGCACGTACGCCGTGGCGTATCGGTTCTACAGCGCCTTCATTGCCGCCAAGGTGTTCGCGCTGGACAATCAGCGGGTGACGCCGGCCCACCGGCTGGCCGACGGGCGCGACTATGTCGCCACCAACCGCTGGATCGTGTTCGGGCATCACTTTGCCGCGATCGCCGGCCCCGGACCGCTGGTGGGCCCTACGCTTGCCGCGCAGTTCGGCTACCTGCCGGGCGTGCTGTGGATCATCGTGGGCGTGGTGCTGGGTGGTGCCGTGCAGGATTTCGTGATCCTCTGCTCGTCCATGCGGCGCGATGGAAAGTCGCTGGGCCAGATGGCCAGGGAGGAAATCGGCCCCGTGGCTGGATTCACGGCGCTCGTGGCCGTCCTGGGCATCATGATCGTGCTCATCGCCGTGCTGGGTCTGGTGGTGGTGAATGCGCTCAAGGCCAGCCCGTGGGGGACGGTGACCATCGCGCTCACCATTCCCATCGCGATGCTGATGGGCGGCTACATGCGCTGGGCCAGGCCCGGCCGAGTGCTCGAGGCGAGCGCCATTGGGCTGGTGCTGTTGGCGTTCGCGCTGTACGCCGGCCGGTGGGTGGCCGCGCAACCCGACCTTGCACCGACGTTCACGCTGAGCGGCCGGACGCTGGCTTTGCTGGTGATGGGATATGGCTTTGCCGCGTCGGTGCTGCCCGTGTGGCTGCTGCTGGCGCCGCGCGACTATCTGTCGGCGTTCGTGAAGATCGGCGTGGTGCTCGCGCTGGCCATCGGCATTCTGGTGGTGCTGCCCCCGTTGCAGATGCCGGCGCTCACGCGATTCATCGATGGTACCGGACCGGTGTTTTCCGGCGCGCTCTTTCCCTTTGCCTTCATCACCATCGCCTGCGGATCGATCAGCGGATTCCACGCGCTCATCGCGTCCGGCACCACGCCCAAGCTGCTGGACCGGGAGGGCGATGCGCGCTTCATCGGCTACGGCGCGATGCTGATGGAGTCGTTCGTCGCCGTGATGGCATTGATCGCCGCGTGTTCGCTGACGCCGGGCGTGTACTTCGCCATCAACGCGCCGGTGGCCGCCATCGGCACTACCGCGCAGACGGCGGCGGTGGCGATCGCCAACTGGGGATTCGTCGTCACGCCGGCGGAGCTGGAGTCGCTGGCGCGGCAGGTGGGCGAGTCGTCGCTGCTCTCGCGCACCGGCGGTGCGCCGAGCCTGGCCGTGGGCATGGCGCACCTGTTTTCCCGGGCGCTGGGCGGCACGAGCGCGATGGCGCTGTGGTACCACTTCGCCATCATGTTCGAAGCGCTGTTCATCCTGACCACGCTGGACGCCGGCACGCGCGTGGGGCGGTACATGCTCCAGGATCTGGGCCGGCACATCTGGACGCCATTCGGCCGGACCACGTGGACGCCGGCCATCGTGCTGTCGAGCGGCATGTTCGTGGCGATGTGGGGGTACTTTCTGTGGCAGGGGGTGAACGATCCCCTTGGCGGCATCAATTCGCTGTGGCCGCTGTTCGGCATCTCGAACCAGTTGCTCGCCACCGTGGCGTTGTGCGTGGGCACTACCGTCATCATGCGCATGGGTAAGGCGCGCTACGCGTTCACGACACTTGTACCGTTGGTGTGGCTGGTGATCGTGACGATGTCGGCCGGATTCCAGAAGCTGTTTTCGCCGCTGCCGAAGCTGGGATTTCTCTCGCACGCGCATCTGCTGCGCAGCGCGCAACTCGCGGGGACGCTGCCCGCGGGGGTGAAGTCGGCGCGCGATCTGGCCCAGATGCTGGGCAACGACTACACGGACGCGGCAGTGGCGGCGTTCTTCCTGCTGGCCGTGATCGTGATCCTCGCGGACAGCGCGCGCGGATGGTGGAGCATGGCGGGCGAATGATGCCGCGCTGGGTCGTGCAGATGGCGAACGTCCTCCGGCGCATCATCGGCGCGCCGGACTACGACGCGTACGTCGCCCATATGTGTGCGCGTCATCCGGGCGAGGAGCAGCTATCCCGCGACGCCTTTGCCGCGGACGCGTTGACGCGGCGCTACAGCACGCCGGGCAATCGCTGCTGCTGACCACTCGGCATCGCGAACACCATACCAATTGCCGCCGCGAGCGCGAAACCCGCGCCCATCACGAAGGCCGTGGGCGCGCCGGCGCGATCCCACACGAGACCGAACAACAGCGAGGCCGGCAGTGCGCCCAGGCCGATGGCGAGATTGTACCAACCGAAGGCTGTGCCGCGCCGGTCCGGCGGCACGAGATCGGCCACGAGGGCGCGCTCGCTGCCTTCGGTGAGTCCGAAGAACACGCCGTAAATGGCGAACAGGGCCCACGCCTGCCACGCCGCTCCCGCGCGGGCGAAGCCGAAGTACACCGCCGCGTACAGCAGCCAGCCGGCAATCAGCAGTGGCCGGCGGCCCACTCGATCGGATAGCGCGCCGCCCGGGATGTTCGACGAGCTCTTTACCAGGTGGAGCACCACCCACAGAATGGGTGCCAACGCCACCGGCACGCCCAGCTGGTTGGCGCGCAGCAACAGGAAGGCGTCGGTGGAATTGCCAAGGGTGAAGAGAAAGATCACGAGGAGGACGCGCCAGAACCGCGCGCCCAGGGGTTGCGTGAAGTCCGGTGGCGCTGCGGCTGGCGCATCCACGGCGCGCGGGATTTCGCGCACGAAGAGCATCAGCACCGCTACGCTGATCAGGCCGGGAATGGCTGCGAGCCAGAAGACCGTGCGCAGCCCCGCGACGTGCCGGCTGAGGAGCATGAAGGCGATGAGCGGTCCGAGCACCGCTCCCACGTTGTCGGCGGCACGGTGGACGCCAAACGCCCTGCCGCGGATGCTCGGGTCCACGCTCTCGGCCAGGAGCGCATCGCGCGGCGCGTTGCGAATGCCCTTGCCGACACGATCGGACACGCGGATAAGCAGCACCTGCGATGCGGACGTGGCGAGGGCCACCAGCGGCCGCACCACGGATGCGATGATGTACCCTGCCACCACCAGCGGCTTGCGCTTGTGCACGCGGTCGCTCCACCAGCCGCTGGCGAGCTTGAGCAGTGCGGCGGTGCTCTCCGCTGCGCCTTCGATGGCGCCAATGAAACTGGCGTTGGCGCCGAGGACGGTGGTGAGAAACACCGGCAGGAGCGGATAGATCATCTCGCTCGATACGTCGGTAAGGAAGCTCACGGCGGAGAGCGCGAATACGTTCCGTCCGAGACCCGGCTTTTTTTCGTCAGTCATTGCTAGGCATGCTTGGGTCGAGGCGGTCCGGGCCGAGGCGCACGAGCGTCTTAACGGCGACGGCGCTCAACATGATGTCCCTCCCTACCTGCTCCTCATGGCAAAACTGCCATGAGGGCGGACCTGAGGAGGGTAACAACGTGGAAGGCACGCTGACATCGGAGCATAACACGTTCCCGCTGCCAGGCAGCATGACGCCGCCACACCTTGCGCCGCGCGGCGCCGCTTCGCCATAAATAACACATGCCCCGCCGCGACGAAGCGACAAAGTCCGACGCAGCCGGCGTGTTCGCGAGGCTCGCGCACGCGCGCACGCGGTTGGCTGCCAACGACGAGGGCGTGCTGCGAACGCAGATTGCGCTGTCGGAAATACCGGCGCCGACGGGCGCGGAGGGGGCACGCGGCGCCTCCGTCGCGCAGCGATTCTCCGCGCTCGGCCTGCGCGATCTGCGTACCGACAGCGTGGGGAACGTGGTGGGACTCCGCCCCGGCGATGACGCCCTCGCGCCGGTGATGGTGTGCGCGCATCTGGACACGATCTTTCCGCAGGGCACGCGCGTGGAGGTGGCGCGCGACGGCGCGCAGTTGAGCGGCCCCGGCATCGTGGACAATTCGCGCGGGCTGGCCGTGATGCTGGCGCTGGCCGAAGTGATTGACGGACGCCGACTGCGCACCAGGCGTCCCATCGTGTTCGCCGCGACGGTGGGCGAGGAGGGCGCCGGCGATCTCCGCGGCATCAAGCACCTTTTCACACTCCTGGACGAACCGCCGGCGGCATGCATCGCGCTGGACGGCGCGGGCGACGATCGCATCGTGACGCGTGCGCTGGGCTCGCGCCGCTTTCGCGTGACCTTTCGCGGCGTGGGCGGCCACAGCTGGTCGTCGTACGGCGTGCCGAATCCCGTGCACGCCGCGGGCGCGGCCGCGGCGAAGCTCGCGTCGTTGCCGCTGCCGCGGACGCCACGGACCACGCTGTCCGTCTGCCGCATTGGCGGCGGCCTGAGCGTGAATGCCATTCCCGACGAGGCGTGGATCGAGATCGACCTGCGATCCTCGTCGCCGGACGTGCTGGCGCGCTGCTGCCTGGAGATCGAGCAGGCCGTACGCGCGGCGGTACGCGAGGAGAACCAGCGCCGAGCCATCGGATCGCCTCCGCTCACGTCGATGATCACCATCATCGGCAACCGTCCCTGCGGCGAAATGGATGAGCGCCACGCGCTGGTGCAATCCGCCGTGAGCGCCACGCGCGCGATTGGGCGCGACGCCGAGCTGGTGACGGCGTCGACGGATGCGAACGTGCCGATCAGTCTGGGTATTCCCGCCATCGCGATCGGCGCGGGCGGGCGAGGGGGCGGCGTGCACACGCCCACGGAGTGGTACGACAACACCGACGGCACGCTCGGCGTGGCGCGTGCGCTCACCGTGCTGGTGGCGGCGGCGGGGCTGAGCGACAGCGACTGATATGACGACCACGCACTCGACTCGCACGCGCATCTTTTCGCTTGGCGTGCTGGCCGCGCTCTCGGCTGGCATGCTGTCCGCCTGCGCGCAGACGCCGTCGCCTGCATCGGCCGCACAGCCGCCCGCTCGCGCGCTGACGCTGTTGCCCGGCCCCATGCCGTCCGCGCCACTGCAGCCGACGAATGCCGTGGGCGAATACGACAGCGAGCGCGGTGTCCTGTTGCTGATCGAGGACGGCGGGCATCTCTGGCTGATCGACACGTCGCGTGCGTCGCCGGCGCGCATTCCGCTCTGGACGAAGGAGTCGATGACCGCCGGCGCGGATGGCTATCCGATACGCGCGGGCAACATCGCCGTCCGGCGTCGCGACGTGGGTCCGCGGGCAGGCACGTCGCAATTGCAGTTGAGGCCAGTGCGGCCCGTTGCCGACGTGCGTGTCGAAGCCCTCGCCGCCACGCCGCCGGCCGAACCGCGGGCCGCGCACGCGACGGACCTGGTGGAGCTCACGACGCTCGATTCCACGATCAGGCTCGAAATCCGCTACGCCACCTCGAACAACTTTCTCGGCACCAGGTTCTACGACGAAGCGCGCGCGTTCATGCAGCGTCCGGCCGCGGAAGCCGTGGTGCGCGCGAACCAGGCACTCCGCACGCTGGGCTACGGACTACTCGTGCACGATGCGTATCGGCCGTGGTACGTGACGAAGATGTTCTGGGACGCGACGCCGGCGGACAAACACTGGCTGGTGGCCAATCCCGCGGAGGGGTCGAAGCACAATCGCGGTGCGGCCGTGGATCTGACGCTATTCGATCTCGCCTCCGGTGTGCCCGTAGAAATGCCGAGCACGTACGACGAAAGCACCGGGCGCGCGTTTGCCGACTATCCCGGTGGCACGTCCCTGCAGCGCTGGCATCGCGCGCTGCTGCGACGCGCGATGGAGGCGGAAGGCTTCGAGCAGAATCCCAGCGAGTGGTGGCACTACGACTTTCGCAGCTGGCACGACTACGCGATCGGCAACGTCCCGTTCGATCGCATTCAGAGATAGCTGAGCCAGCGCTCGCTCCGCCGCCGCTTGAGCGCGCCGAACCAGCGGCTGGGCACATACGTCGAGACGACCACGAGCGCCCAGCACGAATAGATGGTCGGCAGCGAGAAGCCCCACCCGGGTGGCGGCGTGAACGGATACCGGTCCAGACTGGGCGACTCGAACATCCAGTGCACGGCGCCGTAGCGTGCAGCGCACACGACGAAGTCCCGCGTGTGGTCGAGCGCCATCACGATCATGATGACGCCCCGCACCACGTCCACGGAGTCAACACGCGGGCGGACTCCAGCTGGCTCAGGCGTCGCCGCGAATCTCCGAGTGGTCGGACACCGTCAACTCGCCCTTGAGCCGCTCGATGATCGCGTCATTTCCCACCAGTGAATGGTGCAGTGTCGAGTGCTTCACCGTGCACCGTTTGCCGATGATGGTATCGGTGAGCGTGGAGCCTTCCACCCTGCTGCCTTCGCCGATGGACACGTTGGGGCCGATGACCGCATGCGAGAGTGTGACGTTGTCCTCGATGTACACCGGGTCGTGGATGATGACGCCCATTTCCACGTGTGCCGGCCGGCGGGCGGCACCTTTTTCGAGCACGATGCGATTGGTGTCCAGGAGCGTGTCCAGCTTGCCCGCGTCGTACCAGCCCTCCACGTCCACCACCTTGATCTTCGCGCCCTTGTCGATCATGTACTGGAACGCGTCGGTGAGGTAGTACTCGCCCTTGTTCGTCGGCTGGGTGAGCACGTAGTCGATCGCCTCGTAGAGCAGCTTCCAGTTCCTGACGTAGTAGAGCCCGATGTTGGCGCGCCTGGAGATGGGCGTGGTGGGCTTCTCCACGATGCGCGTCATGTGGCCGGCGTCGTCCGCGACCACCACACCGAAGCGCTGGTAGTCGTCCACCTCCTTCACCCAGATGATGCCGTCGGCGTCCGTGTTCTTCATGACGGACAGGTCGGTCTCGAAGATGGTGTCGACGAAGATGATGAGGACCTCCTGGTCCACGTACGGCTGCGCGAGCTTCACCGCGCCGGCCGTGCCATCCTGCACCGTCTGTTCGACGAACACCGCCGGCAGGCGGGCGAACTTGGTGCGGGCGTGGTGCTCGACCTTTTCCTTGAGATGTCCCGTGATGTAGACCACCTGCTCCACGCCGCCGAGCGCTTCCAGGTCTTCCAGGATGTAGTCCATCACCGGCTTGCCGGCGATTT
>JANYIN010000207.1 GCA_025362035.1 Gemmatimonadaceae bacterium | reverse complement strand
GGTGCGCCTGTTGTCGGAAACCGTGAGCCGGCGCCACGGCGCGGCGCTCCAGGAAAGTGTCATCGTCGGCCACTGCGATTTGCGGCACTACACAAAGGCCCAATCGCATCCGACAACGGCCGCGTGCCTGTACGGACCCGGCGGCGGTCGTCATGTGCACGGCGCCGATGAATATTTCGAACTCGCGCACCTTCCGCTCGTCGCCGGCACGCTCGCCAGCGTCGCGCTGCAGTGGTGTGGTGTAGCTCGTGAACGATAGCGTGCAGAACGACGTCACGGCGTTGCTCGAGACGCTCCGGGTGCCGCGCCAACGCGTGCTCTATGTGCAGGCGTCCGCCGACTGGATTCAGCGCGCGGGCTTTGGTGTGTCCGAGACGCTCGTCGCACTCTTGGACTGGGCGGGCGATCGCGGCACGCTGGTGATGCCGAGCTATCCGTTTCACACCACGCATCAACAGTACCTGCAGAGTCACGCGACGTATGACGTCTGTCGAACACCTTCCGGGATCGGCTTGTTGCCGGAGGTGTTCCGGCGCACCGAAGGCGCGGTCCGTAGCCTCGATCCTGATTTCTGCGTGACCGCGTTCGGCGCGGAGGCGCAAGCGATGGTCGGCGCCGAGCCGGCGTCAGCGGACCCTTTCGGCGCGGACTCCAGCTATCAGCGCATGCTCGATTGCGGCGCCACGCTCGTCGGGCTTGGCGTCAGCTTGAACACCAACAGCTTCATTCATGTGATCGATTCGCGGGCCGAATCGGGTTATCCATCGCCCGTCTATGACGACTGCCTGATGCCGATGACCGTGATCGATGCGGCTGGGCGCTCCCGCGAAGTGATGCGCAAAGCCTTGCGGCCGCAGTTCCAGCAACTTACCGCTCCATCCGCGATCGTCACTGCGATGAAACCTACCGAAGACGTGTTTGCCACTCTCGAGATCGGTGGCGCGCGCTTCTTCAAGTGGGACCTCGCGGCGTGGTCCACGTGGTGTGTCGAACACGCCAGACAGCAATCGGCCGCCGGCGCGTGGCCCTGCTGGCTGCGCCGGCTCGATCAGGCGCCCGGGACACAACAGCTCGGATGACCGATCCGCAGAAACCCGTCGCATTCCGACCCAGCCTGTCCATGCTGGGGTGGGCGCTCAACGAGGAAGAGAATCTCGCCGAGTACGTCAGTCGCGCCGAAACATTCCTGAGGAGCGTGTCGGACGACTACGAGCTCATCGTGATCGACGACGGGAGCAGCGATCGGACGTGGGCGCTGGGCGGCCAACTGCAGGCGACCCGTCCGTGGCTCACGATGTTGAAGAACGACCGGAACCGCGGCCCCGGGTACTGCTACCGCCGCGGCATCGGTGCGGCATCGAAGGAGTACTTCATGGCCCAGACGGTCGACTGGGCGTACGACATCGACGCGTTCCGTCCCGTCTTCGACCAGCTGCGGCAGCACGACATCCTGCAGGGCGTGCGGCTCGGCGAGTTTTCGTTCAGCGTGCTGCGCCGCCGGTCAGACAGTCTGTACAAAGGGATCGTGTCGCTGACCAACTACGCGTTGATCCGCGTGCTTTTCCAGTTGCCGTTTGCAGACTTCCAGAACGTCACCGTGTGTCCGACCCGTCTCGCGCGCGCGCTGCGACTCGAATCGGAAGGTTCGTTCACGAACCCCGAAGTGATGATGAAGCTGTATTGGGGAGGCGCATCGTTTCTTCAGGTGCCTGTCACATTCCAGAAGCGCGGACGCGGCAAGGGCACCGGCACTCGAGTGGGCGCGATCGTGAAGTCGGTCAGCGAGATCTGTGTCAGCTGGTTCCGCTGGGTCGTGCTGGGCGGGTATCCCAACCGCAGACGAGGCACCATTGCGTCACTCCATGAGTGACGATGCGGGATCGGTGCGGGCTCGCGTGTGGCGCCTGCTCCGCCACAGCGTCCTGTGGCACCGGCCGCAGTCTTTCGGACGCTCGATCGTCTACACCCTGATCCTCGTTGCGGCGCTGGCGGCCATCGAACGATCCGTGTGGTCGATCGACGGAGAATCGATGACCGACGGGCATGCAGTCGTGTCATTGGATCTGGCGATCGCCCGCGCCTACTGTGGCATCCCGTCGTCGTTTTCTCATTTCGTTCGGATCCCCAAGGACGTGGCGGCTCGGATGGAGCTGCGTCATGTGCCGTTGCGCACGCTGATTGCCGAGAAGGCGGGCTCGGTTGACGCGTACTGCCGCGCGGTCAACGAACCGTTCGTGAACAATGAGAACTCCCTCATGCTGCTCGAGGCGGCCATCCTGCGCGCGCAGCCTGGCCTCTCGCTGGCGCAACTCGGCAATGTGCTGCACTGGATCAGGGTCGCCTGCATCGTCTGCTTTGTGTTGTTGCTGATGGATCTCGGCGGCAGCCTGGCGCTTGGTTTCGCCACGCTGCTCTGCGGCCTGATGTTGCTGAAGGCGATGCCGGACTTCCTCTACTCAAATTACCCGTTCCTGTTCGCGTTGGTGCTTCTCGACGCGACGCTGATCGGCTTTGCGATCAAGTACCGCTGGACCGACCGGACGCTCGGGTTCGTGTCGTTTGGCGCTGCCGCCGGCCTCCTGTCCGCGTTCATCGCGAACATGCGCACCAGCTATGTGCCGATCGTTGGGTTGTTCTTCGCGCTGGTGCTGGTTGACGAGTTGCGAGCTCGTGGCCGCACGATGCCCTGGCAGCCGCGCGCCGCGCGCGCGCTCGCCCTCGCCGTGTGCTTCACGGTGGCGTACGAAGCATTTCAGTACGGATTGATCACGCGTCACATCCCGGCGGAAGGGCAGTACTATGCGGCGCATTCGCTGGGGCATCCGCTGGTGCTCGCCCTGGCCATTCCGGACAACACGTTCAGCCGTGAACAGGGGATTCGGTGGGCCGACGAAGTGGGCCCGCAGATCGCCGTCCGCGTCGATCCGCGCGTGACCTTCATGGGGCCGAGCTACGACGCGGCGCTCATGCAGTACTACCGCACGCTGTGGAGCACGCATACCCGCGAGATGTTCGCCGTCTACCGCCTCAAGTTCTCGCTCGCGGGCACCGACATGATGCGCGTCCTCCGGCTGTCGCCGGGTCCGGCAGGCTGGGCGGTGAGCGTGCTGTTGACGCCGCTGGCCGTCCTGCTGCCCAGTGGCCTGTGGTATCTCGCGCTGTATGTGCTTGTCGGCTGCAGCGCTCTGGCGATCCACTACCGACGGAATGCCCCGGCAGCCTTCGTGCTCGCGCTCTTGAGCGCGGCCGCGTGCCTGGTGCAGCTCGAATCGAGCGTCATCTTCTCGATCTTCGTGAAGCAGTACCACAACTACGGCGCGTTCTACATCCTGTTCCTGTCGCTGCTGGGCGTGCAGGTACTCGGCAACGGCATCTGGTTCCTCGTGCGTGCACGACCGTCGAGAGCGTTGCCCGAGTGACAGCCTGTGAAGTGTGCGGTGGCGAAGGATCCCCGCTCGACTATGCCGGGCTTCGCCGTTGCGCCGCCTGCTCGCACGTCTGGGCGGACCTGTCGATCGAGACGGAGGCCATTCATCGTCTCTATCAGCGGAGCTATTTCTTCGGAGACGAGTACAGCAACTACCTGGAAGACCGCCGCATCATCGAGAAAAACTTCGCGGGGCGCCTGACCACCCTGCGGCGCTTCATCACCTCGTCGCATCGGCGCTTGTTCGAGGTCGGATGCGCCTACGGGTTCTTCCTGAACGCGGCCCGCGAGTCGTTCGCCTCGGTCCAGGGTATCGACGTGTCGGAAGACGCCGTGCGCTTTGCGTCGCAGGAACTCGGCCTCAACGTGTCGTGCGGCGACTGGCTGAACGCAGACCTGTCAGGCCAGGTGTTCGACGTCGTGTGCCTGTGGGACACCATCGAGCACCTGGCGGCGCCGCGGCGCTATCTCGAAAAGGCCTCGGCGTGCATGCCGCCGGGCTCCCTCATGGCAATCACCACGGGAGACATCGGGAGCCTCAACGCGCGCCTTCAAAAGGGCCGGTGGCGCCTCATTCACCCGCCGACGCACCTGCACTATTTCACGCGGCGGTCGCTCACGCGGCTTCTCGAGGGATGCGGATTCCGGATCGTGCATGTCGAGTACTGCGGCGTCTACCGGAGCGTGCGCGGGATGGTCCACAACCTGGTCTCGCTCGGATGGCAATGGCCGCGCGTTGGCGCATGGCTGATGCGCGTTGTGCCGCCGCGTCTCGATGCGTACGTGAACCTGCAGGACATCATGTACATTGTGGCGGAGCGCCGATGATCAATCTCCTTATCGTCACGCCGGCGTTCAACGAAGCGGCCGTGCTGCCTGACTTTCTCGAGGCCGCGCTCGCTCTGCGCCGTGAACTGGGCGCCACGGTCGATGTTCGCCTGATGGTGGTGGACGATGGATCCACCGACGGCACGGCCGAGGTCCTGCGTCACGCGGCCGACGCGCATCCCGACGCGATCGGTTACCTCTCGCTGACCGCCAATGCCGGGCATCAGGCCGCCTTGACCGCTGGCCTCTGCAGTGCCGGCGCCTGGCCGCACGCGATCGTGACGATGGATGCGGACCTCGAGCATCCGATGCCCGTCGTGGCCATGCTGGTGGAGTCGTGGCAGGAGACTGGCGCGATCGTGGTGCATGCGATTCGACGATCCACACGCGAGCTGCCGTTGCTCAAACGGTTGCCGTCCGCGCTGTTCTATCGCATCACCGCGGCCCTCACCGGTTTGAGTCTCTCCACAGGCCAGGCCGACTTCCGCCTGTGGGACGCCGCCGTCCTGCGCAGCGTTGCGGGGTACCTGCCGCATCTCGGATCTCTGCGCGTGTTTGCCGCGTGGCTGCCCGGAAGCAAGGCCTCAGTGTTCTACCAACAGCATGTGCGCAGCGGCCGCACCTCGCGCTTCACGTTTCGCAAGAACTACGAGCTCTTTGCGATCAGCATCGTCCGATTCTCGAATGTCCCGCTGCAAATCATCAGCGGTCTCGGGTTAATCGGACTGATCTTTTCGTTCAGCTATGGGGTCTACATCGCCGTGGAGACGGCCAAGGGCAACACGTTGCCGGGCTGGTCGAGCACCGTGCTCACCGTGATGACGATGGGCTGCCTGCAACTGCTGGCGTTCGGCGTCCTCGCAAACTATCTCCGCCGCCTCGTGTTTGCGAGGGACCTTCCGCCCTGGGTCGTCCGCACCGCGCGCCTGACGCCGCTGGAGACGCCTCCGGCCCCCCGCTCGATCTCGTCGATGGACGATCTTCGCCGCAATCTGTGACTCCGAGGACCCGCTCGTATGTGACGGAGGCCATCGTCGCCGGCCTGCTGTTCGTCGTATCGCTGGTCGTATCGCAGGCAGCGATGCGCGCATTTCGCGCGGCAGGCGCCCAGCCGGCGTTCTACCAGGCGAACTTCGAACCGGCCGTGATGATGGCGTGCGGCCGTGGGTTCGTCACGTCGCCGCTGCCCTCGAAGGAACTCGTCGACTTCCTGAACGTCACTCGCGACAATTTCGACTGCGCGCACCTGCCGGCGGCGATGGTCGAGCGGCCGCTGACCTCGCCGGCGAATGCGAACTGGTACTACCTGTACGGCGCCGCGGCCGCCGTCTGGAGAGTGACCGGCGTGTCGTGGACCGCACTCGACGTCCTCGTGTGCGGGATGAGCGCGTCCGCCGCCGTTCTGCTGTACGGATTGTTCAGGCTCGTGACGACCAGGGTCGCCGCCGCGGGTCTGGCGATGATCCTGACGCTGTCTCCAGCAAACCTGACGCACCTGTTGTCGCTGCGTGATTACAGCAAGGCGCCGTTCGTCCTCGCAGGCATTCTGATTCTTGCCGCATTGGTCATGCGTCCCATGCAAAGGGGAGCCACGCTGATGCTCGCCGCCGCGTACGGAACGGTGGTGGGAATAGGCTATGGGTTTCGCGGTGACCTGGCGGTGATGGTGCCGTTCGGCGCGTTGGCCGTGCTCTCGTTCCTGCCGGGATCGCTGCGCGCCAACATCGGCCGAAACGCACTGGCGGCGGCCGTATTGCTCGTAGCGTTCTTCGCCGTGGCGTGGCCCGTGATCAGCGGGCTTGCCCTCGGCGGCTGCCAATACCACTTCTCGCTGCTCGGGTTGACGGAGCCGCTGACTGACGAGCTGCGCCTGACCCCGTCGCTCTATCGCTTTGGCCAGCACCTCTCGGACACGTTCGCGGATCTGAAAGTCGGTGACTACGCCGCGCGGGTGCTGCATGCGCCCGTGCCGGGATTGTGCACGGCGGAGTACGACACCGCGTCCGGTCAGCTGTATTTTCAGATGGCCAGAACATTTCCCGCCGACTTCGTCGTGCGTGCCTACGCGTCGATCCTGATGATCCTGAGGGTGGGTCTGGCGATCCCGACGATGATGCTTCCGATGCCGCCGTTTCCCGCGAGCGCGACAATGACCGCTTTCTATCGATCGCTGAGCGCGGTCACCTCGCTGCTCGCGCCGTTGGGCGTGCTGGTCACGTTGCTCGCCCTGATGGCGGCGTGGGCCTCGTCGATCCGGCTGGGTCTGGCGCTGACGGTCTTCGTACTGTTTCTCGCGGGCTATCCGGCGATTCGGTTCGACGAGCGGCACTGGTTTCATCTGCGATTCATTCCCTGGTGGGCCGCGGCGCTGGTGGTCACGCAACTGTTGCAGCTCGGTGGGCGCGCGTGGGATCGTCCTCGTCTCATTCGTGCGGGCGTTGCAATGGCTCTTGTGTTCGGACTACTGGTGATTACTCTGGGCGCGTTGCGGCTCGTGCAGACCCGCAGCGTAGGACAGCTCATCACGCAGTACGTCGGAGCGCCGAAAGACATTCTGAGGATTCACGCGAAGGACGGATCTTCCATCCTGGTGGACTGGCAGCCGCGCGACTACGGGAGGTCGCCCGCCCATCGCGCGTCTGATCTGGTTGTCGTCACGCTCGATTCTTCGCGGTGCGCCGGCGCCGGTTCTCTGGGCCTCACCGTGAGGTACGATGCTGATGTGCCCAGCCACGACATGTCCACGGCGTTCAGTGTTTCGCGACCTGTGGCCGGCGCAACGCCAACCGATGTGTTCGTGCCGGTCTTCTGGCAGGGCGCCGGCGACCGCGTCGAACTTCGGTTTTCGGGCATCCAGTTGACCGGCGCCCCGGTCGCATGCATTGCACAAGTGGCGCGGGTCACGGACGGGGCCAATCTGCCACTGTGGCTCGACGCGCAGGTGCCGGCCGACTGGGCAAGCCATCGGCTGTAT
>JANYIN010000181.1 GCA_025362035.1 Gemmatimonadaceae bacterium | reverse complement strand
CTGCTCCGTCTGTTTCATGCCGAGCGAGATTTTCTCTTCGTTCGGATCGACCTTGAGCACCAACGGATCTCGCTCGGCCTCAAGCAGGCCGAAGAGGACCCGTGGCTCCGGATCGGCGAGAATTATCCGGTCGGCACGGAGATGCGGTCGACGGTTGTCCGTCTCATGGACAAGGGTGTCGTGGTTGACATCGGCAACGACATCGAGGGCTTCGTTCCCATCTCGCAGCTGTCACTCGATGGCCAGCCGGTCAACAGCCCCGCAGATGTAGTGTACGAAGGGATGTTCCTCGACACACGTGTGCTCGAGGTGGATCCGATTCACCGCCGCATCGTGCTCAGCGTGGTCAACATCCCCGAAGAGCAGCCGCCGCGTCCGGAAACGCCGTCGAAGATCCACACCGAAGATGGCGACGCGGTGGAGATTCCGATGGACATTCCTCTCGACAGCCTCATCGACGACTAGTCGATCGCAATTCACCGAACGATCCACGAGCCCGCCTGGTCAACCAGGCGGGCTCGTTGGCGTTCAGGCGCTGCCGTTGGACGGACGCGATGCTAGCTTTCCGTCCCATGACCATGCGAGAGAGACTAGCCCTGCTCGAGCGCCGTGCCGCGGAAGCGGAGCTCGGCGGCGGAGCGGCCCGCCTGAAGGTGCAGCACGACAAGGGAAAGCTCTCCGCGCGCGAGCGACTCGACCTCCTGCTCGACGACGGAAGCTTCGTGGAGCTCGACCGGTTTGTCGTGCACCGGTCCCACGATTTCGGGCTCGAAGAACAGCGCGTGTTCGGCGACGGGGTGGTCACGGGCTACGGCCGGATCGAGGGCCGGCTCGTCTACGTGTTCTCGCAGGACTTCACCGTGTTCGGCGGCTCGCTGAGCGAGGCGTTCGCGGAAAAGATCTGCAAGATCATGGACCTCGCGGTGCGGAACGGCGCGCCCGTCATCGGCCTCAACGACTCCGGCGGAGCACGCATTCAGGAAGGTGTGGTGTCGCTGGGCGGGTATGCGGAAATCTTCCTCCGCAACACCATGGCGTCCGGCGTCGTTCCGCAGATCAGCGCCATTCTCGGTCCCTGCGCGGGTGGTGCCGTCTACTCGCCGGCGATCACCGACTTCACTTACATGGTCCGCAAGACGAGTTACATGTTCGTCACGGGCCCGAACGTGGTGAAGACCGTCACGCACGAAGACGTGACGATGGAGGAACTCGGCGGCGCTGACACGCACACGGCAACCAGCGGGGTGGCGCACTTCGCGCACGACTCCGAGGCGGCGTGCCTGCAGGCCATTCGCGAGCTGTTCCGCTATATCCCCTCCAACAACGTGGACGAGCCGCCACGGGGGCGCGGGACGGATCCGCGCGACCGGCGAGACGAGGCACTGCTGGACGTCGTTCCGGACAACCCCAACAAGCCGTACGACATGCATGAGGTGATTCGCCGCATCGTCGACGACGGGACGTTCTACGAAGTGCAGCGAGAGTTCGCGGCAAACATCCTGTGCGGGTACGCGCACCTGGGCGGCTACAGCGTGGGAATCGTGGCCAATCAACCCGCGATGCTGGCGGGCGTGCTCGACATCAACGCCTCCATCAAGGCGGCGCGGTTCATTCGCTTCTGCGACGCGTTCAACATCCCCATCGTGACCCTCGAAGACGTGCCGGGATTTCTCCCGGGCGTGTCGCAGGAACACAACGGCATCATTCGCCACGGCGCCAAGCTGCTCTACGCCTACTGCGAAGCCACGGTGCCGAAGCTCACCGTCATCACACGCAAGGCGTACGGCGGCGCCTACGACGTCATGAGCTCGAAGCACATTCGCGGCGACCTGAACCTGGCTTGGCCGACGGCGGAAATCGCCGTCATGGGCCCGAAGGGCGCGGTGGAGGTTCTGTTTCGCAAGGACATCGCCGAAAGCGACGATCCCACCGCGGCCACCGACGCGAAGATCAGTGAGTATCGCGAGAAGTTCGCGCATCCCTACGTAGCGGCCGGACGCGGATACCTCGACGACATCATCGATCCGCGCGACACACGCCCTCGGCTGATCGACGCGCTCGATACGCTGCGCACCAAACGGGATCGCAATCCGCCCAAGAAACACGGGAACATCCCGCTGTGATGTTCAGGAAAGTGCTGATCGCCAACCGCGGCGAGATCGCGCTTCGGATCATCCGCGCCTGCCGCGAACTCGGCATTGAAACGGTGGCGGTCTATTCGGAGGCCGATGCGCACGCGCCGCACGTGCGCCAGGCGGACGAGGCGGTGCTGCTCGGTCCTGCTCCCGCCAGCGAGTCGTACCTCAAAGGGCACGCTATCGTCGCGGCGGCGATCCGAACCGGCGCCGAGGCCATTCATCCCGGGTACGGCTTCCTGTCCGAGCGCGAGTGGTTCGCGCGCGCGGTTCGCGATGCCGGCCTGGTCTGGATCGGACCGCCAGCGGAAGCCATCGCGGCAATGGGCAGCAAGACGGCGGCGCGCCAGCTCGCGATTGCTGCCGGCACCCCGGTGGTACCAGGAACCACCACGGCCCTTCGTGATGCCGAGGACGCGGCCGAGGTCGCGGACCGTTTTGGATACCCCGTGCTGTTGAAGGCCGCGGCCGGCGGGGGTGGGAAGGGGATGCGCGTCGTGCACACCCGTGAGGAACTCGCCCCCGCGCTCGCCTCGGCCCAGCGGGAAGCACGGAGCGCATTCGGCGATGATGCCGTCTACGTCGAGAAGTTCATCGTGGGACCGCGGCACGTCGAGATCCAGGTGCTGGGCGACATGCACGGTACGATGCTGCACCTCGGAGAGCGCGAGTGCTCCGTGCAGCGCCGTCACCAGAAGATGATCGAAGAGGCGCCCAGCGTGGCGGTGTCGCCGGAGCTGCGCGCGCGGATGGGTGCGGCCGCTGTGGCGGCGGCGAGAGCGGCCGGCTACGTGAATGCGGGGACGTGCGAGTTTCTTCTCGACGCCACCGGAGAGTTCTACTTCCTGGAAATGAATACGCGAATCCAAGTCGAGCACCCGGTCACTGAACTGGTCACCGGCATCGACTTGGTCGAATGGCAGATCCGCATCGCGGCTGGCGAGAAGCTGCCCTTTGCGCAGGAGGCCATCGTGCCGCGAGGCTGGGCGATCGAGTGCCGCATCACCAGCGAAGATCCGGACACCAACTTCCTGCCGTCCACCGGACGGGTGCAGTATCTGCATCTGCCCAGCGGGCCCGGGGTGCGATGGGACGGTGGCGTGGAGACGGGCAGCGAGATCTCGCTCTACTATGACCCGATGCTGGCCAAGCTCATCGTGTGGGCATCCACACGCGACGCAGCGATTGCGCGCATGCATCGGGCGTTGTTGGAACTCACCATCGAAGGCGTGGACACCTCGCGCGACTTTCACCTCCGCGTCATGGAGGACGAGGAGTTCCGGAACGGCGACATCGAGATTCAGTGGCTCGAGCGGCGAATGGCGGATCTCACCGGGCGCACCCCGCCACCGGACACCGTCATTCGCGCCGCGATCGCCGGCGTGCTGCTCGCCGAACGCGAGCGCGCCGCGCCGCACCGCGCGAACGGCATAGTGCCGCCCGCGAGCGACACATCTGGCAGTCACTGGCTGCGGACGGCACGCATGGAGAGTCTGCGGTGACGGAGCCCACCACCCGTGTCGACATCACCGGCATCGCCGCGGGAGGAGACGGCGTGGGACGCACGGAGGGAATGGTGGTGTTCGTGCCGCGAACGGCACCAGGGGATGTGGTGCAGGCTCACCTCGCGCGTTCAAAGCGCTTTGCGCGCGGCACGCTGTCGCGCATCGACAGCGCGTCGCCCGACCGCGTCGAACCGACATGTCGTCACTATACGCTCGACCACTGCGGAGGATGCCAGCTCCAGCATCTCTCCTACGCCTCCCAGTTGAGTGCAAAGGGGCGCATCA
>JANYIN010000097.1 GCA_025362035.1 Gemmatimonadaceae bacterium | reverse complement strand
GTCCTGCTCGCCGGAGGCGTCCAGGAGAGCGCGTATCTCCAGGAAGCGGAGGTCGCCCGCCTGCCGTCCAGCCGGGCCGCGGGCCGCACCGCCGTTACCGTGCGGGTGCCGCTGGATTCGACCTACCTGTTCGAGCGAAAGCCCAACGGCGAGTACGTCGGCCCGCCCGGGCTGGCGGCTCCTGCCTCGGGTGCACCGGAAGTGCTGCTCAGGCCCTACGACAACGTCCTTATTCTGCGCCAGCCCGATTGGGCGTTGCAGCGCACGGTGGTGCTTCAGGGCGAAGTGAAGTACCCGGGCGCGTATGCGCTGGTCAAGAAGACCGAGCGCCTCTCCGACCTGATCGACCGGGCCGGCGGCCTCACCGACGAAGCGTATGCGGACGGCATCGTCTTCAACCGTAGCCAGGGAAGCATTGGCCGCATCGGCGTTGATCTGCCCATGGCGCTGCGTCGCTTCGACAGCCACGACAACCTGATCCTCCGCGACGGCGACAACATCACCATCCCGCCCTACAATGCGGTCGTCACCATCCGCGGCGCCGTGAACCAGCCCTCTTCCGTGGCGTATGTCGCGGGCAGGAACATCAACTACTACATCGACGCCGCCGGTGGTGCCAGCCGGAACGGCGACGACGGCCACGCCTACGTCACGCAGCCCAGCGGCAAGCTCGAAGCGGTGCACACTCGCTTCCTCCTTCCGGCCTCGCTGCCTCGGCCTTTGCCGGGAAGCGTGGTGGTCGTCCCGGACAGGGATCCGGCCGACAAGAAGGACTTCGCGCAGATCACCGGCACGGTCGCGCAGATACTCGCCAGCTTCGTTGCCATCTTCGTCGCCATCAGGAGGTAGCTCGTTGCGCACCTGTGCACGGCGACCGATTGCCTCGAGGTCGCACAAGTAGGTGCGCCTTCGTCACCTCACGGGCAGATGAAGCTCCTCCACGTTGTCGGCACCCGCCCCAACCTGCCGAAGCTGGCACCCGTCTACCGGGCGGCACGCGCGCGTGGCCTCCAACAAGTGGTGGTCCACACGGGCCAGCACTACGACCACGCCCTCTCGGCCGACTTCTTCCGCGATCTGGACATTCCTAGCCCGGACGTGAATCTGGCGGTGGGCTCGTCGTCCCATGCGGTACAGACCGCGCGCATCATGGAGCGGCTGGAGCCGGTGCTGCTCGAGCACCGACCCGACTGGCTTGTGGTCTACGGCGACGTCAACTCCACCATGGCCGCCAGCCTGGTCGCCTCGAAGATCGGTGTTCGCGTGGCGCACGTGGAGGCTGGGCTCCGGAGTTTCGACCGCGAGATGCCGGAAGAGATCAACCGCCTGGTAACGGACCGGCTGGCGGACCTGCTTCTCACGCCCAGCCGCGACGCGGATGAGCAGCTGCTGCGCGAAGGCGAGCCGGCGTCGAAGATCGTCTTCGTGGGCAACGTGATGATCGACAGCCTGTTCTTCGCCCTGCCGGCCGCGGAGGCGACGGGCTTTCGCGAATCGCTGGGTGTCGGAGGTCCGTACGTGGCCGTCACGATGCACCGTCCGTCGAATGTCGATCATCCCGAACGGCTTGCCAGAATCGCCTCAGCGCTCCAGGAGATCGCCGAAGAGCGCGACGTGGTCTTCACGGCGCATCCGCGCACGCAGGAGCGACTCGCGCGCTTCGGCATCTCGCTGGGCAAGGTGCGCGTGATCGATCCGGTCACGTACTACCAGATGCTCGACCTGGTGCGGAGCGCGCACGCCGTGATCACGGACTCCGGTGGCCTGCAGGAGGAGACGACGGCCCTCGGCGTCCCGTGCTTCACGGTGCGCGACAACACCGAGCGCCCCATCACGATCACCGAGGGGACGAACCAGCTGGTGAAGGATCCCACCACGCTGCTCGCCCTGGTGAGACAGGCCACTCGCCGCCCGGCGGGCAGCGGACCGGAAGGGTGGGACGGTCACGCCGGCCCGCGCGTGGTCGAGGCCCTGGTGTCGCGCCCCACACCGGCCCTCGCGTAGCGCCCCTCCGGCCGCGCCGCGCCACTACCGCGCGCGCCTGAGCCAACGGTCCGCTGCGACGTTGCACCGATCGAGCCCTCCGTCGCAGCGAGCCAGCGCAACGTTGCATCAAACGGGACAAACGTTGCACTGACCCGGTCCAACGCCGCCGCGAACCAGCGCGTGGTCGAAGCGAGCCGTCATCCCGGCGCCCTCGTTGAGGCTCCCGGAAGGGAAGACGTGCCTCACGTTGCAACGAGCCTTCCCAACGTTGCACCAGCTCATCAACACGTTGCACCCCGCCGAGCCAACGTTGCATCGCGTCGAGCTGACGTTGCATGCAGGCGATCTTACGCCGGGCCAGACGAATCTTTCGTCGGCGCGAACCGAGCCTCCAGCGCAGCGAACGAGTCCCACGTTGCATCAAGTAACGCCAACGTTGCATCAAACCGCGCCAACGTTGCATCTCGCCGAGCAATTCCCAAGCAAAGCGAGCCTGACGTTGCACCACGCGCGACTAACGTTGCATGCCCCCGAGCTTACGTCGTGCTGCACGAACCTTTCGTGGTAGGTACGCAGCCTCACGTGGCGCGCGTACGCACCTGACGCCGCGTCGCACGCGTCTGACGTTGCACGTCTGCAACCTGACGGAGCATCATGTAACACGCACGTTGCATGTGTCCGGAATGACGTCGCGGAGCACTGCGCCCATGCCGCGCGCCCTGAAGTTGGTCACGCGGGGTATAGACGTCTGTCCACTCGTTTTGGGAGCCCGTCTGCCATTCTCGGTACTGCTGTAGTCCAGTACTCAGTTCTGCAGTGGCAGTTTCAACCTAGAGCGAGTGCAAATCGAAGTACTCGAGAACCTCACCCCCCGTCACGGTCGCCGCCCCGAGCTTCCCGACCTCGATCCCCGCCGCGATGTTGGCAATGGTGGATGCCTCCCCAACCGACGCCCCAGCCGCCGTGAGCGTCGCGAGATACGCCGTGACGGTATCGCCCGCGCCGACGACGTCGTAGACATGCCGAGCCACTGTGGGCAGCGAACTGACGGCGCCGTCGGCGCCCACGAGCGCCATCCCGTGCTCGCCGAGCGTCACGAGCAGGTTGTCGATGCCCAGGCGGGCCAGCACGGCCGGTAGCGCCTCCGCACGCGTGAGATCCACCGCCGCACCGAGCGCCGACTCGAGCTCTCGCCGGTTGGGCTTGAACACCGTGGCGCCGCGGAACTCGAAGAAGTTGCGATACTTGGGATCCACGATCACCGGCACGCCTCGCGCGCGCGCTGCGTCAATCGCCTCGCGGATTACCAACCTGTGCAGGACGCCCTTGTTGTAGTCCTCCAGCACCACGGCGTCCGCCTTGGCCACGGCGGCCCGCACGGCGGTGAGCAGGCTGTCCACGTCGCTCGCGTTGAGGTCTGTGTCCTCCTCCTCGTCGATGCGCACGAGCTGCTGCGACCGCGCCACGATGCGCGTCTTCTGCGTGGTGCACCGCGATACCTCCACCAGCGAGCCGGGCAGCACGCCCACAGCGCTGAGTAGCATGCGGAGCGTGGCGCCCGCGGTGTCGGCGCCGATGGCCGAGACCAGCTCGCACTGCGCCCCGATGGCCACGACGTTCTGCGCCACGTTGGCCGCGCCGCCAAGGGCATTCTTGCGCTCGCGGACGCGCACCACAGGCACTGGCGCCTCCGGCGAGATGCGATCGACGTCGCCGGTGAGGTAGACGTCCAGCATCGCGTCGCCGATCACGGCAACGCGCTTCCCCTGAGCGCGGCCGAGCAGTTCCTTTAGGCGATCGCGCGTCAGTGCAGTGGTCATGGTGCGGTGAACCTAGACGGGCGTAGTGGCCGGTGCAACAAATGGCCGTGTCCGGCACATCCCTTGCCTCACGTCGCTCCAGAGCACGTAACCCTGCGCATTCGCCACCCACCGATTGCCGTCACTCACTGAACGACTCGCCAACGTCACGAAGTCGAAGCTCCGGACCGTCCAGGAATACTTCTCCTTGGCCGGACGAGCGATCGGCTTCATTTTCGTTCGGCCGTTCTACATGCAGGACTTCATCCAGCAGATGGATGAAATCGGCGTCAAGTCGTTGGGCATCGTGCTGCTCACGGGCTTCTTTACCGGCATGGTGCTGGCGCTGCAATCCAGTGTGCAGCTGAAGACGTTCGGCGCCACGATGTACATCGGGCGCCTGGTGTCGGCGTCGATGATCCGCGAACTGGGCCCGGTGCTGGCCGGTCTCATGGTGGCAGGCAGGGTAGGCTCGGGCATCGCGGCGCAGATCGGCTCCATGCGCGTCACCGAGCAGATCGACGCGCTCAACACACTTGGCACGGACCCGATCAAGAAGCTGGTGACGCCGCGCGTGTTGGCGGCGCTCGTGATGATGCCCATCCTCACCATCATCAACGACTTCGTTGGCATCTGCGGCGGCAACCTCATTTCGTCGCTGCTGGTGGGCATTCCCAGCGGCCTGTACTGGCGCACGGTGTGGGAGCAGATCGCCTCCGACGGGTTCACCCTGCACTTCATCCCGAACGACTTCGTCCAGGGCATCACCAAGCCGTTCGTGTTCGGCGGCGTCATCGCGATTTCCGCCTGCTATTTCGGGCTCAACACCACTGGCGGCACGGAGGGCGTTGGCGTCGCTACCACTCGCACGGTGGTGTTGGCGAGTGTGCTGATCCTGATACTCGACTACTTCCTGACGCAGATCCTGCTCACGGTGCTCGGCACATGACGGACGACGAGCGCGACGACGAGTCGGCCTCGTCCCCGGCAAAGCGCGACGCCGTCAAGCGCGAAGCCGACCGTCGCGGCGACGGGCGGCGCGTAGCCGAGCGGAGCACCACCAAGGTGCGCGCCGCCATTCGCGCCGAGTTGGAGAAGGACGAGGTGGCCGCCGACGCGGAGACCGAGCAGGTGGACGCGCCGGCCGAGCCGGAGACGGTGATCGAGCTGGACCACGTATCGCTCGCCTTCGAGTCCCCCATTCTGGAGGACGTGTCGCTCGTGGCCTGCAAGGGCGAGACGATCTGCATCGTTGGCGAGTCTGGCACCGGCAAGAGCACGGCGCTCAAGCTCATTCTCCGCTTGCTCGTGCCCGACAAGGGCCGCGTGAACATCCTCGGTCAGGACATCACGGGGCTGAGCTTCGAGGAAGCACTGAAGGTGCGGCAGCGCATGGGGATGGTGTTTCAGGGCGCCGCACTGTTCGATTCCATGAGCGTGTTCGAGAACATCGCGTATCCGCTGCGTGAACACACCGAGTTGGACGAAGATGAGATCGAGGCGAGAGTCCGCGAGAAGCTCCAGTTCGTGGATCTCGAGCCGGACCGTGTCATGGAGCAGCTCCCCTCCGAACTGTCGGGCGGCATGCGGAAGCGGGTGGGCATCGCGCGCGGCATGGCGGACAATCCCGAGATCATGCTGTACGACGAGCCGACGTCCGGACTCGATCCGCTCACCACGGGCACCATCACGCGCCTGATCCTGAAGCTGCAACGGGAGCTCAATGTCACCAGCATCGTGGTGTCGCACGACATCCGTTCAGTGTTTCGCATGGCGACGCGTGTGGCGGTATTGCACGATCGCCGCATCGCCTTCTTCGGAACGCCGGAAGACATGGCCGCTTCCGACGACACGTACCTTCGCGACTTCCTCGGCGGCAACTGACACATGAAACGATCAGCCAGACTTACCTGGGATCAGCTGCGCGTGGGGCTCGTCATCGTGTTCGCGACGGCGATCATCGGAATCGCGATCCTGAAATTGGGACAGGCCGCGAATTTATTCGCGAAGCGCTACGAACTCTTCGCCTACTTGCCGGAGGCCAGCGGCCTGAAGGAGGGCGGGTCCGTGATGGTCGCGGGACAGCTGGCGGGCACCGTGTCCAAAATTGAATTCCTGCCCGTGGACCTCGATACGACGCGGAACCTCAAGCTCACGCTCTCGGTGGACGAGAACGTGCGCGAGCAGATCCGCCGCGACTCCAAGGGCACGCTGAAGACGCTCGGACTGCTGGGCGACAAGGTCTTCGACATCACACCTGGCACGCCGCGCACGCCCGCTCTTGCCGCGGGCGACACCGTGGCCATCAAGCCGGCATTGGACTACGAGGCGGTCATCGCGCAGGCCAGCGGCGCCGTGACGGACATGGTGGCGCTCACGAAGGACATGCGCGCCATCACCGGCGGCATCGTGAAGGGGCAGGGCACCATGGGCCAGCTCCTCACCAACCGTGCGCTGTACGATCAGCTCAACAGCACGTTGAGCCGCGCGAATCTCATGCTGGCCAGCTTCCAGAATCCGAACGGCAGCATCGGACGCATGCTCAACGACCCCACGTTGTACAACCGGCTCACCAATGTGATCGGGTCCACCGATTCGCTGATCATGTCGATCAACGGGAACAAGGGCACCGCGGGCATGCTCCTGCGCGACACCACACTGTATCACAACATGGTGGGCATCACCACGGGCGCCGACTCGCTGATGCGGTCGCTGTCCAGCGGCAAGGGCTCGGTAGGGAAGCTGCTATCGGATCAGGTCTTGTATGACCAGCTGACCAAGCTGGTGAACGATCTGAGTGCGGTGCTGGCGGATGTCAAGCGTGATCCCGGCAGGTATACCAAGGGGATAGTTAAGATATTCTAACGCATCTATCCACTCGTTTTGGGACGTTTTATGCCATTCAAAGTACTGCAGTAGTCCAGTACTCTTTACTGCGGTGGCCGGGGAACACTGCAGTAAAGAGTACGGGACTCGAGCAGTACCGGGACTTGCATACTGCCTCCCAAAACGAGTGGACACACTCGTCGCGCCGTCGACGATGCGACGGGACGACCCTACGCGTGTGTAGATCACGGTTGCCTCTTCGCCCACTCGATTCCGGCGCCGCGCGGAGCAAGCCTGCGAGCAGCGATTGACGACGATGCAATGGCGAAGGGAGCACGCGTTCGCGGAGGCGGTGTCTGAGCGTGCTCGGGCCGCTTCGGCCCGAGCGTTTACGCGAAGTCTCGCCGCCGAAGCGAATGCATGCGACCTCGCGCGGCGCAATCATGCCTGAAACACGCGCAAGAGAAAGCAAAGCACTTGCTCCAACACGACATCCGGACTAAAATCCCACTCCGGCGTCGAGTGCAACCGTCGCCGGTAAGGTCGCGTAGCTCAGCTGGTTAGAGCGCTGCTTTCACACAGCAGAGGTCCACGGTTCGAATCCGTGCGCGACCACTCGTCGTCTCGCGGTCGCCGTCCCTCTCTTCGCCATCGTCCCCTGACTCACCGGCCCCCGGGACGCGCCGCCGCTCGAGCGCCCTTCGTACTGGTTGCCGCGCTCGTTGGCATCTCGCTGTCCGCCCCGCTCGTTCGCATTTCGCATGCGAACCCTCTCGCCATCGCGAGCTGGCGGCTCGGCCTTTCTCTCGTCATCATCGCCTTCGCGCTCGTCGTCACTGGCCAGTGGCGGCAGTGGCTGCGGCTCTCCCGGCGCGAGGTCGGCATCGCGATGGTCGCGGGCGGCATGCTCGCGCTGCACTTCTGGAGCTGGAACACCTCCATCACGCTCACCAGCGTGGCGGCGTCGGTCGTCCTCGTGGACACGCAGCCGGTGGTGGTGGCGCTCATCTCGGTGCTGTGGCTGCACGAAAGCCCCACGCGCACGCAGTGGGTGGGCATCGTGGTAGCGATGCTCGGCGCGATGATCATCGCGACGCCCGACTTGCTGTCCGAAAGCGCCTCCGCCGCGCGGCACCCGCACGCGCTCCTTGGCGATCTGCTCGCGGCGGTAGGCGCCGTGACGGCGGCGCTCTACTTCGTGGCTGGCCGTCGCCTGCGCGCCACGCTCGACCTGTGGCCGTACGTGGGTCTCGTATACGGCGCGTGTTTCTTGGGGCTGCTTCTGCTTGCCGCCATCACCCACGCGCCGCTGGCGCCGCAGCCGAACCGGGAGCTGGCCATCTTCGCCGCGCTGGCGCTCGGTCCCATGCTCCTGGGACACACGGGGCTGAATTGGGCCCTCAAGCACTCGCCCGCGTACGTGGTGAACCTCACCCTCCTTGGCGAGCCGGTGGGCGCCACGATCATCGCCGCGATGCTGCCCGGCATCCGCGAGATTCCGGGACCGCTGACCTTCGTGGGCGGCGCTGTGGTCTTCGCCGGGGTGCTGCTGACGGCAAAGAAAGACCCCTGAACCCGCGTCGCCACCGCTCCGCCGACTCGTACACGGCACCTGCACTCGGCGCTCCGGGTTATCTTTGAGCATCCCAATCCGATCGTAATGGACCAGCTTTCACTCGACGTCGTCGTCACCAGAGGGGCGCTGATCGAATCGCGCCACCGGGTGCATGCCGTCGTCGTCAATGCCGCCGGACGCACCATCGGCGTCGCGCGCGAGCCGAGCATCGTCACGCACTGGCGCTCCTGCGCCAAGCCGTTTCAGATCATGCCGCTCATCGAGAACGGCGGATTCGACTCGCTGGGCTGGGGCGATGATCAGCTCGCGATTGCGTGCGGCTCGCACGGTGGCGAGCCGGAGCACGTGGCATTGGCCTGCGAGATGCTCGCGTCCATTGGCATGGAGGAAGGTGATCTGGCGTGCGGCCCGCACGAGCCGCTGTCGCCGCGCGGCCAGAAGGCACTCCGGGATTCCGGCGCGCGGCCCACGCGGCTACACAACAATTGCTCGGGCAAGCATGCGGCAATGCTCGGCTTCGCCCACAGTGCGCAGTGGCCGGTGGTGGGCTACGAGCGGAAGGACCATCGCGTGCAGCTGGCGTGTCTGTCGGAAGTCGCCAAGTGGTCGGGGGTGAATGCCGCGAACATCGTGCAGGCGGTGGACGGCTGCGGCGTGGTGGAATTCGGACTGTCGCTGGAAGCGATGGCGCTGGCCTACGCGCGACTTGCCGATCACGCGCGGCTGTCGTACGAGGTGCCGTCGCGCATCGTGCACGCAATGCAGACGCGTCCGTTCCTGATCGGCGGCAGCGATCGGTTCGACTCGGCGATCATCGAAGCCACCGAAGGGCGCGTCATCACGAAGGTGGGCGCGGAGGGTGTGCATTCGGTGGCCATCGTGGACGATGGCATCGGCATCGCGCTCAAGGTGGAGGACGGCGCGCAGCGCGCGCAGTACACGGCCGTGATCAGCGTGCTTCAGCACTTCGGCGCACTGTCGCGCGATCTGCCGCCGCGCCTGACCGAATTTGCTCACCGGCCGCTGCGCAATACGCGTGGCGAGATTGTGGGCGAGGTTCGACCCAGCGCGGCGTGAACGACGTGCGGCTGGCGGCGCTCGACGAACAGACCGTCGCCCTCATCCGACTGTCCGCCGTGATCGCCGGTTCCGACGAGGCGGCGGTCCGCGATGCCTTCGCCGCCAGCGTCGGCGTCATCCCCGCGCAGTGGGTGGAGGAGCTCGTGGTGCAGAGCTACCTGTTCAGCGGGTTTCCCCGCGCGCTGAACGCCGCACGGGAATGGCGCCGCGTGGCGCCGTCGCC
>JANYIN010000088.1 GCA_025362035.1 Gemmatimonadaceae bacterium | reverse complement strand
GCGTCGTGGACCCTCGGGCCGGTGGCGCAGAGCTACACCATGACCGCGTCGGCTGGCGGTGTGTCCGGCAGTCCGGTCACCTTCTCCGGAACGGCCATCGCCGGCGCGGCGTCGAAGTTTGCGGTGTCCGGTATTCCGACCACACTCGTCGTCGGCGCGGCCGGCCAAACCATCACGGTGCAACTCGTCGATGCGCTGAACAACCCGGTCGCGCAGGCAGGCGTGCAGATCACGGGTACGTTGACGTCGCAGCCGGGTAACGTATCCGCGTCCGGTACGGCGACGACCAACGCCAGCGGTGCGGTCGTCTTCCCATTCTCGCCATTTACCGGCCCGGTCGGCACAGGCGTCATCACGTTCGCCGCCGCGGGCGTCACCACCTTTGCGTCGCCCACCATACAGATCGTAGCTGGCGCAGCGACCAAGCTCGTCTTCACCACCCAACCCGGAGCGACCGCACAGAGTGGCAGCCCCCTGAACCCGCAGCCTGTGGTGCAGATCGCGGACGTGGGTGGTAATCCCGTCAGCCAGGCCGGCGTGACGGTCACGGTGACGGCCATCAATGCTGGCAGTACGGTGGCGGGTACCACCACCGCGGTCACCAACGCCAGCGGTTCGGCCGCGTTCACGAATCTCATCGATATCGGAGTTCCCGGTGGGCATGGCCTGAGCTTCGACGCGCCGGGGCTTAGCAGCGCCACCGTATTGATCACGCTCTCGGTCGGTCAACCGACGACGCTGACCATCCTCGCTGGCAACAACCAGTCGGCCACCGTGAACACGCCGACGACGATTGCCCCGTCCGTCCACGTGACCGATGCCTCCAACGCCCCGGTTCCGGGCGTGGTCGTCACGTTCGCCATCGTCACGTCTGGTGCGCAGGTGTCGAACGGATCGACCACGGGAACGTCGGTGACGGTACTGACGAATGCATCCGGGAATGCGGTCCTCACCCAGTGGGTGCTCGGGCCGACCGCGCAGTTCTACACGATGACAGCGTCTGCCGCCGGTCTGCCCGTCGCGACCTTCTCGGCCTCCGGCGTTGCCGGTGCCGGCGCGCAGTTGGGCTTCGGCCCGCCGCCGTCGTCCAGTGCGCAGAGCGGAGTTCCACTCTCCATTCAGCCCGGCATTCAACTCAAGGATGCGTTTGGCAACGCGGTGTCCACCGCGGGTGTCCTCGTCACCGCCACGATCTCGAGCGGAACGGGCACACTGATCAACGCGACCGCGACGACCGTCTCGAACGGAGTCGCCACGTTCAGCGGACTCACCATTTCCGGCACGGCGGGCAATTTCGTCCTCGCCTTCAATGCGCCGGGCTACTCGACGCTGTCCTCTGGCCCGATCGCTGTGAACAGCGGGACGGCATATACGATTGCACTCAATGCCGGCAACAACCAGACGGCCACCGTCGGCACGAACGTTGGCATCGTCCCGTCGGTGAAGGTCACTGATGTCCTCGGCAACCCGGTTGCCGGCGTGACGGTGACTTTCACCGCGTTGAGCGGTAACGGCGCGCAGGTGTCCAACGGGTCCACGTCGGGAAGTCAGGTCACTGTTGTCACCAATTCGTCGGGGATCGCGCCGCTCGCGTCGTGGACACTGGGCACTGTCGCCGCACTTCAGGTGCTGCAGGTGACCGCCAGTGTCCCCAACGGGAGCCCGGTCCTCATCACCGCTACCGCGTTGGCGGGCACCGCGCAATCCATCACGATCGCGGGCGGCAACCTGCAGAGCGCCACCGTGGGCTCCGCCGTCCCGGTACCGCCGTCGGTGCTCATCCGCGACGCATTCGGCAACCCAGTCTCGGGCTACGTCGTGCAGTTCACCGCGGTCACAGCGGGATCTACCGTCTCGAATGGAAGTACGACGTCCTCGGGCGTGACTGTGCCCACGAACGCGTCGGGCATCGCTCAACTCAATGCGTGGACGCTCGGCATTGCAGCCGGCCCGTATACGATGAACGCGTCCGGCGCAGGTCTCGTCGGCAGTCCGCTGACGTTCTCGGCGACGGCCAACGCTGGCGCCGGCTCGCAACTCGTCTTTAGCGTCGCGCCGTCCGCGTCGGCGGCCAGCGGCGTGGCGCTCGGCGCACAACCCGTGATCCAGCTCAAGGATGCCTTGGGCAATAACGTCACGACGGTCGGCGTGCAGATCACCGCGAGTATCGCCAGCGGGTCGGGTTCGCTGACGAATGCAACGGCGACGACCGTGTCGGGTGGTACGGCGACGTTCAGCGGCCTGACCATTACGGGCCCGGCGGGTAGCGTCACGCTTGCATTCAATGCGCCGACCTATCCGACGCTCACGTCCGGTTCCATCGCGCTTGGTGCAGGCGTCCCGACCGTGATCGCACTGAATGCGGGCAACAACCAGTCGGCGACGGTTGGCACGGCGGTCGGGCTAGGGCCGTCGGTGATCGTCAAGGATGCCGTCGGCAATCCAGTGACGAGTGTCAGCGTGACGTTCGTCGTGGCCAGCGGTGGAGGCAGCGCCACCGGCACCACCGTCCTCACCAATGGCTCGGGCATCGCGACGGTGGGCTCCTGGACGCTCGGCACCAGCGTCGGCACCAACACGTTGACCGCCACGTCGGGGAGCCTGACCGGCAACCCAGTGACCTTCACCGCCACCGGCGTGGCCGGCGCGGCGAGCACGATTGCGGTGAACGCGGGCAACAACCAGTCGGCCACCGTGGGACAGTCGGTCGCTATACCGCCAGCCGTGCTGGTGAAGGATGCCAACGGCAATCCGGTGTCCGGCGTTGTCGTTACCTTCGCCGCGATTACGGCGGGCGGCCAGGTGTCCAATACCCTTACGTCCGGCAGCTCGGTAACGGTGACCACGAATTCCACCGGTGTGGCCGCTCTGGTGGCCTTCAACCTGGGCTTCGTGGCGCAGACTTATACGCTCAATGCGACGGCCGCTGGCTTGATCGGGAGCCCCCTGACATTCACGGAGCTCGCGACTGCCGGCCCGGCAACCAAACTGGCATTCCAGATTTTGCCGTCCTCCACCGCGTCCAGTGGCGTCCCGCTCAGTCCGCAGCCTGTGGTGCAGATCCAGGACGCCAACGGCAACCCCGTTTTGGCATCGGGCGTCCCAGTGACCGCGACGATCACGTCGGGCAGCGGCTCGCTTGCAAGTGCAACGGCAACCACTAGCTCGAGTGGCCAGGCGGTATTCACCAACCTCACCATCAACGGCTTCGCCGGAAGCTTCACGCTTTCATTTGCGGCACCGGGCCTTGCGCCTGTAGCGGCGAATGTGGCGCTGAGCGTCGGACCGGCCAAGGTGCTGATCATTACCACCGTAGGCTCTACGACGGCCACGGACGGCGTTCCGTTCACCACGGCGCCAGCCGTGGAATTGAAGGACTCCGGCGGCAACTTCGTTCTTACCTCGGGCGTGACGATCACGGCTGCGGTTGCGTCCGGATCCGGAACGATTACGAGCGGCGGAACGGCCGTCACGAATACGTCGGGCATCGCGACCTTTAACGGCCTGACGATCACCGGTACCATCGGCAGTTATACGATCAAGTACACGTCTTCTGGCCTCACGTCCGTCACGTCGGCGGGCTTTATCACGCTGAACGTCGGCGCGGCCGCCAACATCGTGGCGTCCGCCGGAGCGAATCAGTCCGCGACGACCAGCGATCGCGTGCCCGTCGCGCCGGCCGTGCTCGTGACGGACGTGGGCGGCAATCCCGTTTCCGGGACGACGGTCACGTTCGCCGCGGTCACCCCCAACTCACAGATCCAGGATTCGAACACGTGCTGCAACAACCTGGTGGAAACCACCTCCTCCTCCGGGATCGCGTCGCTGATCGCCTGGGTGCTCTCGCCCAGCGCGGGCACCAACCTGGTCACGGCGACGGCCTCCGGACTGAGCGGCAGCCCGGTATCCATTACTGCCACGGGAGTGACCAACACCAGCGGCGGCGCGGTTGTGGTGAACACGCAACCGTCGAGCACCAATACCAGCGGCGCGGTCTTTACCACGCAGCCCGCCGTAGGGATGTATGTGCCATCCGGTTCGAACGCCAATATTCCGGTCACGGTGTTCATCAATTACCAGATCGGCGGCTCCAGCGGCACGCTCAGCGGCACGACCACGGTCACTACCAACGCATCGGGATTCGCCACCTTCTCCGGGCTCAAGATCACGGGCGCCGGCAGTTACACGCTGCGCTTCTCATCTCCCGGATACAGCAGTATCAACTCCACCAACATCACCATCCAGTAATGTCGTCACCGCCGCTCACCGGACTGCCATGATGTCGTTCACGATGACCCGCGTCAGACTGGGCGGCGCTCTCCTAGGCGCCCCACTGCTGCTCGCGGCGTTTCCCGGATCGACCGCGCGGAGTGCCATGGCGCGGGCACCGATGTCGATGGTGGTGTCCGCGAGCTCGATCGCGAGCGCGGCGGGCCGCGACGTGATGGCGGCGGGCGGCAACGCCGTCGACGCGGCCATCGCGACCGGCCTCGCGCTCGCGGTCACCTACCCCGCCGCGGGCAATATCGGCGGCGGCGGGTTCATGGTCATCCGCATGCCCGATGGAAAGGCCACCACGATTGACTTCCGCGAGAAGGCGCCAAAGGCCTCACGCCCCGACATGTTTCTCGACTCCACTGGGACGTACTCTGGTCGCATTCATCACGACAGCCACATCGCTGTCGGGGTGCCGGGCACTGTTGCGGGCTTCGTCTTGGCGCATGGCAAGTACGGCAAATTGCCGTGGCCGCGGCTCGTGCAGCCCGCGGTGGGTCTGGCCAGCGATGGCTTCGATGTGCCAAAAGGACTCGCGGCCTCTCTCGCATGGGCGCAAGGCTACATGAAGCCGTATCCCGCGAGCACTGCCGCCTACAGCAAGCGCGGAACACCGTACGCCGCCGGTGAACGGTTCAAGCAGCCGGACCTCGCGAAGACGCTCATGCGCATTCGCGACAACGGCCAGAACGGTTTCTACCGAGGCGAGACGGCGCGCCTGCTCGCGGCCGAAATGAAACGAGGCGGCGGCCTGATCACGGAGGATGATCTCGCCGCCTACAGGGCGAAGGAACGGCCGCCGCTACGCGGTACGTATCGTGGTTATGAAATTATTTCCATGCCGCCGCCGAGTTCCGGCGGCGTGGGCCTCACGGAGATGCTGAACGTGCTGGAGGGCTACGATCTCTCCGCGCTCGGCCACGACTCACCTCAGTACGTGCATCTGGTCGTCGAAGCCATGCGACGCGCGTTCCTCGATCGCGCCCGGTACCTCGGCGATCCCGACTTCACCACGGTGCCGCTCGAACGGCTCGGCAGCAAAGCGTACGCCGCCGACCTGCGCCGGTCCATCCTGCCGGACAAGGCGACAGCGTCGGCACCCTCCCAGATTGCTCTGGCGAACGAGAGCGACGAAACCACGCACTACTCCGTGGTGGATGCCGCAGGGATGGCCGTGTCCGTCACCTTCACTCTCGAAAACGGCTACGGACTCGGCGCCGTGGTACCAGGCGCTGGGTTTCTACTCAACGATGAGATGGGTGATTTCAACGGCAAGCCTGGCCTCACCGACTCGACCGGACTGATCGGCACCGCCGCCAATTTCGCGAAGCCGGGAAAACGCATGCTGTCCAGCATGACCCCCACGATCATCGCCAAGGACGGCAAGCTTGTGGCCGTTGTGGGAAGTCCGGGCGGCCGGACCATCATCAACACGGTCCTGCAAGTGGTGCTCAATCTCGTCGATTTCAGGATGGGAATTCAGGACGCCGTGAACGCACCGCGCTTTCATCATCAGTGGTTGCCTGACGTCCTCAGTGTGGAACGCAACGGTCTCCCCTCGGCCACGATCAGCGCGCTGGACGGCATGGGGTATCGCGTTCGGATTGAAGGTGCTCAGGGGACGGCGCACTCCATCATGATCGACCCCGCAACCGGCTCCCGCATCGGCGCGCCGGATCCACGCGACTCTGACGCGGGAGCGGCTGGCCGCTGACTATGCGCTGGTGCCGGGCTTCGGCGCTCGCGGATGCGTTGCCGAATGCACGAAAAGCGATTCCACCTTCGCTCGCGCCCACGGCGTCTTACGCAAGAACTTCAACGACGAATTGATGCTTGGATCGTGAGTGAAGCATCGAATGTCGATACGCGTGCCGAGACCATCCCACCCGTACCGCTCGACCAGATGTTCGAGCATGGCCTTGAGCGTGACGCCTTGCAGTTGGCTTCCCCCGCCCTTGCTGCTCATCCCGCCTCAGTCAGGACCTGACGCAGCCGCTCGACGAGCTCGTCGCCCGTAAACGGTTTGCGTATCAGCACCTGCTCCACTTGCTCCTGCGCCAGAGGATCCAGCTGCGCGCCGGTGTGACCCGACATCATCAGCACGGGCAACTCGGGATGATGCGCGATGAGCCAGTGCCGCAACTCGAGACCGGTTTCGCCCGGCATCATGACGTCGCACAACGCGCAGTCGAACCCCCGCGCGCCGTCCGCCAGCACCACGCGCGCATCGGCGGCGGAACCGACACTGTGCACGATGGCACCCCGCGCGGTGAGCAGACGCGCCAGACTGTCGCGCACCGCAGTTTCATCTTCAATCAGCAGGACGCGCGCGGCAAGCGGCACCCGAGGCGCCGGCTTCTCCACCGCTGCCCTTTCCGGCACATCCATGTCGATGAGAGGCAGCAGGAGTTCCACACGCGTGCCTTCGCCTTCCTGAGACTCCACAATGAGGCCGCCCGCGGCGGCCTCGATCAGCGGGCGCACGCCAATCAATCCCAGGCCCGTGCCGCGACCGCCCGTCTTGCTGCTGAAGAATGGATCGAACATGCGGTGGCGCGACTCGGCGTCCATGCCGGTCCCTTCGTCCCGCACCGCGATGCTCAGAAAGTGGCCGGGTCCTGCGGGGATCACCGCGTCATCCATCGGCATACGCATGACCACCCGCTTTGCCACCACGGAGAGCAGTCCGCCGCCCGGCATCGCGTCCCGCGCGTTCGCTACGAGGTTGAAGAGGATGTGCTCGAGTTCGTCGCGATCGACGCGTATTACGGCCTTGGCATCGCGCGCGTCCACCGTCAGGCAAATGGGGTCGCCGCACAGTCGCCGCAGCAGAGGCTCGATGTCCGCAAGCATGTCGGCTACGTTGACGTTCTGGGAGGGGACGGATTGTACGCGGACGAACGTCAGCAGCCGGCGTGTCAGCGCCGCCCCACGCGCAGCAGCGGCCCGGATCTGCTCGAGATCATAGTGCGCGGCGTTCTCCGGCGGAATCGACGACTGTGCGAGTTCAGCGCCTCCAACGATCGCGGTGAGGACGTTGTTGAAGTCATGCGCCACGCCGCCCGCGAGGTGTCCCACCACCTCCAGCTTCTGGGCCTGGCGCAGTCGATCCTCCAGGGCGATGCGCGCGGTGACGTCACGCGAGTTCAGCACCAGACCGCCGACTGCTGGTTCGCTCTGCAGATCCAATCCCACGGATTCCACGGAGCGCACGGATCCGTCCGATCGACGCAGACGCCACGTGTGCGCAATGGGTGAGCCGGGCGATGCGCGCAGACGATCGAGAAACTCCGCGAGCGGCGCCCGGTCCTCTTCCAGCACCCAGGTGGTGAGTGACCGTCCGATCAGCAGGTCGATGTGCGCGCCGAACAGCATGCCGGCGGGAGGGCTCGCGAACACAAGTCGGCCGGCTGCGTCGCTGAGCAGGATGACGTCCGTCGAGTGCTGGACCAGTGCGTTCAGCCGTTGGTGCGCATGACGGTTGGCGTCTACCCGAATGACCTGCGCGGCGTCGCGGGCCGACACGAGATCGCGCGCGACCAGCACGATGTTGAGGGCGAGGATGCCAAGAATCAGCGGCTCCAGCCCGCGCGCGGTGCCGTTGTGTGACAACCAGATGACCATCAACGCCACGGAGGTCACGGCGACGATCGGCAACGGGCTGAACGGAATGCCCGGCGCCGTGTCGCGCCGAGCAACCGGCATGGGGTCTGTGTAGAAACGAATGGCCGACCAGATCACCGCGAGATTCGCGGCGATTGATGCGACGCGTGACCAATTCGGACCGCGATACCCGGTGGAGTACGTCAGCTGGAACACCAGATCGCCAACGGCAGATATCGCCAGCGCGCCGAGAAGCCAGTAGAGCGCCCCGCGCGATGGTGTGCGGTCCGCGCGCTCCACCGCGCGATTGATGAACAGCAGCGAAACGAGTTGCGCGAAGCTGTCCAGCGCGATCAGGACACGACCGAACAGCGTGTCCGACGTGGCCCCAAACACCATTGCAAACACGATGAGCGCGCCGAACGCCAGCACCACGATTGACGTATCGAGGACCAGGCGCGCGCGGCTGCCGGCGCGCTTCGTTCCAGGCAGGGCGATCATCCCGAGAACGATGCCGGGATAGAACTGGTAGTAGACGAGGTCCGCCCACGAGGTGTACGGAAGAGGCTTTCCCAGCAGCGAGCTGGTGATGGAAACCACCGATCCTGCCGCCAGCGCTGCAAAACCGAACGCAATGCAGCGCAAGGCACGCTGCGAGCCGGTGGCGAGGTCGGCGCGGCGGGCCGCCACCAGCAATGCGATCACCGAACCCAGCTGCAGCGGGAAGAACGCGAACGTCTCGTACAGTTCCCGCAGCCCGCTCTTCGCGCTGCCGGGCGCGTAATACTCCGAGACGGCGAAGAGCAGGCCGTGCATGCAGAGCACGCCGAACAGCAGATGCAGGCGCCTCACGGTCCCCGGTCGCCGATAGGCGCCGACGATATCGCCGCTTGTCACGCGCGTGAAATACTGATCGAGGAAGTGTGGCGCACCTCCGAAAGCTATCGCATGCCCGGACGCACCGCAGGAATTACACGGGGCCTATTTGGCGGGCGGCGGCGGAGGCGGAGAAACCACCGGCAGATCATTGGAGACATCCATGACACAGCGCCACACGCCATCCGATTCGAGGCGCCAGATCACCACGCCGCGCCCCGGCGTCTTGACGAGTGCTCCGTCGGGCCCGGGCGCCGTCGTCTCCACGAGCGACTGAGTGTACGCCATCTTGCCGTCGGGCGAGAACTCCACGTGATCGGACGTCCAGTGAATCTTGAAGCCAGGGGTCGTGAACGACGCGGCGACGAATTGGCGAATCGCCTCCCGTCCTCTCATCTCCGGGACGCCCTGCAAGCTCACAACAGCATCCTTGCTCCAGAATGACACGACGCCGTCCGTGTCCTTCCCCGCCGATGACATCGCCGACCATGCCGCGTCGCGCTGGAGAACCTTCCGCGATTCCTCTGCGGCGTCGAATGCCCTGGGTGCGCACGCGCAAAGCCCAAATGCACAGAGCGACGCAGAAAGCGTGAGAAGAAGGCGGACACGAAACATGCGGCAGGACCTCCATGCAAGTGAGAATGCGCGTACTGGTCATAACAATCGCGGCACGCAATTGCCCATGCCTACTTCTCCTTGAACCGTCCCTTCTCGCACCAGTACCGGGAGCGCGTCGCGGGCTGCACCTGGAACAGCTCGCGAGCCTGCTCGCACGTGTCGTGGTTGTACTCTGGCCCGTCCCTCGCGTCGAACGTCGCGACGTGGATGCGAAGGCTGTCGTTGAACATGCCGTTGTGATACAGCGTATACGTCGAGCTGCTGTCGCCGCAGGCAATCGCGACGGGAAGGGCCGCGCAGACAAGCAACCACGTACATCGCATGTCGGGCTCCACGAGAAGAAGTGGGACAGTGAACGGAGAATATGCACGTCACTCCCGGTCATGGCGATGGAATCCCGCAAGGCACTAGCTCGTTTCCTTTCCAGGTGCGATTCTCATCGCGTCCGTCACACATGATAAATCGGTCCCCAAGGAGCCACGAAATGAACCCAGAGGAACTGCTCGACCAGGTCGAGGCCGAGCTGAACGCCGCGGAGTACGACGAGGACGCGCACGGTGAAATGGATCGCCGGCAATTTGTCCTCATGTCGCTCGTGGCCGCGGCGGCCACCACCTTTGGTGTCGATGCCGCGCGCGCGCAGGCCGGTACGAGTTCCGTCACCCCTGGGGCCGCGCCGCAGCAAGCGCTGCAGGCACCGCCCGTTCCACTCGGCAACGGGGAACCGCCAGCGCTGCAATTCCAGGCGTACCCGGGAGGAACGGGTGCATTGATGGAACGGCTCGCCAAGGAGCGCGGACGAGCCGCATTCGACCGGTCAGTGTTCACCGTGGAGAAATGGCGCGGGGCCATCCCCACCAACGCAGACGACATCGCATACCTCCCCGCCCATCGCCTGTCAGCGCTGCTCAAGGCGCGAAAGATCACGTCTACGCAATTGACGGACATCTACCTGACCCGGCTCAAGCGGCTCAACCCCACCCTGCTCTGCGCGGTGACGATCATGGAGGATTCCGCGCGCGCCGAGGCGACGCGCG
>JANYIN010000001.1 GCA_025362035.1 Gemmatimonadaceae bacterium | reverse complement strand
ATGCCATGCGCGCGAAGTTCACGAACACGCTGATCCTGAGCGGCGGGTTCGATACGGTGGCTGCCGTCGACGCCGCGCTGGAGAGTGGGATTGCGGACCTGGTGGCAATCGGTCGCCCGTTCATTTCGAATCCGGATCTCGTGGAGCGGCTCAAGGCGGACAAGCCGCTGGCACAGCCGGATCAGAGCACGTTCTACGTGCCGGGCGCGCATGGGTATACGGACTATCCGGTAATGGCGTAGGCGGGTAGGGGAAGGCCTCCTCCTTGTTGCGCTGGCTTGGCGTCAGGCCAGCGCAACTCAGCCCTTTGAAAGTGCGCTCGCGCAGTCCTGTCGACTCGTAGAGCAAAGGCTACTTCACCAGCACGAACTCCACCGGCGTCCCCACCATCAGCATCTTCACGATGCGGTAGGGCGCCGCCGTCGTCACGAAGAACGTCATCGGCTGCGCCTGCCCAGCCAGATCCACGCGATAGACCGGAAAGGTCCCCGCCGGCACCGTCACCGACTCGGTGCCCGACACGCTCATCGTGAGCTGCTTCATTGTCCCCTCCGACGCGTCGAACGCGTTGACGCTGAACCGCGCGTTCGGGGCCCACCGCAGGCCGGGCACGAGCGCGCTCACCATGTTGTCATCCAGCACGCCGGGGGCGACGGTGGTATCGATCGTCACCGTCTTCATCCCGGTGGCACTCGGCGACACGCCGGTACCCTTCGCCCGGCCGTTCGCGTACGTGACGTCCACGGCCACGTTCTGCCCCTGCATCTTGCCATCCGCCTTGGTGGCCTGTGGCGCGAGGTCGTTGCCGAAGGTGGTCTCCACGGTCTGCTGCATGATGGGGCCGATGACCATCGCATTCCGATATGAGTAGCCGGCCGCGGTCTTCTTCAGGGACGTGGTCTGAAAACCCATCGGATTCCCCTGAACGAGCACGGCGAAGCTGTCCGCCCGCTCCGCCAGCTTGGTGAGATCCACAGGCAGGGTCGTGACCTTCGGCGTCAGATCCGACGGCGACATCGCATCACCCTGCGCGTTCACGATGCGTGTGGGCGCGATCTTCGCCAGCTTTTCGTAGATCTGTGCGCCATCGCCCACCACCACGACGAGCGACTGATCCGCCCGCATATACGCCTTCGCCGCCTGCTGTACCTGCTCGGCCGAGATGGCGGCGAGGCGCGGGCGAAGGGTGCGAATGAAATCCTTCGGCAAACCGAGCATCGTGTAGCGGGCCACCTGCTCGGCGACGCCTTGCGCCGTCTCGAGCTGGAGCGGAAGGCGCCCCACCAGCCCGCCCTTGGCGGCATCGAGTTCCTCCGAGCCAACCGCCGTGACTCCCATGCTGCGCTCGAGTCGCAGCAACTCCGTCAGCGCGGAGTCCGTGACGGCGTTGCGCACCTCGGCGGTTGCCTCGAAGGTGCCGATGTCGTGGTTGCGCCCCGCTGACGAATACGCGCCATACGTCCAACTCTTCTGTTCGCGCAACGTCTTGAATAGGCGACCGTCAGAGCCGCCGCCGAGAACGCGATCGGCCACGGTGAGCGCATAGTAGCTCGGGCTGTCGGGCGCGTACGTGAGATTGCCCACAGTGATGTTGCTCTGCACCGAGCCGGGGCGATGCACCAGCAGGATGTCCGTCTTCGTGCGGACGGGAGGCTGCGCGCGCGTCACGTTCGCGGGCGCCGCTCCCTTCCAGCTACCGAAATACCGCTGCGCCAGAGTGCGGGCGCGTCCGAAGGGGATGTCTCCCGCGACGACGAGGAGCGCGCCGTGGGGCACGAGTCGCTCCTTCTGGAAGGCCTTGAGATCGTCGACGGTGAGCGAACGCACGGTGGACGGCGTGGGTCGCTTGCCATACGGGTGCGCGCCGAAGAGCTGTGCCGCGAAAAAGCGCGACGCGAGCGCCGAAGGCTGTGACTCCTCGAGCTGCAAGCCCGACAGCGCCTGGGTGCGCGAGAGCTCCACCTCCTTCGCCGCAAACGTGGGGCGAGCCACCGCATCGGCCATGAGCTCGAACGCCAGTGGCGCATTCTCCGCGAGCACACTGGCGCGAAGGCTCAGGAAATCCACACCGGCGCCGGCAAAGATCGATCCGCCAACGCCCTCGATATCGCTCGACACCTGATCCGCGCTGCGCTTGCCGGCGCCCTTGGTGAGAACGTCGGCCAGCATCGTCGCCAGCCCTTCCTTCCCGGCGGGGTCGAACGCGTCACCAGCGGGCACGACGACGGCAAGCGTAAGCACGGGCTGTCGCTTGCTCTCCACGAGGAGCATGCGGAGTCCGTTCGGCAGGGTCGCTTCCTGAAAGGGCGGAATGGCCGCCGGCTTGACCGGACCCGGCGCGGGTGCTTTGGTGGGTACTTGCGCGCCGGCCACGGCGCAGGCGACGAGTGACGCGGAGGCGCAGATGATGCGCGAGATGCTGGACGTGCGGTTCATGGGCGCGGGCCCTCGCGCGGCTTGATCAGGATCACCACCGAGTTGTCGCGGCGAAGATACTGCTGTGCCACCCGCTTGATGTCCTCTTTCGTCACCTTCATATAGCGCTCGATATCGGTGTTGACGGCGTTCGCGCTGCCGAGGAACATGTTGGCGCTCTGGATCGACTCGGCGGTGTTGAGTGCCTGCTGCCTGCCGAAAATCGCGCTGGAACGGCGCTGGTTCTTCGCCTTCGTGAGCTCCGCGTCGGTGACTCCGTCGGCCACTACTTTGGCGATCTCCTTCGAGATCAGCCCGTCGAGCGAGTCCGTGGAGACACCCTGGTTGGCCACCGCCAGTGCCGCGAAGGTGCTCGGCCCACGGTGCGGCCCGGTGACGTCGAGTCCCACCTGCGTGGCGAGCGCCGCCTTCGCCTCGCGGGCGATCGCGCGATTCATCCGCGAGCTCTCGCCGCCGCCGAGTATGGTGGCGAGCAGCTCGAGCGCCGCGTGGTCCTTGTTTCTGTACTCGGGCACAAGAAAGATACGAAGCAGAGCCGGGAGCGTGGCCTTGTCGTCGGTGACCGTTTCGCGCTGCTCGCCGGCGTTGAACCGCGCGTCACACGCCACCGCGGGCGCGTCCTTGCCGCGCGGGATGACACTGAAATATTGCTCAATCAGACGGCGTGCCTCGGCGGGATCGAAGTCGCCCACCACGGTGAGTGTGGCGTTGTTCGGCGTATAGTAGAGGTCGAAAAAGGCCTTTACGTCCTCGGTCTTCGCAGCGTTCAGGTCCGTCATCGAACCGATCAACTCGTGTCCGTAGGCGAAGCAGGACTTGGCGTCGAACGGGGCCGTGACGCCCTTGAGAAAGGCGCCGGTATACGGTTGGTTGTCGATGCGGAGGCGGCGTTCCTCCTTCACCGTTTCGCGCTGGTTCTCGAAGTTCGCCTGCGTGATGGCCAGTGACCGCATGCGATCCGCCTCGAGCCACAGTCCCATGTTGTATCGATTGGACGGCAGCACCTCCCAGTAGTTGGTGCGGTCGTCCTGCGTGCTGCCGTTCATCCGGCCGCCCGCCTGCTCGACCATGGACATGTGCCCGCCCTTGGGCACGTTGGCGGAGCCCTGGAACATCATGTGTTCGAACAGATGAGCGAACCCCGTTCGCCCCGGTTGCTCGTTGCGCGAGCCGACGTTGTACCAGACGTTGACCGCAACCACCTGGGTGGAATGGTCGGGGGCGAGGATCACCTCGAGTCCATTTGCCAGGCTGAAGGTATCCAACTGAATACGACCGGAGTCCTGCCCTCGCGCTTCGCGCGGAAGAGACGCCCCAAGCGTCAGCAGGCATGCCATGGCCAAGGTCACACAACGCATCGCGTCAGTCCGGTAAGGAGAGGGGGATTGCGCCGCCGCCGATGGGAGCGGGATGTGCACGAGCGGAAAACATAAGAAGCCAGCGAGGGTTTCGCGAGACGGTTTTCCGCGACTACAGAACGATAAGCAGCGGCATTGCCCGACGCGGCATGGTAACAGCCGGCCTTTCCACTTGCGATTTCCACGATCCTGCGCCATCGGTACGATCGCGCCTGAGCTTTCGACTCGACGTCCGCTGCTACGGACGACCATCCTCGGAGCGGACATGTACTGGATCAGTAAGCTCATCCACCACCTCGCGCGACTGAGACGCCGATGGCTCGTGCTCCTGGCCGTCCTCGGTCCTGGCATCATCACGATGGTGGCCGACAACGACGCAGGCGGCATCTCGACGTACGCGCAGACGGGAGCGCTCACGGGCTTCAACATGCTCTGGGCGTTCATCCTCCTGGTCCCCATGGCCTACTACGTCCAGGAAATGACCGTGCGCCTGGGGGCGGTGACGAAGCGCGGCCATGCGGAGGCGATCTTCGACGGATTCGGCCCCATCTGGGGCTGGTTCTCCGTATTCGACCTGGCGCTCATCAATTGGTTGACGCTGGTGACCGAGTACATCGGCATGACCCAGGCGGCGCTGCTGTTCGGTGTCCCCGCGTGGGCGACGTTCACGGGCGTGACGGCGCTGCTCATGGCTATCGTCATCACGGGCCGCTACTGGACGTTCGAGAAGATCACGCTCGTCTTCTGCCTCTTCAATCTCGTTTACATCCCGGCCGCACTCTGGGCGATGAAGAGCGGACACGTGGCGGACGGCTGGACCGCAGTGGGACGCGGATTCATCGCGCCGCACTTCACCTTCACGCAGACGTTCGGCCCTACGGCGCTGCTCACGCTGATCATGGCGAACATCGGGACGACGATCACGCCCTGGCAGATCTTCTTCCAGCAATCGGCGGTGGTGGACAAGGGGATGGACATCAAGGACATCAAGTTCGGCAAGATCGATACGCTGTTCGGCGCGCTGCTCACCTGCGTGGTGGCGGCGTTCATCATCATCGCGACCGCGGCGGCCTTCTATTACTACCCCGGCGGCCAGGTGGTGGTGGCTTCGGCCGCACAGAGCGCGGCGCGGCTGCCCGACGTGTTGCCGAACCACACATGGGGCTTCTGGGCGAAGGGCCTCTTTGCCATCGGCCTGTTCGACGCCGGTCTGTTGGGCGCGCTGTGCATCTCGCTTTCCACGAGTTGGGCGCTGGGCGAGGTGTTCGGGTGGGCGCACTCCCTCAACAAGAGCGTGCGCGAGGCGCCATGGTTCTACGTGGCCTACCTGGCGATGCTCCTGTCATCGGGGACGGTCTCACTTGTCGCCAGCACGCGTGTGCAGGACGGCATCACGATCTTCGTCCAGGTTGTGGCGGTGACACTGCTGCCCGCGGCGCTGGTGTTCCTGATCCTGCTGCTGAACGATCGTCCGCTCATGGGCACGCACACCAATACGCGCTGGCAGAACATCGCGAACTGGTCGATCACGGTGTTCGTGATCCTCGTCTCCACGCTGTTCGGCGTCTCAGTGCTCTTTCCAAACCTCTTTGGTTCCGGAGGAGTGTGACGATGACGGCGCTCAATGGACCCACCGCGACCGCGGCGCCCGGCAGCGAATTAAAGCTCTACTTCTTCTCCGACCTGCTGAACCGGCGCGTGAGTGAAACGCGAGCGGATTTCAAGATCGGCAAGGTGACCGATCTGGTCTTCCGCCTGGCCGAGCCGTTCCCCGACGCCGTCGGCATCTACATCAGCCATGGCTGGGGGAACCCGAGCGAATTCATCACGTGGGATCGCGTGGTGCGCATCGAGGGCGGAACCATCTTCGTCCAGCCGCCGGAAACGGGCGAGCGCTATCCGCCGTTCGTGGACCAGCCGGGCTGGCTGCTGCTGAACGAGCATCTCATGGGGCGCACGATTCTCGACATCGACGGGCGGCAGACGGAGGTGGTCAACGACGTGCAGCTCCTCCAGAGCCGCGGGCGCATGGTGATCGCGCACGTGGACGTCTCGTTCAACGGCTTCCTGCGGAAGTGGGGGGTGGGTTGGCTGCGGTTCCAGAAGGACCGTCTCATTTCGTGGCGCTATGTGCAGCCGTTTTCCGTGGAAGACGCAACGGCCAGCGACAAGGTCGCGCTGGCGCTGACGCGCACGCAGATCCACGACCTGCCCAGCGAAGATCTCGCGGACGCTCTGGAGGAAATATCGGGGTTGGAGCAGGAGGCGATGTTTTCGGTGCTGGAGGCCGAGAAGGCCGCGGAAACGCTGCTCGAAACGGAACCGCGCGCCCAGCGCCAGATCGTGGCCGACCTGCATCCGGACCGCGCGCGCGCGATTCTCGAGGAGATGTCGGCCGCGCAGGCGGCGGACCTCCTGTCCGCCCTTCCATGGGACGACCGCCTTGATCTCATGCAGCTCATGCCGGAGGACAAGGCGACGCGTGTCCATGCCATTCTCGCCTCCGACGAGACGAAGGCGGGATCGCTCATGTCCGCGGTCTTCGTTGCGTTGCCAAAGCATACGACGGTGGCCGACGCGCTCATGTCGCTGCGCAATTCCGGTCGCGACAAGGAAGAGATCACGTACATTTACGTCGTGGATGGCCTGAGTACAGTCCTCCTCGGCGCCGTGGACATTCGGGACCTGGTGCTCGCGACGGAGGACACCACGCTCGAGGAGATCATGGGCTCGCCGGCGGTATCGGCAGACACCGACCTGCACATCGACGACGTGGTCGCCCTGTTCGCCAAGTACCAGTTCCGGCTGCTGCCGGTGACGGATGCCGCCGACCATCTTGTCGGCGTCGTCTCCTACAAGGACATCATGCGATGATCGAGATCACCTTCTGCCAGGAGCCGTTGCGTGCCGCGTATTGAGATGACGCGGTCGGTGCGCATCGCCCTGCTGGTGTTGCGCGTGTACCTGATTGCGATGTTGATCCTCATCCTCGTGAAGTTTCTTCGGATTTTCAGTTAGACGGCTCGACGACAAATGAAAGTCGGGCGACCACTCGTATGAGTGATCGCCCGAATCGCACCATCGCCGAAGCGAGTCTACACTCGCCGCCGCCGCTTCACGACCAGCAGCTCCGCGAGGCCCGTGGCCGTCAGCACGAGCGAAGCTGGCGATAGTGCAGGACGCGCGCGACAGCGGAGTTCGTCAGGTCACGCGGCAACCAGCCTGCTTCGCGCCGCCTCGCCGTGCACGAACGTCGCCACCAGTCCCTTCATCCGATTCGACTGCTCGGTGAGCGTCTGCGCGGCCGCGGCTGATTCCTCGGAGTTCGCCGTCGCACGCTGGGTCACGTCGCTGATGTGGATCATCGCTGAACTCGCCTGCGCAATGCCCGTGTCCTGCTGCGCGCTCGCGACGGTGATCTCGCCCATCACGGCGGTGACCATGGCGACCTCGCCGGCCATCGCCTCGAGATTGCGAACGGCTTCGATGGTGATGGCTGCCGCGCCGCCAGCATTGCGAACGGCCTCCTCGATGATTGATGCCGTGTTCGTGGCGGCCTCCGCCGACCGACGCGCGAGGCGGCGCACTTCCTCCGCTACCACGGAAAAGCCGAGGCCGGCCTCTCCGGCGCGCGCGCCTTCCACGGCGGCATTCAACGCGAGAATGTTCAGCTGCGACGCGATTTCCTTGATGGTCTTCACGATCTTGGCCGACGCGGTGCTCGACTGGGTGATGCGCTCCATTTCCACGGCCAGCCGCTGCACGCTCTCCACGCCTCGAAGTGTGCCGTCCGTGGCGAGTACGGACAACTGACGCGCGAAGGTCGCGCGCTCCACCGACTGTCGCACCATGGCCGACATCTCCTGCAGGCTGGCGGACACTTCCTCGATGGAGCAGGCCTGTTCGGAGGTTCCGCGCGCCAAGGCCAGGCTGCCCAAGGCGATCTCGTCCGAGGCAAACGCCGCCTCTTCGGCAACAGCGGCAACTTCAGAGATAGCGTACTCCAGATTCTCCACGGCGGTGTTGATGGCATGCTTCATCGTGGCGTGGTCGCCCTGATACTCACCCACGACGCGCGCGGTGAGGTCGCGCGCGGCCACGCGTTCGAGCACTATCGACGACTCCCTCACGGGCGCGATAACCGCATCGAGCGCGCGGTTCACACCCTGGACGAGCTCGCGGAAGCCTCCGTCGTACCGCGTGGCGTCGGCGCGGACGCTGAGCTTCCCCGTTTCCGCCGCGGCCACCAGGGCCTGCGTATCGCCAATGAGATCGGTCAGTGTGGTCGACGCGCGCTGGAACGACGCCGCGGTGCTTCCGGTCTGCGTGATGATGCCGTTGATACTCGTCGAGAGCTCGCCGATCTCGTCGCGAGCGGATGCGTCGAGCAGGTCGTCCTCCCAAGTCGCCTCCACGCCGAGACGGCCGGCCGCGAGTCCGTCGATGGAAACGACCAGGTTGGCGATGGACACGGAACGCACGCGCTCGGCGCGGGCCACGACATGCCGGATTCGCCGAACCAGGTGTCGCTTGAGGAGAGCGCCAAGCGACAGGGCGGTGACGATGGCGACGAGCACGAGCTCCCACAACATGCGCTGCGCGACGTGTACCGACGTTTCGAGCGCATGCGAGCGCTCCTCGGCGAGCATCGCCTGAAGATTCGCCAGCTTTTCGATGGGGGCGTTGAAGGCATCGTAGATGCCGGCTCCCTTGTACGTCGTCAGCACCTTGGCCCGGGACAGGTCCCCTTTCTGGTACGTCACAAGTAGTTCCGCGTAGAACGCTTCGGCCGCCGTGACCTGCATCAAGAGGTTCTTCCACGCCTCCTCCTGCTCCGGATTGCGCGGGATCGGTTCGAAAAGCTTGCGTCCCGGCGCGAACTGGTCACGCCAGACCGCCTTGTTCTCGTCGATCATCTGTCGCACCGCGCCATCGTCATGGTCCTCGGCCGACGCGAGAATGGCCAACTCGGTGCGACGGAGATCCGAGACGGCAGACCGCATGCGGCTCAACCCCGCGAGCGCCGGCGATTGCCGCGTGGTGACCTGCGCCGCGGCGTCTCCGATCTTGCCGATCGCGCGGTGCCCGACAAAGCCGACCGCCGCGCAAACCAGCGCCACAATAAGGAACCCGAGATGGAGCTTGGCGCCGATCCGGAGGTTGTTCAGGAGGTTGAAACGGTTCAAGCGCATTCGGCGCAGCAGTGCAGGCGCCGGCGCCAGGAGCGCCGTGAGCCGCGTTGGGATGAGCATGATGATGGCGGTCGGTGGAGAAGTCGGAGATCGTCGCGCGAAAACGTTTGGCGCGCCTATCACTCGTGGGTATCGGCACCAACTCGCGAAACTCGCTCGATTCCCGGCTGGGTCGATGTAACGATTTCGCGGGGACTCCGCTGTCAGGTCGCGAGCGACGAGTTACCTCAGCGTATCGGATATGGTACGGGACCGTAGCCGAACCGTGGGTCGGCGCGCGTGCATCGAGGGCTAATCTCTCTCTCTCTCTCTCTCGGATTCCCGCGATCAACGTCCAACCCGCCCAGTCAATGCCTCTCCACCGCGCCGCGCTCTGCACATTCGTCTCGATTCTGAGTCTGGGCAGTCCAATCATCGTGCATGCACAGCAGGAGCGCGCCGCGCGAACCGGGAGCGCCATCATCCGGGGCCTGGTCACAGACGAGATGGGGCGCGCTCTGCAGGGGGCAACGCTCGTCATCGACGCACGTCACGCAGCGTCGTCGGATGCCGATGGCGAGTTCGCCATAACCTCCCTTTTGCCGGGGCGATATGTCGTGCGCGCCCGCTTCATCGGCTACGCGACGGACAGCTCCACGGCCACCGTCGGCGCGGGTGCGGTTGAGCAAGTGACGTTTCACTTGAAGGCAGTCGCAACGACGCTCTCCACGGTCCGCATCGAAGGCGTGCGGCTCACGGGCCAGGCACTCTCGCTCAACCGACAGCACGTGGCCGAGCAGCTCATATCTGTCAGCACAAGCGAAGAGATCATGGCATTGCCCAATGCCAACGCCGCCGATGCGTTCTCGCGCCTTCCCGGAGTTTCGCTGCAGCGCCACGAAGGCGAAGGCGCGTCGGTTCAGGTCCGCGGTATCGACGGGAATCTGTTGAACGTCACGCTCAACGGCGCGCATCTCTCCGGCAAGTCGGAGGACAATACCGGGGGCGACCGCCGCGTGTACCTCGACGGCATCCCGGCCGGACTCGTGGGCGCCGTGCAACTCAACAAGACCATCACGCCCGACATGGACGCGGACGCCATCGGTGGTTCGCTGGGCATCGAGTCTCTGAGCGCGGACGCTGCACCCGGAATTCGCGGACAGGGCAGCTATGGCCGGAGCGACCTGAAGTCGTCGCCGGTTTGGCTCGGCTCGGCGAGCATCGGCAAGCGCCTCGACCGGAACACCGCGTTCTTTCTCGGCTACAGCGCGGATCACAACGGTCGCGTCTACGACGATGTGGAGCCATCGTACGCGCGCGTCAGGCTCCCGAGCGGAGACAGTGCCACCGTGCCCACTTCCACGAGCGCGAGAGAGTACTTCACCGACCGCATGCGCCAGGGTGTCACCTCGCGACTGGACTGGCGTCCGGCGGACAACACGACGCTCGCGCTGACGGGGTTGTTCAGCAATTTTCACGATTACGGCATTCGGTATCGTCAGGATCACAACCTGTCCGCGGCGAGCATCGCGCCGGTGGACGCGCTGCGTGGCAGCGCCGCCGCTGGGATGGCGGCCACCAGCAACGTCCAGAATCGCACGCCCACGGACCGCACCGGCATGCTCGGGATGCGCGGCACGTCGTTGCTTGGCGAGAATGTCCTGGACTTCAACGCGACCTATTCGCTGGACCAATATCAGCGCGTGAACGGCCGCGACTTGACCTTCCAGCAGAAGGGGCTGGCCGGCACGTATGACTGGACGGATCCCAACTATCCGACCATCTCGCCGGCTGGCACGTATGCCGATCCCACGAAATTCAACTTCAAGTCGCTCAAAGTGACCGACGAAAACAGCCGCGGGCAGGACTACGGCGCGAGCGCGAACTTCACCATGCCGATGTCTGCCGGAGACTACGGCGCCGCGCTCAAGATCGGTGGCAAGTTCCGTTACGAAAGCAAGAAGTACGACAACAACATCCTGAACTACGTGCTCGCGCCCGGGCAGTCCTTCACGCTGGCAAACGTGATTGGCAACTTCACCAACGCCAACCACTACGACGGACACTATCCGATCGCATTCTCCCCGGCGGAACAGCAGTCGGAGGATTACGTGATCAACAATCCGGTGCTCGTCG
>JANYIN010000212.1 GCA_025362035.1 Gemmatimonadaceae bacterium | reverse complement strand
GGGTGGCCGCGGCGGTGCGGGCGGTGGCCGCGGACGCGGCGGACCCGGCGGCGGCGGGGGTGGTGGTCGCGGCCGCGGTGGTCCTGGCGGCGGAGGGCCCGGAGGCCCCGGCGGTAATCGTGGTGGTCCCGGCGGACCCGGCGGCTCGGGTCCCGATCGTGGTCGCGGCGGTGGCGGCGGTGGCGGTCGCGGCGATAGTCGTGGCGGCGGAGATCGGGAGGGCAGCGATCTCATCGAGAATGTCGTCGCCATCAATCGCGTCGCCAAGGTCGTGAAGGGTGGACGTCGGTTCAGCTTCAATGCGCTCGTCGCCGTCGGCGACGGACAGGGACGAGTGGGCTTCGCATCGGGCAAGGCGAACGAGGTCTCCGAGGCGGTCCGCAAGGCAGTGGAGGCGGCGCGCCGAAACCTGGTGAGCGTCCCGCTCACGGGTGCCACCATTCCGCACGAAGTCACCGGCAAGCACGGCGCCGGCGAAGTGTGGATGAAACCCGCGGCGCCCGGTGCCGGTGTGATCGCCGGCGGTGCGGTGCGAGCGGTCATGGAGTGCGTCGGCATCGCCGACATCCTCACGAAGAGCCTCGGCTCGACGAATCCGCACAACATGGTTCGCGCGGCGATGGACGGACTGGCACAGTTGACGACCGTGGATCAGATCGCGCGCGAGCGCGGGATCGATCCGGCCAAGCTGGGCTATCGGTCGCGCGGCAAGTCAAAGGTGACGGTGTAACATGGCACGCACATTCGTGTGGCACCCGAGCAAGGGGCCCAAGACGACTGGCAAGAACGAACTGACCACGGGCAAGGTCCGGATCAAGCAGGTTCGGAGCGGCATTGGGCACTCGTGGAGGATGAACCTGACGCTCAAGGCGATCGGGCTCAAGCACCACCAGGACGAGGTAGTCAAGCAGGACTCCCCCGCCCTTCGTGGACAACTCAAGCAGGTGCGCCACCTCGTTGAGGTGGTGCCCGTCGAGGAGTAAGACAGTGACGACGGAAAAATTGGGCCTCCATAACCTCTCGCCCGCGCCGGGCAGCAACAGAGAACGGAAGCGTCTGGGACGCGGTCCGGGCTCCGGCACGGGCAAGACGTCGGGCAAGGGCCACAAGGGCATCAAAGCGCGCTCGGGCCACCATGGCCCGGGCGGCGGCAAGCCCGGCTTCGAAGGCGGCCAGATGCCGCTGACGCGTCGGCTGCCGAAGCGCGGCTTCACGAATCCGTTCCGCGAGGAATCGAACGTCATTCGTCTGGACCAGCTCACGCTGGTCGAAGGCGAGGTGACGCCCGATGCCCTGCGCACGGCCGGTCTCGTGAAGCGCAAGGGACCGGTGAAGGTGTTGGCGAATGGCGAGCTCGCGTCCGCAGTGACGGTGCGTGGCCTGCGGGTCAGCGCCGCGGCACGGGAGGCGATCGTCGCCGCCGGTGGCAAGGTCGAGGAGTAACGCCGCACCCCCCGAGGATCTCACATGGCCCAGAATAATGCCGCCGCGGCGGTATCGAGTGTCTTCAAGACGCCGGAGCTGAAGGACAAGATCCTCTTCACGCTCCTGTGCTTGCTGGTCTACCGCATCGGCGCGCACATCACCGCGCCGGGCGTGGACATCCTCGCGCTGACGGACTTTTTCAAGAACCAGAAGAACTCGGGCGGTCTGCTCGGGTTGTACGACCTGTTCACCGGCGGCCAGCTGTCCCGCGCCACGGTGTTCGCGCTCGGGATCATGCCGTACATCTCGGCCAGCATCTTCCTGCAGATCGCCGGCGCGGTCGTGCCGTCGGTCGAGAAGATGCAGAAGGACGAGGAAGGCAGAAAGAAGATCAACCAGTGGACCCGCTACGCCACGGTGTTTCTCGCGGCCGTGCAGGCGTGGGGGTTTGCGCTCTTTACCGAATCGCTGCAGGGCGCCATCGCGAGCCCCGGCATGGCCTTTCGCTTGCAGATGGCGTTCTTCCTGACCACCGGCGCGATCTTCGTGATGTGGCTCGGCGAGCAGATCACCGAACGCGGCCTCGGAAACGGCGCCAGCCTGATCATCTTCTTCTCCATCGTCGAGCGCATCTGGCCGGGTATCTTCACCACGTTCGGCTACGTGAACACGGGAGTGATCGGGTTGTTCAACCTGGTCGTCCTCATGGCGGTGATGGTCGCCGTGGTGGCTGGCGTGGTCGCGATCACGATGGCGGCGCGCCGCATCCTCATCCAGATCCCGCAACGCACCATGGCGCGAGGCCGGATGCGTGAAGCAGCGCGAAGCTTCATTCCGCTCCGCATCAACACCGCCGGCGTCATGCCCATCGTGTTCGCCCAATCCATCATCGTGGTGCCTGGTGCCTTCGCGTCGTTCTCGCATAGCCCGTTCTGGCAGCGCGTCGCCGAAGTCTTCGCCGTCGGAAGCGCCTGGTACCTGATCGTATCCGCCGTGCTCATCCTGTTCTTCACGTACTTCTACACGTCGATCATCTTCAATCCGATCGATCTCGCGGAGAACCTCAAGAAACAGGGCGGATTCATTCCCGGCGTGAAGCCAGGCGCCCGGACGGCGGAGTACATCGACCAGGTGGTGACCCGTATCACGCTGCCGGGAGCGGTGTTCCTGACGGTGATCGCGCTGCTGCCAGTGGTCATTTCACGCGCCGTCAACGTACCGTTCGGGTTCGGTGGCACGTCGCTCCTCATTGTGGTCGGCGTGGCGCTGGATACCCTGGCGCAGGTGCAGCAACATCTACTGCTGCGCAAGTATGACGGCTTCATGAAGAAGGGAAAGCTCAAGATCCGCGGGCGGCAGCAGGCCACGCCTGGGGGGTTCTAGGACGCTCCTCCCTCCCGCACACTCTCCCCCTGATGATCATCGTTCTCTTTGGGAAGCCAGGAGCCGGGAAAGGGACACAAGCGCCGCTGCTCTCAGCGGCGCTTGGCGTTCCGACGCTGGCGACCGGCGATGAATTGCGTGCGGCCATCCGCGCCGGCACCACGCTTGGTCTGGAAGCCAAGGCGTTCATGGATCGCGGCGATCTCGTGCCCGATGCTGTGATCCTCGGCATCATCAAACAGGCCCTCAGCGAACCGCGCACGGCCAAGGGCGTGATTCTCGACGGCGTGATTCGCACCGTGCCGCAAGCCGCAGGGCTGAACACGGTCTGTGCTGATCTGGGCAAAATCGTGGACGCCGTGCTGTGCTTCGAGATCGACGACGACGAAATCGTGCGCCGCCTCGCGAGCCGCACGATCTGCGAAACCTGCCAGACGCCGTTCACCGCGCGGGAGCCTGGCGCCACGTGCGACTTGGACGGCGGAACGCTCGTGCGCCGGAAGGACGACGAGCCGGATGCGATCCGAAACCGGCTCGCCGTGTATCAGACGCAGACCGCCCCCGTCCTGCAGTGGTACCGCGACCACGGTACGAACGTGGCAGTGATCGACGCCGTCGGCGCGGTCGATGACGTCACGTCGCGCGCACTCCGCGCGCTGGGGAAATGACGAACGCAGTGGGGACCCTGTGATCCAGCTCAAGAGCGCACGCGAGATCGAGATCATGGCCGAGGGGGGAAAGATCCTCGCGGCCACGGTGCAGATGCTGCGCCGCGAGGTCCGGGTCGGCATCTCCACTCAGGACCTGGACGAGATTGCGGAGGCGTTCATTCGGAGCCACGCTGGCGCGAGCCCCGCGTTCAAGGGCCTCTATGGCTTTCCCGGTACGCTGTGCACGTCAATCAACCAGGAAATCGTCCACGGCATCCCGTCAAGGAAGCGCGTCCTTACCGACGGCGACATCATCTCCATTGATGTGGGTGTCGGATTCGAAGGCTACTTCACCGATTCGGCCACTACGGTGGCCGTGGGCGCGGTGGACGCCCGGACGACGCGTCTGCTCGAGACGACAGAGCGTGCGTTGGCGGCGGGCATCGCCGCTGCGGTGCCGGGCAATCACCTGGGCGACATCGGCGCGGCTGTCCAACGCGTCGTTGAGGAGGCCGGGTTCAGCGTGGTGCGCGATCTCGTGGGTCATGGGATCGGCGTTCAGTTCCACGAGGAACCGCAGGTCCCGAACTACGGCAAGGCCAAGCGCGGCCTGAAGCTCGTGCCCGGCCTCACACTCGCGATCGAGCCGATGGTGAACATCGGCGGCCCGGCGACGCGCACCCTGCCGGACAAGTGGACCATCGTCACCGTGGACGGATCGCGCTCGGCGCATTTCGAGCACACGGTGGCGATCACGGAGTCCGGCAACAGGGTATTGACGGCGGCTTAGCGTCACGGGGCATCGCGCGTCGGCGGCTACACGGACCGGCTGCAGCAGCTTCTGAGCGATCCGATCCGACCGCCCGCAGCGACGCAACACAGACGCGGAAATCCCGCTGCGTCTCGAAGCGGTCGTCCAGCCCTTCGGCGCGGACACGGCTGATGTCCCAGCGGACGTGGCCAGCGTCGGCGCGGACGGGGCTCACGTCGGAGCGAGCCGCGCCAACCTGAGAGCGGATGGTGCTGACGTCGGAGCGGACGAGGCCAACGTCGGCGCGGACGAGGCCAACGCCAGCGCGGACGAGGCTAACGCCGGCGCGGACGAGGCCAACGTCGGCGCGGACGAGGCCAACGCCGGCGCGTACCGGAGCAACGTCGGAGCGGACCGAGCTGCCGTCGCGTAGCGCGAGGCTGACGTCGCGCCGGACGTCCCTTTCGCCGCAGCGCGCTGGCCCTGTGTCCCAGCGGACGGCGCTGACGTAGAAAAGGACCGCGCTGTACTCGCATCGCGTCGGTCTTGCGCCGGAGCGGACGGAGTTGACGTCGCGGAGGACCAGGCTCACGTCGCGGCGCACGGGCCTCTTATCGCGTTGGACGGCCCTGATCCGAACGCCGACGGCGCTGACGTCGCATCGGACCAAACCGATGTCCGATGGCACGCGCGTGACGTTGCGTTGCACCGTTGTTGCGTCGCCTTGGACGCACCTCACGTCGCACGGCGTGGGACTCACCTCGCGTTGCGACGAACTCTTGTCGCGTCGCGGCGAGCTTGCGCGGCCCGTGTCTGACGTCGCCACGCACGATGGCGCCCTTACCGCGCTCACTAATCAACCTCTTTCGCGTCAGTCGAACCCCGCGTGCGACAACGCCAGGGCGACGTCCCGCGCGACCAGACTCACGCGGTTCGAGTCGCCACACGACGCTCGCGCGGCGCAGCGTGTGCCGTCAACGCGGGGCCGGAGCATGGCGTTCACTAATCTGAAGGGATACAATCCCCATCGAATCGGCAGAGCGTGCCCCGCCCCACGGGCACCGGCAATATGGTCTTCCACGGAGAGACAATGCAGGGACTCCACAATAGATCGTTCGCGGGTTGGTCCGTCGCCATCGGACTCGGTCTAGCGCTGCAGGCGCTGCCTGCGCTGGCGCAGGGCCGGATCACCTCCCCAAAGCAGCAGTTCGGATTCAATATCGGTGACGATTACAAGCTCGCGAACTACACGCAGTTCGAAGCGTACTGGCGGAAGCTGGCCAAGGAGTCCAACCGCATGAAACTCGTCGAGATCGGCAAGACCGCCGAGGGGCGGACCCAGCTGATGTCGATCATCTCGTCGCCGGCGAACATCGCCCGGCTCGATCACTACAAGGAGATCTCGCGCAAGCTGGCCTTCGCGGAGGGGCTCACGGACGACGAAGCACACGCGCTCGCGCGTGAGGGAAAAGCGGTGGTCTGGATCGACGGCGGCCTGCACGCCACCGAGGTGCTCGGCGCGGCGCAGCTGATCGAGACGGTGTACCAGCTGCTCAGCAGGAACGACGCAGAGACGATGCGCTTCCTGAACGACTGCATCATCCTCGCGGTGCATGCCAATCCCGACGGCATGGAACTCGTGTCCAACTGGTACATGAAGGATGCGGACACGCTCAAGCGGAACATGAACATCCCGCGGCTCTACCAGAAGTACATCGGCCACGACGACAATCGGGACTTCTACATGTCGAATCAAGCCGAGACGCAGAACGTCAATCACCAATTGTACTGGGAGTGGTTCCCCCAGATCGTCTACAACCATCATCAGACGGGCCCGGCGGGCACGGTGATGTTCGCGCCGCCCTTTCGCGATCCGTTCAACTTCAATTTCGATCCGCTCATTCCCGTGGAGCTGGACCTGGTCGCGGCGTCGATGCACTCACGCTTCGAGGCGGAGGGGAAGCCGGGCGTCACGATGCGGTCGGGGTCGTCGTACTCCACGTGGTGGAACGGCGGTTTGCGCACCACCGTGTACTTCCACAACCAAATCGGCCTCCTGACGGAGTCGATCGGCAATCCAACGCCGGTGATGATTCCATTCGTGCCGGATCAGCAGCTGCCGCGCGCGGATCTGCCGTTCCCGATCGCGCCGCAACGGTGGCACTTCCGCCAGTCGATCGAGTATTCGCTGACGGCCAATCGCGCGGTGATCGACATCGCCTCGCGCGAGCGGGAGAATCTGTTGTACAACTTCTATAGAATGGGGAAGAACTCCATCGAGCGCGGCAGCCACGACACGTGGACCGCGAGCCCGAGCCGCATCGACGCGGTGAAGGCGAAGATCGCGGCGGACGCGGGGGAGGGCACGAGCGCTGGCAACGGTCGCGGCGGACGTGGCGGAACGCGCGGGGCGGTCGCGGGGGCAGCCAGCGATGCAGCGCCGGGCGCTCCCGTAGGCGATCCGATCTTTGCATTCGGACGTGGGGCCGATCCGAAATACTACGCGGAGGTGCTGCACGCGCCCGAGCTTCGCGATCCTCGAGGCTACATTCTGCCCAGCGATCAGCCGGATTTCCCGACCGCCACGAAGTTCGTCAACGCGCTGCGTCACACGGGAGTGATCGTCCACCGCGCCACGGCGCCGTTCACGGTGAACGGGAAGTCATATCCCGTCGGATCGTACGTCGTGAAGTCCGCGCAGGCATTCCGTCCCCACGTGCTCGACATGTTCGAGCCACAGGATCACCCGAATGACTTCGCTTACCCGGGCGGGCCGCCGAAGCGTCCGTATGACAATGCGGGATACACGCTGGCGTTCCAGATGGGCGTGAAGTTCGACCGCATCCTCGACGCCTTCAACGGACCGTTTGAAGTGATCAGGGGCCTCGCCACGCCGATGGCGGGCACGGTCGCTGGTGTGGCGTCGCCGGCGGGGTATCTGGTCAGCCACGCGGTGAACGACGCGTTCATCGCCGTGAATCGCGCACTCAAGGCGAAGGCCGACGTGTACGCGTTGCGGTCGCCGCTGGTGGACGGTGGCCGCACGTATCCCGCCGGCACCTTCTACATCTCGGCCACACTGGCGTCCACCGCCATGCTCAAGGACCTGGCGCGAACGAAGGGTGTGTCGTCGGTGGGAGTGACCTCACCGCCGTCAGCCGGCGCGCGCAAGCTGCGATCGATGCGCGTCGCGCTCTACGACGTGTACGGCGGCTCGATGCCCTCGGGACACACGCGGTGGCTGTTCGAACAGTTCGAGTTTCCGTACGAGGTGGTGTATCCGTCCGCGCTCGACGCCGGAAGCCTGGCCAACAAGTACGACGTCATCGTCCTCCCGTCGGGCGCGGTGCCGAGGGAGGGACAAGCCGGGCGCGGCGGCGGTGGTGGCGTCGCCGATTCGTCCAGCATCCCCGCCGAGTATCGGGACAGGCTGGGTCGGTTCAGCACGGCGCGAAGTGTCCCACAGTTGAAGCAGTTCCTGGAATCGGGAGGTATCGTGGTGGCGGTCGGCACGTCGTCGACCCTGGGCATGCAGCTGGGACTGCCGATGTCCAGCGCGCTCACGGAAAAGGCAGCCTCGGGCGCCGAGCGCGACCTGTCGGGCGACAAGTACTATGTACCGGGCTCGATCCTGCGCGTGCAGGTGGACACCACGCTGGCCATCTCGCAGGGACTGCCGCGCGACCTCGACGTGTTTTTCGACAACAGTCCTGCATTCCGGCTGGGAAGCGACGCGGCGGCCAGGGGGCTTCGACCCATCGCGAGTTTTCCGAATGCCACGCCGTTGCGAAGTGGCTGGGCATGGGGGCAGGGCTACCTCGACGGGGCCGTCGAGGCGGCGGAAGCGAGCATCGGCAGGGGCAAGTTGTACATGTTCGCGCCTGAGATCACATTCCGCGCGCAGCCGCACGGCACGTTCAAGTGGCTGTTCAACGCCATCTATTCTGCGGGAGATCCGTCGCTGGTGCCCTGAGACTTCATGGGATGTCGGCAGGCCGGCGCGCGCGGAGTACGCGGTCGCGGCGAGCGGCCACAAGAGCCGGCCTGTCGATCTCCCGATTCACTGGTCTATCGCCCGGTCCACCACATCAGTGGCGCGGCGAACGAGTTGGCGGGTTCGCCCAACGAGTCGTTTCGCCTCGTCCGCGAGCGCGGCGCCGCGCGCCTTCTCGCTCAGTGACGATACGTTGATGCGCACGTTGTAGGCGGCGCCGGTGCAGCCTGCATCCGCCAGCAGAGCGGCGACGCCGGCGTCGCTCGCGGCATTCGTGTTGCCTCGCTCCGCCACCGCGCAGGCCAACTCCGCGACGGCCGCGCATGCGCGCGCCGTCTCGAGTGGGACCTCGGCGGCGTGCATGAGCGCGTCGTCGATTTGCGCCGTCTTGTCCCGCTGCTGTTCTGGCGTCTCGGCGGGCAGCTTGTACGCGGCGGAGACGATTGCATACGCCGCCGCGTCGCGCGCCACCAGACTACTCAGTTCATTGCCGAGCCCCGCAGCGCGGATGCCGATCTCGCGCATTTCCGCGTCAACGGTCGCGTACTTCTTGCGACCCGCGGTGAGTCCGGCCACCATCTGCGCCAGCGCCGCCGCGAGTGCGCCGGCGTGCGCCGTGACGCTGCCGCCGCCCGGAGCGGGACTCGGCGACGCCACCGCGACGACGAAGCTTGCCAGCGACTCACCGCCTGAGATGGCCGAACGGACCTTGCGCTCGAGCACAATGTCCGGCGAGAAGTCGCGGAGCTGGATGTGCCGCGCCGCGGCTTCGAACAGCACGCGTTCGGGAACGAGTCCAACGATCTCGCTCCACGTGGGAGCGACGCCATGCGCTTCGGCTTCCATCTTGACCGTGTCGAACACGCGGTGCAACGGCGTTCGCTCGGTGTCCACGAGATTCATCGAGACTTGCGCCTGGCCGTCCACTTCGAAACCCATGGCCTTCACGTTCCGAAAGCCGCCGGATGAACCGCGAATGGCCTTCGCCACGTCCTTGGCGACGGCCATGTTCGACGCGGGTCCCAGGTAGACGTTGTATGCCACCAGGAAAGGGCGCGCGCCGATGGCCGTTGCGCCCGCGGACGGGTGAATAGTGGACGGACCGAAGTCCGGCGTTCGCGAGGGCGAGGTCCCGATCTCAGCGCGGATGCCTTCGAACTCGCCGCGCCGCACGTCGGCGAGATTCTCCCGATCGGAACGAGTGGCGGCGCGCTCGTACAGAAAGACGGGGATCTTCAGTTCGCGCCCGACGCGCTCGCCGAGCGACCGCGCGAGGGCGATGCAGTCGTCCATCGTCGAGCCTTCGAGCGGGATGAACGGAACCACGTCCGTGGCGCCCATACGAGGATGTTCGCCTCCGTGCGACGTGAGGTCGATCAGGCGATGCGCGGCCTCGATACCGGCAAACGCGGCAGTGGCGGCCACGTCCACGGACGCGACGAAGGTGATGACGCAGCGGTTGTGGCTCGCATCGGCGCTCGTGTCGAGCACGTGAGCTCCCTCCACCGCGGCGATCGCGTCGCGTATGGCGGCGATGACTTCGGGTCGCCGACCCTCCGAGAAGTTCGGGACGCACTCGACGAGCTTCATATCGCTCTCCACTCTTGAAACACGGTCATGATGCTGGTTTACGGGTGACGGGCGGACGCGGCGCGTATCGTTTCGAACAGCCAGTGATGCATTGTCGGGTTGCCGGCCAGAACCGAGGTGGACGCGATCGGGCACGGCGCGCCTTCCATCGTGGTGATGAGCCCGTCCGCCTCCTTCACGAGGAGCAGGCCGGCGGCAAGGTCCCACGGCGAAAGGCGGAGCTCGAAGAAGGCCTCGTAGCGACCGCACGCGACGTCGGCAAGGTCGAGGGCCGCGGCGCCATTGCGGCGAATCCCGGAAGTTGCGCGCATGATGTCGGGAAGCAACGGGATGTACCGCTCGATGTCCTCATGGCGCGAGAACGGGAATCCGGTGGCGATGAGCGACCGGCGCGGTTCCGTCTCCGTGCTGACGTGGATCGGTGCACCGGACCGACGCGCGCCACCACTGGCCGTAGCGGTGAACAGTTCTCCGGTTGCCACGTTGATCACCGCGCCGGCTACCACCTGTCCGTCCACCATCGCGGCGATGGACACCGCGTACCAGGGCACGCCGTGCAGAAAGTTCGTGGTGCCGTCCAGTGGGTCCGCGATGAACACCAGCCCCCGCGTAGCATCGGCATCCGGCGAACCCTCTTCCGCGAGCAGCACCGCGTCCGCGTGTCGCGACGCGATCGTTTCCGCGATGACGGTTTCGCTCTCGCGATCGACATCGCTGACGAAGTCGAATTCCGACTTGGACTCCCATGTGAGCGTGTCTCGTCGCGCCGCTCCCGCCTTCACGATCTCGGCGCCGCGCGCGGCGGCTGCCACGCAGGTGGCGAGCAACGCCCGCCGCTCGGCATGACTCGTCGTCGTTCCGCCGGACGCAGGATGGTCGTTTGCTTGCTTCGCGTCAGACGCGCTCATTACGTTTTGCGGATGGCACGTATCTTCAGCGGGATCCAGCCGTCCGGGGAGCTCCACATCGGGAACTATCTCGGTGCGGTCAGGAATTGGGTGGCGTTGCAGGGCACAGTGGACGCGATCTACTGCATTGTGGACTACCACGCGATCATCGCGGCGTACGAGCCGAGTCAACTGCGCGAACGCCGTCGCGAAATGGCGCTGGGCTTGCTTGCGGCGGGGATCGATCCAGAGCAGGCGAGTCTGTTCGTGCAGTCCGACGTGCCGGAACATACTGAGCTCGCATGGATCTTCAACACCGTGGCGCCGCTTGGTGAGCTCGAGCGCCAGACGCAGTTCAAGGACAAGTCGCAGCGCATGGAGAGCGTGAATGCGGGGCTGCTGAACTATCCCATTCTGCAGGCCGCTGACATCTTGCTGTATCGCGCTGACCGTGTGCCGGTCGGCGAGGACCAGTTGCAGCATCTGGAGCTCTCGCGCGTCATCGCGAGGCGGTGGAACGCGCAGTTTTCGCCGGAGACGAACTTCTTTCCTGAACCGGAGGCGTGGCTCACTCCCACGCGCCGAATCATGGGGCTGGACGGGCAGTCGAAGATGTCCAAGTCCACGGGCAACACCATTGGCCTCCTGGAGTCTCCCGAGGAGATCTGGGCCAAACTGCGGCCGGCGGTAACCGATCCCAAGCGTATTAGGAAGACCGATCCGGGAACGCCGGAGGTGTGCAACATCTATCACCTCCACAAGGCATTCAGTGCGCCGGCGGTGGTGGACCACGTCGCGCACCAATGCTCGACGGCGGGGTGGGGCTGCCTCGATTGCAAGAAGGTGCTGGCGGAGTCGATGGAAACGGAGCTCGTTCCCATCCGACGGCGCGCCGAGATGTTGCGCGCCACGCCCGAAGCCGTCAACGACGCCCTGGCTACTGGCGCTGCTCGCTGTCGCACGCTCGCCCGCGAGACGATGCGGGGCGTGCGCGACCGCATGGGGTTCGATTGATGCTCAGCGCGCTGCTGTTTCACGTGTTCGGGTTCACGACCCGCTGGAGCCTGCGCGCGCCCGGGCTGGCCGCGGCGCTCTTGCTGCCCACCCTCGTGATCGCCGTCGTGGATTGGCGCGTACGCTCGCGGCGATAACGTGTACGTCGGTCATGCGGCGCTCGCGCTCGCGCTCAAGGCACGGGATCCGCGCGTGCCGATCGTCCCATTGGCACTCGCCTGCTACGGACCCGACTGGTTGGATGTCGCGCTGATGCTCCCTCACCCGCGCGCAGGAATGGCTCCCTTCACCCACTCAATTCCCGCGGTCATCGTGGGCGGACTGGTGGCAAGCGTGCTCTTCGCGGTCTTCGCAAAGGGTCCTGGCGCCTTGCTCGTTCTTCTCGGGTGGCTGTCGCACTGGCCCGCGGACTTCTTTACCGGGCGCAAGCCAATCGTCGGCTTGACGCCACTGGTGGGGTTGGACCTGTATCGCGTTCCGCTCGCGGACCTTGCGCTCGAGTCGTTCGTGGTGCTGGTGTGCTGCGCGCTGTATGCCCGCGCGATGGCGCACACGTCGGGCCAGCGGTGGCTCGTGCTCGCAATGGGCACTTTGCTCGTCGTCCTGCAACTCGGCATCGATGCCACAATCACCTCCGCCGACCCCACGCTCTGGCATCCGTCGCTGGCGGAGGCGGCCCGGCGGACTCATCTTGTTTCCGCACCACGCGTCCGCACGTCTCTTGCACCACAATGTCGCGTCTCCACAGCGAGCGCATCATGGAGCCGAATGAATCGGATGAATGTGTGACTCTGGTCTGCCTTACGTGCGGTAAGGAAAAGTTTTACGCGCAGTCAGTACCGGCCACCGTTGCCTGCGATCAATGCGGAGGCACTGTGTTCCGGACGTTCGACACCCCGACCGAGCCCGACGACGAGCTGAGCGATTCGCTCGAGGCGCCCGCAAGCATCATGGATCTCGGTCTTGTGCCACCCGATTCTATGACCAGCGACGCGCGCGACCTCGGAGCGCGCTGAGCCTCGGCGGGCGGGAGCCCGCCGATGATAGTTCCCGCGCACCAGGATGTGAGCGTCCCCATGATGGAGATGGTGCGCGTTCTGCGCCTCACGCTCCTCCTGAAGCTGTTGCTGGCGACGTTGATGGGGGGAATCATCGGCTTCGAGCGGGAAATGTCAGGGAAGCCGGCAGGACTGCGCACCAACATCCTCATCTGCATCGGCGCCGCGTTGCTGATGGATATCTCCATCCGCATCGGCGTGGTGGACGGACCGGGGCGTATCGGCGATCCATCGCGCATCGCGGCCCAGATCGTGACCGGGGTGGGATTTCTCGGCGCCGGGACGATCATGCAGTCGCAGGGGATGGTGACCGGACTGACCTCGGCGGCGACGATCTGGGTGGTCGCCGCGATCGGGATGGCGCTCGGCGCCGGCTACTATATCGAAGGATTGGGAACCGGGCTGCTGGTGACACTGGTGCTAGGCGGTCTTGGTCGGATGGAACACTGGCTACGCCGTGCTCGCCGCGTGGTGGAGGTCACCATTCGCGCGAAGGTTGGAACGCCCGAGATCGAGATTGCCCACGTGCTCCGCGTGCACGGCCTGAGCATCGAGCGGCAAAACATCTTCGACCATCCCGAAGATCGGACGTTCGAGCTCCGGGTCGCGGGGCCCGCACGCCAGTTCGATGTGGCGTGCGCTGCACTGCTGTCCCACGACTTCGTATATGGAGTACAACTTGGCTGATACCCGGCGGCTGGTGCTGGATCTCGCGGCGACGTCGAGGAATTGGGCACTCGACGCCGGAGGGGAGGAACGGCTGCGGCGAGAGGCGCCGCAGGGTTGGGCGCTGGATTTTGTTCGTTCGCCCACGAGCTCTGACGGCGACGGCCCCGTGGGCGGCAGTCAGGAGTCCGCGCGATTGATCGCCGACGCCGAAGTCTATTTCGGCTTCGGCATCACCGCTGATCTGCTGCGCGCGGCCCGCCGATTGCGCTGGGTCCACTCGGCGGCGGCGGGCGTGGGCAACGTACTCACGACCGGCATTGCGGATACGGACATTGCGCTCACCAACTCCGCGGGCGTTCACGGGCCGCCCATCGGGGAGTTCGTGGTGGCCGGCGTGCTGCACTTCATGCGCGGGCTGGACGTCGCGATCGCGCAGCAGCGGCGGAGCGAGTGGAACAAGTCGTTCTTCGTTGGGCACGACTCGCCTCTTCGGGAGGTGAGCGGCGCCCGCGTGCTGATCGTCGGCGCGGGAGGCATCGGCGGCGAGGTGGCGCGGCGGCTGTCAGCGCTGGGCGCCGTCTGCACCGGCGTACGTCGCCGTCCTGACTTGCCAGTGCCGGCGGGGTTCGCCGAGGTTTTGTTGCTGGCCGACCTCGATAGGGCGCTGCCGCAAGCGGACGTACTGGTGCTGGCGGCCCCGCTCACCGCCGACACGTCCGAACTGATGACGCGCGCGCGGTTGGAGTTGCTACCACGATGCGCCATCGTCGTGAACGTCTCTCGTGGCGCCCTTCTCGACGAGGACGCGCTGGCGGATCTGCTCGATGCCGACCGGCTCCGCGGCGCGGTACTGGACGTCTTCAGGGCTGAGCCACTGGCGAGCGACAGTCGGCTGTGGCAGCTTCGATCGGCGCTGGTGGTTCCACACGTTTCACCTGTGTCGCCCGGGCGGTTCTGGGCGCGGGCACTCGATCTCTTTCTCGACAACTGGCGTCGATACGTCAACGACGTGCCGTTGCGCAATCTCGTCGACAAGCAGGCAGGATACTGAATCATGGAGCGAATCATCAAGGCGGCCGTTGATCGCGGCGCCTCCGACTTGCACATCAAGGCGGGGGACGTATTTCGCGCCCGTATCCACGGCAAGCTGGTGCCGCTCACCAAGCAGGTGCTGACGCCGGAGCAGACGCGCACGATCGCGCTGCACCTCATGTCGAACGAGGACGACAAGGCGCGGATCGACAAGCTGATGGACTACGACTGCTCCTGGGCCGCGGTGGGCATCGGTCGCTTCCGCGTCAACATCATGAAGCAGCGCTCGAGCTTCATGATCGTGATGCGCGTCATTCCGTTCGAGGTGCCTACGTTCGAGACGCTGCGTCTACCTCCCGCACTGGCGCGAGTGGCTGAAGCGGAGCGCGGAATGGTGCTCGTGACAGGGGTGACGGGATCAGGCAAGTCGAGCACGATGGCGGCAATGGTGAACTACATCAACAAGCACGAGAACCGCCACATTCTCACGCTCGAGAATCCCATCGAGTTCATTCATACCGACATCCAGAGCGCAATCACGCAGCGCGAGATCGGCACCGACACGCCCGATTTCAAGATGGGTCTGCGCGCCGCGCTGCGTCAGGATCCTGACGTCGTGATGATCGGCGAGATGCGCGACGCCGAGACGATCGACACCGCCATGAAGGCGGCGGAGACTGGACATCTGCTCATTTCCACGCTCCACACGCCTGACGCTCAGAGCACGATCCTCCGCATCATGGCGATGTTCCCGCCCGAGGAGCAGGAAGTGGTGCGCATTCGCTTGAGCGAGACACTCAACTCCGTCGTTTCGCAGCGGCTGCTGCCGCGTGCGGATGGGCAGGGGCGTGCCGTGGCCGCCGAGATTCTGATTGTCACCCCCGCCGTGCGCGACATGATCGCGGACGGCAAGCGCATCGGTGAGATCCGCGATTACATCGCGGACGGACGGGATCAATACGGGATGCAGACCTTCGACCAGCACCTCACCGATCTCGTGCAATCGGGCGAAGTGACGTTCGATACCGCCATGGCCGCGACGACCAACCCCTCGGATTTCGAGTTGAAGATGCGAATGTTCCGCCGTGTCACGACGGCGATGACCGCGTCGTCGGTGTCCGCGGCCGATACGGCCGCGCCCGACAACGTGCCGGTCGCGCCGCCCTCCGGGCTGGATGGCATGACTCCCGGCGGGGCCTTCGACTTCATGGGGCAATGATCACGCTCCGCGGCATTCTGGCCCCCGTCGTCACGACATTCGATGCTCGGGGCGAACTGGACCTCGACGCATTCGGCGGCAACATCCAGGCACACCTGTCGGCGGGCGTGTGCGGCGTGGTCGTGGCGGGATCCACGGGCGAAGCGGCGCTGCTGGACGAGGGGGAACGCGTGGCGCTGATCGAGCGGGCGCGACGCGAGCTACCCAAGGATCGCGCGTTGCTCGCCGGCACCGGCGCGGAATCCTCAAGGGCGACCATCGTAAGGACCAGGGCGGCCGCGCAGGCCGGAGCCGACGGCGTGCTCGTCGTCGCGCCGCACTACTACGGCGACCAGATGACCCCCGACGCACTCGTGGCGCATTATTCGCGCGTTGCCGATGCGAGCCCAATACCCGTTCTGCTCTACACCATTCCGAAGTACATGCACTTCGCGATGGCGCCGGAAGTTGTCGCCACGTTGTCCCGGCATGAGAACATCGTCGGGATGAAGGACAGTTCCGGCGATGCGGCGCTCTTCGAACGGTATCTGGAATTGCAGAGCGAGACGTTCCGCGTGCTCACCGGCAGCGGCGTCCTGTTCAGCGAAGCGCTCCGATTTGGCGCCCATGGCGGCATTCTGGCCGTAGCTTTATTCGCGCCCACGCTCTCGTTCGACGTCTGGAGCGCGCGTCAGCGTGGCGACGAGGAGGCGGCGCAGCGCGCGCAGGCCCGACTCACTCCGCTTGCCGCCAGGATCGTGGGCGGCATGGGCGTGGCTGGCGTGAAGGCGGCGCTCGACTGCGTGGGACTGTCTGGTGGCGAGCCACGCTCCCCGCTGCGTCCAATCGCGGCGGCTGCTCGAGTCCTTATCGAGGAGCTTCTTCTCGAGGCCGAATTGGCGTCGGTGGCGTGACCACCGAGGAGGGCGAGCAGGTAGCTGTTCGGCACCTGAGCGCATTGGCGCGGCAGCCGCGTCCAGCTGGCGGTCACGCCGAGCAAAAGGCCCGTGAGTATGCCGCGAATACGCTGGCCGCGCTGGCCTTCTCCGTTCGGGAGGAGTCTTTCTCGTACTCGAGTTTCCCCGGCAGGTTCGGCGCCCCGTTGACCGCCGTGTTGCTGTTCGCAGCCATCGCGAGCGCCGGTTGGTTCGCGCTTGGCGAGGCGAATGTGCAACAGGGACTCATTGCCCTTTTCGCGGGCGCAGCGATGGTGACCGCGTTTGCCCGGTGCATGTTCAGCGGGGTCCTCGATTTCCCGTGGCTCCGCGCGGCAGGGGTCAACCTCGTAGCTACGCGTGGTGCGGGTGAACCGCGGGTTTGGCTCGTGGCGCATCTGGACAGCAAGTCGCAGCCTGTACCGTCGCTCGCTCGAATCGTGGGGGTCGTCCTGCTCGCCGCGGGTTTCGTGGCCTCACTGTCCGCTCTGTTGCTGACACTCGGCGGACATGACGCTCGTACACTCTGGTGGGGGGCAGTCGCCGTCGCGGCGGCCGGCGCTCTTCCGGTGGCGGCAAGTCTCGTCGGGGCGGAGTCGGATGGTGCGGTGGACAATGCGTCGGGAGTCGCCGCGGTGCTGGCGGCGGCCGGGATGTTGCGAAGGGATGCACCGTGCGGAGTGCTGTTGACCAGCGCCGAGGAATTGGGGCTGGCCGGCGCACGCGCCTGGGTGCGGGACCACGCGCGTTCGATCGCGATCAATTGTGATGGAGTGGACGATGAAGGCAGTGTCGTGATGATGTTCAACGGCCACCGGCCGGTGCGGGTCGAGGCCGCCGTGCGTGCGGCATCCTCCACCGGCGTGCGGGTGCGTCGGATGCCGGCGGGACTGTTGACCGACTCGACGGCGCTGGCAGCCGGCGGATGGCTGACGGCCACCGTGAGTCACGGTTCGTTCAGAACGCTGCGGCGCGTCCACACGAAGCATGATTCCCTTGTGCATCTTCGCGGCACGTCCATCGAGCACGTAGCCGGAATCCTCGCGGGTGCGGCGGAGGCGCTCGCCAGATGAGCATAGTCCTCCTGGCCGGGCTGCTGTTACTGGGGCTCGTGATGATTCCGTTCGGGCTGCCGGGAACGTGGATCATCGCTGGAGCGGCGCTCGGCTACTCCATCCTGGTTCCGGGAACGATCGGCACGGTGACGCTGGTGATCGTGGCCGTGCTCGCGTTCGTCGGCGAGCTGATCGAGTTCTCGTTGACGGCGAAGTACACGAAGAAGTATGGCGGCTCGCGGCGGGCCAGCTGGGGGGCGGTCATCGGCGGCATGGTGGGCGCAGTTGTCGGCGTGCCGGTGCCGCTGATCGGTTCGGTCATCGGCGCGTTCGTGGGTGCGTTCGCGGGTGCGTTCATCGCGGAGCTGTCGCAAGGGTCTCGGGGCGGGGTGGGGGGG
>JANYIN010000150.1 GCA_025362035.1 Gemmatimonadaceae bacterium | reverse complement strand
CTCCTTCCTCCTCGGCCTTGTGCGCCAGCAGCTTGCCACCGATGCAATCGCCAATGGCATATACGTTGGGCAGGTTCGTGCGCATCTGCTCATCCACGAGCAGCTCGCCGCGCTGGCCGAGCGCGAGCCCGAGCGCCTGTGCATCGACACCCGTAAGCGACGGCTTCCGCCCAACCGACACCAGCACGTAGTCGGCTTCGAGCGTTTGGGTCGCACCGCCCGTTGCGACGTCCACGAAGACCGTGTCGCCCTCGCGACGCGCGCCCGTGACCCTGGAGCCCGTGCGCAGCGCAAGTCCCTGCTTCCGGAAGGTGCGCTCGGCGTCCTTCACCAGCTCCTCGTCCATGCCTGGCAGAATCGTCGGCATGAATTCGACGACGGTGACGGTCGCCCCGAGCCGCCGCCACACGCTGCCGAGTTCCAGTCCGATCACTCCCCCCCCGATGACGAGGAGATGCTTCGGCACCACCGGAATGGTCAGTGCACCGACGTTCGACAGTACGCGCTGTTCGTCGAACGCCAGGAACGGCAGCGCCATCGGCACCGAGCCCGTCGCGATGATGACGTTGCGAGCCTGATAACTCATGACGCCGCCGCCCTCCGCGGCCACGTCCACCACATTGCCCGGCTTGAGCGTGCCCCGGCCCCGCGCCCACGTGACCTTGTTCTTGCGGAAGAGGAATTCGATACCCTTCGTGTTCTGCGCGACGACCTCGTCCTTCCGCTTCAGCATCCGCGCCACGTCCAGCGAAATGCCTTCCACGCCAATGCCATGCTCGGCCGCGTGCGACCGCATGAACTCATAGTGTTCGCTCGAACTCAGCAGCGCCTTGCTCGGAATGCAGCCCACGTTCACGCACGTACCGCCCAGCGTCTTGTCCATCTCGACGCAGACGGTGGAGAGGCCGAGCTGCGCCGCCCGGATCGCGGCCACGTATCCGCCCGGGCCGCCGCCGAGAATCACGACATCGGCGGGTGTCGAAGAGTCAGACATGGTGAAACACCTGGTGCAAGCGGCGGCGGGTGGACGAGGAAGCGGACATCACCTTAGTCGATGAGCATGGTGGCCGGGTCCTCCATCAATTCCTTTACCCGCACGAGGAACAACACCGCCTGCTGCCCGTCGATCACACGATGATCGTACGAGAGTGCGACGTACATCATCGGCCTGATGACCACCTGGCCGTTCAGGGCGATGGGACGATCCTGGGTCTTGTGCAGGCCCAGGATGCCCACCTGCGGATAGTTGATGATGGGTGTGGAGACCAGCGAGCCGAACACGCCCCCGTTGGTGATCGTGAACGTGCCGCCCGTGAGATCGTCCATCGTGAGCTTGCCGTCCCGAGCCTTCTTTGCCACGGCGCCGATCTCGCGCGCGATGGCGATCATCCCCGCGCGGTCGGCGTCCTTGAGGTTCGGCACGACCAGCCCCGCTTCGGACGCCACCGCGATCCCCATGTTCACGTAGTGACGGTACACGATGGAGTCGCCGTCGATCTGCGCGTTCACGATGGGAAATGTCTTCAGCGCCATGCACGCCGCCTTCACGAAGAAGGGCATGAAGCTCAACTTCACGCCGTGCTCCTTCTCGACCTTCTCCTTCATCCGCTCGCGCAGCGCGCTCACGGCGGACATGTCGATTTCGTTGAACGTCGTGAGATGGGCCGTCGCGTGCTGGGCCTGCAGGAGATTCTCGGCGATACGCTTGCGCCGCGTAGTCATCTTTTCGCGCGTTTCGCGAATGCCAGCCACGGGTGACAGATGGCCCCCGGGCACCGGCGCGGGCAGCGCCTTCGGTGTCGCGGGCGCGTCGGCGGTAACGGCACGGGGAGCGGCCGCGGCCGTCGTGGCCTGCGCGTGTGACCGCGCGGCGGCATGCTCGATCACGTCGGGCTTGCTGACGACGCCCCCGCGCCCGGTGCCAGTGACGGCGCCGAGGTCAACACCCGCGTCGGCCGCCACCCGTTGGGCCGCGGGAGACGCCCGCACATCGCTGACGCCCGATTGCGCAGCCGGCGTGGGCGCCGACGGGGTGGCCGGTGCCGGCACGGGAGTCGCCTCCGAAGCAGGCGCCATGGCGGCGGTCGCGCCTTCTTCCATTTCGCCGAGAAGCTGATCGACCTTTACGACGTCCCCTTCGTTCACGGCGTGTTTCGTGAGCACACCCGCGCTGAGCGCAGGGATCTCGACCGTGATCTTGTCCGTCTCGAGTTCGACCAGCGTGTCGCCTGGAGCGACAGCCTCGCCTTCGTTCTTGAGCCAGCGAGACACCGTGGCCTCGACGATCGACTCGCCGAGGGGTGGAACCTTGATTGAGGTCATGAGTGCGCCGTTTCGGAGCAATATCGGCAACGGCCGCGGCGACTTTCGCGCGCGCACGACGTCGCATAGCATTCCGCGAGCAATATAACCCCACGCCAAGGCCATGCGAGGACTCACCATCTCGGCGCACGGCGGCACGGAACAGATCGAATATCGCGACGATCTTCCCGTGCCCGAGCTGCGCGGTCCCTCCCACGTCCGCATTCGCATGCGCGCGGCCGCGCTCAACCACCTCGATCTCTTCCTTCTCCAGGGACTGCCCGGGGTGACCATCACGCCACCCTGGATCCTCGGCACTGACGGAATGGGTGTCGTCGAATCCGTGGGGGACGATGTCACCACCGTAGCGGTCGGGGATACCGTCGTCATCAACCCCGGCGTCAGCTGCCGCGCTTGCGAATATTGCCTGGCGGGTGAGCAGCCGCTGTGCACGCAATTCGGCGTGCTCGGCGAGCACCATCCCGGCATGATGGCCGAGTTCATGGTCGTGCCCGAATGGAACGTGCTGCCCATTCCCGCGGGAAGCGATCCCGCCGAAGCCGCCGCGCTGACTCTCGCCACCATCACCGCCTATCGCATGATGGTGTCACGCGCGCAGGTCCGCTCCGGCGAACGCGTCCTGATCTGGGGAATCGGCGGCGGCGTAGCCCTCGCGTGTCTGCAGATCGGAAAGCTGCTCGGTGCCCACGTCACCGTCACATCCGGAAGCGACCACAAGCTCGCGGCCGCCGTTCGGCTGGGCGCCGACGACACGATCAACCATCGCGGCGTGGACGTGGGTCGCGAGATCCGCGCTCGAACCGGCAAGAAGGGCGTGGACGTCGTCGTCGATTCCGTGGGCGAAGCAACGTGGTCGCAATCGCTCGGGGCACTCGGCCGGCGTGGCCGGTTGGTCACGTGCGGGGGCACCTCTGGTCCGATGGTGACGACCGATGTGCGGAGGCTTTTCTGGAACCAGTGGAGCATTCTCGGTTCCACCATGGGAAACGACGCGGAGTTCGCGGCAGTCGTGGCGCATTTTCGAGCCGGCCGCCTGAGACCGCCTGTGGATCGGGTCTATCCGCTCACCGAGGGCCGCGCCGCGTTCGAGCGCCTGGCCGGCGCGGAGCAGTTCGGGAAGATCGTGGTGGACGTGAGCGGGCCGACATCCGGCATCCTTGCTTAACTACTTGAAGCCTATACTATCCCGGAATCCCGCAAACTTCGGAGATCGTCCCCGTGCGCGTTGCCGTGATCGGTGGCGGACCGGCTGGCCTGTACGCCGCGCTGCTCCTCAAGCAGGCGCGGCCCGCCTGCGAGGTGACCGTCCTGGAGCGCAACAAGCCCGACGACACGTTCGGCTGGGGTGTCGTCTTTTCCGATCAGACGCTCGAGAACTTCCGCGCTGCGGATGAGCCGACCTTTCACGCCATCACTCGCCAGTTCGCTCACTGGGACGACATCGACGTCGTCGTGCACGGGCGTCGCATCACGTCCAGCGGCCACGGGTTTTCGGGCATCGCCCGGAAGCGGCTGCTCCGGATACTGCAGGACAGGGCCACGGAGGTCGGCGTCACGCTCCGATTCTGTACGGAGGTGAACGCGGTGCACGACCTGGCCGCGCTGGGTCTGTCGGATGTGGACGTGATCGTTGCCGCCGACGGCATCAACAGCGCCATCCGGAAGGAACTCCCCGCGCTCAAGCCCGAGCTCGATACGCGGTCGGCGCGCTTCGTCTGGCTCGGCACCACGCTGCCGCTGGACGCGTTCACGTTTTTCATCGTCGAAAACGAGCACGGTGTCTTTCAGGCCCACTGCTACAGGTTCGAGGACGATCTCTCCACGTTCATCGTCGAATGCGACGAGGCATCCTGGCGCTCGGCGGGCCTGGACACGATGGACACCGAACAGACCGTCGCCGCGTGCGAGGCAATGTTCGCGGAATGGCTCGGGCCGCACCGGCTATTGTCGAACGCGCCGCATCGCGCCTCGTCGCCCTGGGTGCGCTTCGTCCGCGTGCGCAACGCCAACTGGTTCCACGGGAAGGTGGTCCTGATCGGCGATGCCGCCCACACCGCCCACTTCTCCATCGGCTCGGGCACCAAGCTGGCCATGGAGGATGCGATCGCGCTCGCTCGTGCCCTTGCGGATACGGACGATGTGCGCGCCGCCTTCGAACGCTACGCCGCCGAGCGGGTCACGGAGTCGCTCAGGCTCCAGAACGCGGCGCGCAACTCCATGGAGTGGTTCGAACACGTCAAGCGCTACATCGGTCTCGCGCCCGAGCAGTTCGCGTACAGCCTTCTCACGCGAAGCCAGCGCGTGAGCCACGAGAATCTGCGCCTGCGAGATGCGACGTATGTCAGCGGCGTCGAGCGCTGGTTCGCCAGCCGGGCCTCGCTCGCCGCGGAATGCGCCGCAAGCACCGATCCGATCCCTCCGCCCATGTTCACGCCGTTCCGCCTGCGTGACATGACGCTGGACAATCGCGTCGTGCTGGCACCCATGGACATGTACAGCGCCGAGAACGGCACGCCCAACGACTTTCATCTCGTCCATCTCGGCGCCCGCGCGCTGGGTGGTGCGGCACTGGTGATGACGGAGATGGCGTGTGTGTCACCAGAGGGGCGCATTACGCTCGGCTGCACGGGCATGTACGACGACGAACACGTCGAGCATTGGAAGCGTGTGGTGGAATTCGTCCACACATGGTCGCCGGCGAAGATCTGCCTGCAAGTGGGCCACTCCGGTCGCAAGGGTTCCACGCGACTTCCGTGGGACGGCACCGACATACCCATCGGGCCCGGCGGATGGGAAACGGCCGGTCCCTCTGCGATCTCGTACGCGCCCCACCTGCCGGTGCCACGTGAGATGACGCGGGCGGACATGGATCGGGTGCGCGATGCCTTCGTCGCCAGCGCACGCATGGGGCTGGAGGCAGGATTCGACATGCTCGAATTGCATGCGGCGCACGGGTATCTCCTCTCGAGCTTCCTGACGCCCGTGAGCAATCACCGGCGCGATGAGTACGGCGGTTCACTCGAGAACCGCCTCCGCTTTCCCGTGGAAGTCTTTTCGGCGATGCGCGGCGCCTGGCCCGTGGAGCGGCCAATGTCCGTCAGGATCTCGGCAACGGACTGGGTCGCCGATGGCGTCACCGCCCAGGAGTCCGTCGCCATCGCACGCGCGTTCGGCGACGCCGGCGCCGACATCATTCACGTCTCCACCGGCCAGACCACCATGGACGCGCAGCCTGTCTACGGACGACTCTATCAGACGCCGTACAGCGATCGTATTCGCAACGAGGCCGGCGTACCGACCATTACGGTGGGCAGTGTCACCGAGGCGGACCAGGTGAACGGCATCATCGCCGCTGGGCGCGCCGACCTGGTGGCCATTGGTCGGCCGCACCTCAGCGATCCGCACTGGACGCTGCATGCGGCAGCGTCGCTGGGATACGCCGATATGCACTGGCCACGGCAGTACCACCTCGGCCGCGTACAGCTCGAGCGCGAGGTGACCCGCGCGCGCGAGGTGCAGCGATGAACACAGCACATCACCCGCACCCCCGCGACTCGTGACCCACCCGGAACGATTCCTCGATGGCAGACACGCCGTCGTCACCGGTGGCAGCAGAGGCATTGGCGCGGCTATCGCGACGGCGCTCGCCGGCCACGGCGCGGCCGTCACGATCATGGCGCGCCGCGTGGAAGACCTGCGTTCGCACGCAAGCGCGCTGCACCAGCTGGGTGCCCGAGTGCACACGGAGCCATGCGACGTGGCCGACGATGACAGCGTGCAGCGTGCGTTTCAAGGCGCCGAGCAGGCGCTCGGCCCCGTTCACATTCTCGTGAACAATGCTGGCACGGCCAGGGCGGCCAACTTCGGCGCGACGTCGCGCGACCTCTGGGATCAGATGCTCGCGGTGAATCTCACCGGCACGTACCTGTGCGCGCAGCGTGTCTTGCCGGGCATGCTGGCGACGCAGCAGGGACGCATCGTGAACGTCGCGTCCACTGCCGGACTGCGCGGGTACAAGACCATGTCGGCCTATTGCGCCGCCAAGCACGGCGTCATCGGTCTCACGCGAGCTCTTGCCCTCGAAACCGCCAAGCACGGCATCACCGTCAACGCCGTATGTCCCGGCTACACGGATACCGATCTCACGGACGCCGCCGTCAGCAACGTGGTCACCGCACTCGGCAAGACGCCCGAGGAGGCTCGCGCCATGCTCGTGAAGATCATTCCGCGTGGGGTCATGACCACGCCGGCAGAGGTCGCGTCCGCGGTGTCGTGGCTCTGTTCACCCGCCGCCGCCGCTGTGACGGGAGTCGCGCTGCCCGTGGCTGGAGGAGAGGTCGGATGAGCACCGTCCACGCGAACGTCGTGCGGCCGCGCGCGGCGGCACCCGATCCCCACGCGTCGCTGAAGCTGTGGCTGCGGCTGCTCACTTGCTCGAGCCTCATCGAGCGCCATGTGCGCGGCCGGCTGCGCGAGGAATTCGGTATCACGCTCCCGCGGTTCGACGTCCTCGCGCAGCTCGAGGCCGCGGCGCAGGATGACGTGGGCGGCCTCACGATGAGCGAGCTCTCGCGTCGCCTCATGGTGACGAACGGGAACCTCACCGGTCTCGTCGAACGACTGGTGCGGGAGGGACTCGTCCGTCGCGCCGCGCTCGCCACCGATCGCCGAGCGCAACTCGTGCGTCTCACGCCCGCGGGCCGAAGAGCCCTGCACGCCATGACGCCGCGGCACGAGCAGTGGATCGAGGACATGCTCTCGGCACTCCCGCTGGAGGACAGGGCGCAGCTGCACGTACTGCTCGGTCGGCTGCGCGCCTCCATTCAGCATACGCCTTCGGAGGAACACCACTCGTGACCGGAATCCACTCGGCCGCGCACCTTACCCCACGGCACTTCGATTGGCGGGTGGAGGACCGTGTTGCGGTCATCACGCTCGATAAACCAGAGCGCAAAAATCCGCTCACGCTCGAGTCGTACCGCGAGCTCACGGACACCTTCCTGACGCTCCAGGAGGCCAGCGACGTCCGTGCCGTCGTCATCACCGGCGCGGGCGAGAACTTCTGCAGCGGTGGCGACGTCCACGACATCATCGGCCCGCTCGTCCGGATGAAGAACGCGGGCGACCACGCCGGCCTGCTCGCGTTCACGCAGATGACCGGTGCGCTCGTCAAGGCGATGCGCGCGTGCCCCCAGCCGATCGTCGCGGCGGTGGACGGCATCTGCGTGGGGGCGGGCGCCATTCTCGCCATGGCCAGCGATCTCCGCTTCGGCACCACGCGCAGCAAGGTGGCCTTTCTCTTCGTGCGCGTTGGATTGTCGGGCGCCGATATGGGCGCGTGCGCGATGCTGCCGCGCCTCATTGGCCACGGACGCGCCAGCGAGCTGCTCTACACCGGCCGCACCATGTCCGGCGACGAAGCCGAACGCTGGGGATTCTACACCCGCCTCTGCGCTCCGGATACGCTGCTCGCCGACGCGACGGCGATGGCGTCCATGCTCGCGCATGGCCCGACCGCATCGCACGCCGTCACGAAGCGCTGCCTGCACGACGAGTGGTCCATGGACGTGAACAGCGCGATCGACTTCGAGGCCGCGCGCCAGGCCGAATGCATGCAGGGTGAGGACTTCGAGCGCGCGTATCGCGCGTTCGTTGAGAAACGCACACCGGTGTTCGAGGGCAACTGAATGGGCGAGACCTTCACGTGGCCGTTCTTCGACGATGAGCATCGTGCCCTCGCGACCGCGTTGCGCGACTGGGCCGCGCGCGAGGTCAGCCAACGGCACGACGAGCCCGACACGGACGCCACCTGCCGCACCCTGGTGAAACAGCTGGGCGATGCCGGCTGGCTCCGCTACACTGTTCCCGCGGCGTTCGGCGGCATGCATGAGCGCCTGGACGTCCGCTCGCTCTGCATCGCGCGTGAGTCGCTCGCCCGCGTCTCCGCCCTGGCCGACTTTGCGTTTGCCATGCAGGGCGTGGGCAGCGGCCCCATCTCCCTCTTCGGCTCGCCGGCCCTCAAAGCGAAGTACCTGCCCGACGTCGCCTCGGGCAGCGCCATCGCCGCCTTCGCCATCTCGGAAAAGGAGGCCGGCTCGGATGTCGCCGCCATGCGCACCACGGCGCGGCTGGACGGCGACGCCTACGTGATCGACGGCGAAAAAAGCTGGATCTCCAACGGCGGCATCGCGGATCACTACGTCGTGTTCTGTCGGCACGGCAACGCCGACCGAGCGTTCATCGCGCTCGTGGTGGAATCGGGCGATCCCGGTTTCGGCGTGACGGAACGGATTCGCACCATGACACCGCATCCCCTCGCCACGCTGCGTTTCGACGGCTGCCGGGTGCCGGCCGATCGCGTCGTCGGCGAACCGGGGAAGGGGCTTCGCATCGCGCTCGCCACGCTGGACGTGTTTCGAGCCACCGTCGGCGCCGCGGCACTGGGCATGGCGCGCCGCGCGCTCGACGAGACGCTCGCCCACGTGACGCACCGCGCCATGTTCGGACGGCATCTGTCGGATTTTCAGCTCACGCAGGCGAGGCTGGCGCACATGGCCACGGCCATCGACGCGAGCGCGCTCCTCGTGTACCGCGCCGCATGGGCGCGCGACCGCGGAGCGGAACGCATCACACGCGAAGCCGCCATGGCCAAGATGTACGCCACCGAAGCGGCCCAGCGCGTCATCGACGATGCCGTGCAGCTGCTCGGTGGACGCGGCGTGGTCAGCGATCACCCCGTGGAGCGGCTGTACCGGGAAATCCGCGCGCTGCGCATCTACGAGGGCACCACGGAAGTCCAGCAACTGGTCATCGCCGACCAGATCCTGACGGCGTACGCGGGTACGTCGACTCATGGCTGAGACGATCACTCCGTCCGGGCATCGCGACACCTTTTGCGCCGACCACCTGCCGCCGCGCGAACTCCAACCCGTGTGCGAATGGGGCGGCATACCCGAACTCGAGTATCCCGCCCGACTGAACTGCGCGGCCGAGCTGCTCGATCGGGCTGTCCACGGCGGCTCCGGTGAACGGCCCGCCATCCGGTTTCCCGGTGGCGAATGGTCCTATCGCGAGTTGAACGAGAAGGCCAATCAAGTCGCGCACGTGCTCGTCCACGAGCTCGGCGTGGTGTCCGGCAATCGCGTGCTGCTCCACGGGCCCAACAACGCGATGCTCGCGGCGTGCTGGTTCGGCGTGTTGAAGGCTGGCGGCGTCGTGGTCTGCACCATGGCCATGCTGCGAGCGCGCGAGTTGCAGTACATCGCACAGAAAGCCCGTGTGACGCTCGCGATCACCGACGCGCGCTTCGCCGAGGAGTGCGAGGCGGCGTTCGGCTCGATCGGCGATGGAACGGAGCAGGCGACCGCGCGCATCATACGATACGGCGGCGATGGCGACACCGACCTCACGGCGCGCATGCGTGTCAGCCCCGCGACGTTCTCCACCTGCGACACCGCCGCGGAGGACACGGCCATCATCGCGTTCACCTCCGGGACCACGGGACAGGGCAAGGGAACGATGCATTCGCATCGCGATATCCTCGCCATCACGGACTGCTTTCCGCGCTACGTGCTGCGGCCGTCGTCCGACGATCTCTTCTGTGGATCCCCACCGCTGGCGTTCACCTACGCGCTTGGGGGATTGCTGCTGTTTCCCATCCGCTTCGGCGCGTGCGCGCTGCTGCTCGAGCAGCCCACGCCCCCGAACCTGATCAAGGCCATCCAGGAGTTCCGCCCCACCATCTGCTTCACCGCCCCCACCGCCTATCGCGCCATGGGCGGTATGCTCGCTGACCACGATGTGTCGAGCCTGCGGAAGTGCGTGTCCGCCGGCGAGACGCTGCCGTTGAGCGTCTTCGAGGCATGGCGCGATGCGACAGGCCTGCGGATCATCGACGGCATCGGCGCCACGGAGATGCTGCATATCTTCATCAGTGCCGCGGACGACGACATCCGCCCCGGGTCCACGGGTCGCGTGGTGCCTGGGTATCGGGCGCGAATCGCGGACGCGAATGGCAACGACGTGCCTGACGGCACGATCGGGCGCCTCGCCGTTCGCGGCCCGACCGGGTGCCGATATCTCGACAGCGATGACCGGCAGCGCGAATATGTGCAGCATGGCTGGAACTTCACCGGCGATTCGTACAAGCGAGACGCCGACGGCTATTTCTGGTACCAGGCCCGCACGGACGACATCATCATTTCGTCCGGCTACAACATCGCCGGACCGGAGGTCGAGAACGTGCTACTCGAGCATCCCGCCGTGCTGGAGTGTGCCGTGGTCGGGGTGCCCGATGTGGACCGGGGCCAGCTCGTGAAGGCATTCGTCGTGCTGCGCGACGGTTCGGCGGCGAGTGATGCAATGGTTAAGGAATTGCAGGAGTTCGTCAAAGCGCGCATCGCGCCCTACAAGTATCCGCGCGCGGTCGAGATCGTCGCACAGCTTCCACGCACCGTTACAGGCAAGCTCCAACGTTTCCGTTTACGCGAGAGTGCACTATGATTGACATGACTGGGACCGGGATCCGCGTACTGACGCCGGCGGCTTGGGCGCCCACCCGCGGATACGAGAACGGGATCGTCGCGAGCGGCCACGTCGTGATGCTCGCGGGGCAGATCGGGTGGAATCCCGTGACCACGCTGTTCGAGAGCGATGACTTCGGCCTGCAGACGCGGCAAGCCCTCGCGAACATCGTGAGGCTGCTGCTCGAGGCGGGCGCGGAGCCTCGGCACCTCGTTCGGCTCACCTGGTTCGTGACCGATCGCGCGGCCTACGTATCGCATCGGCGAGAGATCGGCACGGCGTACCGCGAGTTGATCGGCACCTCCTACCCGCCCATGTCGGTGATTGTGGTGTCCGGTCTGATCGAGGAGCGGGCGTTGGTCGAGATCGAGGCGACGGCGGTGTTGCCCTTTGCCTGAGCAGCACGCGCAGTACGAAGCGGACGAGCAACGCGCCATCCGCGCGATGATCTCCACGGGCGAGCGAGCGGTGTGCCCGCGCGATGCGGCACCGATGACCGTGCGGTCCATCGGGGGCGGCTCCTTTGGCCTGGGCTACGCGCGCCGGCGCGAGTGGCTCATCTGCCCGACGTGCAAGCGCAGTCTCATCTTCGACTCCAGGCGGGGAACGCGGAACTAGGGGCGCGAGGCGCGAATCGTCCGAGTTCAACCACGGGCATGTCGCTGCGTCCGCGGCGTGCCTGGGCCGACAATGCGGCGAACCTGCGCTGACCGTTGCATCACCAACGGCGCACGTTGCATAGCCTCCAGAAAACGTTGCATAACGTCGAGGAAACGTTGCACCAAAACCAGCTCACGTTGCACCAAGCGGCGATCTCGTAGGAGCCCGAAGAAGTGCAGCCGCGGAGGGCGCCGTCCGCGCCGGAGGCCGCGAGCCGGATGTTGCGTAAACTCACCTTGACGTTGCATCAGACAATGCTGATGTTGCACCAAGAGCCGCTTAACGCCAAAAATACGATTTTAACGTTTCATATAGCGAGACAGACGTTACATATGTCGAGACGTACGTTGCATCAAGAGACGCGTGCGTCGCAGCAGCCTGACCCACCGCCGTCGAGCGCGATTCGATCGCCGCAGCGCGCACGGCAGGCGTTGCATAGAATGTTACAGATGTTGCAATGCGTGCGTCATACGTTGCATCGCACCGGGCGTACGGCGGGAGCACGAAGCTGACGTCGGTGAACATGGGAGGCTCGTGGCGGAAAGCCGAACTGACGTCGGCGAATGCCTTCCGTGGCGCGCGACATCGCGAGCCAACGTTGCACGCTGCGGCGCCGATCGCATGACATCGCGTGCACGCGTTGCGCTTCGCGAATCCACTCGCGCCGGATGACGATCTGACGTTGCATCCGAGCCTGCGGTACGCCGCCGTCGGCCGGCTGTGCTCCCTCACCTGCAGACTGTCGATCGACTAGATTCTGCGCATGCACAAATCCAGGATCGCAGCGTGAACTTCGGCGACCGCCTGCAGTCGAGCTTTTCACAGGTGTTCGGCGACATCGTCCCCGCCTTGCTCGGCGCCCTCGTCATCCTCTTCGCCGGCTACCTGCTGGCCAAGGTCCTGGAGAAGCTCGTCGAGCGGTTCCTGCGTCGCATCAGACTGAACAAGATGCTGGAGCGCGGTGGGGTGATGGAGGCGGTGGAGCGATCCGGCTCGCACCTGAATCCCATTCGGGTGCTGTCGAACCTGGTGTTCTGGCTGGTGATGTTCGCGGTGATCCTCGTCGCGGCCAACGCGCTGGGGCTCGAGTCGCTTGCAAACGTGTTCTCCGAGCTGGTCAGCTACATCCCGAGCGTGATCGCGGCCATCGTGATCATTCTCGTCGGCATCGTGCTGGGCGGATTCGTGGGCGGGCTGATCTCCGCGTCGGCGGGCGCACTACATGGCGGGCGCGCGCTTGCCCGCGTGGGGCGCGGCGGTGTGATTCTGCTTGCCATCTTCATGGCGTTGCAGGAACTGGGCATTGCCACGGACATCGTGACCACGGCGTTCGCCATCCTCTTCGGCGCCATCGCGCTGGCAATGGCGCTGTCGTTCGGACTCGGCAACCGCGAGCTCGCGGGGGAGATCACGCGGGAGTGGTACGAGCAGTACCGCGCAGAGCGAGACGAGGCACTGCGTCGCGAACGGGAACTCGAGGCGCGCGAAGAGGCGCAGATGCGGACGGAGTATCCGGAAAGCGCGCCGACCGACGCGGAGGGTAAGGAGTAAACGGGCAGCGAAGAGGGAAGGAACGCAGTCGCCGAATAGCCGAAGAGCGAGGCGCGGAGCGGCGATGCGGGCCGAAGAGCGAGCCGCGGTAGCGGCGATGCGGGCCGAAGAGCGAGGCGCGGAGCGCCGATGCGGGCCGATTAGCTGAAGAGCGAGGCGCGGGACGCGCCGATGCGGGCCTGTTGCTAAATTGATCTGTCTGTAGTTCGTGCGTTTCCTGCCTCTCCAAATCGGCGTTTCATGACCGCTCCGAACAACCGCGAACGCATCCTTTCGCGCGAGATCGATACCGAAATTCGCGAGTCGTTCATCAACTATTCGATGAGCGTGATCGTCTCCCGAGCACTGCCCGACGTGCGCGACGGGCTCAAACCCGTGCACCGGCGCGTGCTTTACGCGATGAACGAGCTCGGCCTCGTCCCAGGCCGCCCGTACAAGAAGTCCGCGACCGTCGTGGGCGACGTCCTCGGCAAGTATCACCCGCACGGCGACCAGAGCGTGTACGATGCCCTCGTACGCATGGTGCAGGAGTTCTCGCTGCGCTATCCGCTCATCGACGGCCAGGGCAACTTCGGCTCCGTGGAAGGCGATCCGGCGGCGGCCTATCGGTACACCGAGGCCAAGGTGATGCCGATCGCCATGGAACTCCTGGCCGACCTCGACAAGAACACCGTCGACTACGTCCCCAACTTCGACGACCGGCTCACGGAGCCGAGCGTCATGCCCGCCGGCATCCCCAACCTGGTCGTCAACGGGTCGTCGGGTATCGCGGTCGGCATGGCCACGAACATCCCGCCGCACAATCTGCGCGAGACGATCAGCGCCATCATCCACCTGATCGACAACCCCGACTGCACGTCGGCCGACATCCGGAAGTTCATCAAGGGGCCTGACTTCCCCACGGGCGGCTACATCTACGGCCGCGCCGGCATCTCCGACTATCAGGACACCGGCCGCGGCCGCATCGTCATTCGTGCCCGCGCGGTCATCGAGGAAAAGGAAAGCTCGAACAAGTCGCAGATCGTCGTGACCGAGATCCCCTACCAGGTGAACAGCGCGCGCCTGCTGGAGAACATCGCCGAGCTAGTGCGTGACAAGAAGCTCGAAGGCATCAGCGATCTGCGGAACGAAAGCGATCGCGACGGCCTCCGCATGGTGATCGAACTGAAGCGCGATGCCATTCCGCGCGTCGTCCTGAACCAGCTCTACAAGCACACCCAGCTGCAGACCACGTTCGGCGTCATCATGCTCGCGCTGGTGCCCGATGCGGTCACGCGACGGCTCGTGCCGAAGATCATGCCGCTCAGGGAAGTGCTCCAGCACTACGTGACCCATCGCCACGAAGTGATCGTGCGGCGCGCGCAGTTCGAGCTGGACAAGGCGCTGGAACGCGAGCACATCCTGGAAGGGCTGAAGATCGCCGTCGACAACATCGACGAAGTGATCAGGATCATTCGCGGCGCGGCGGATACGCCCACCGCCAACGCGGAGCTGCAAGCGAGGTTCTTGCTGAGCGATCGGCAGACGGAAGCCATCCTCAACATGCGCCTCGCCAAGCTCACCGGCCTCGAGATCGAGAAGCTGGAAGAAGAGCTGACGGAAGTGCAGGCCTTCATCAAGGACATGCAGGACTTGCTCGGCTCGCGCCCGCGTCGGATGGAACTGCTCAAGACCGAGCTCACGCAGATCGCCGCCAAGTACGGCGACGAGCGTCGCAGCGAGATCACTAGCGACGAAGGCGAGTTCACCATCGAGGACCTGATCGCGGACGAGGAGATGGTCGTGACCATCTCGCACGCCGGCTACATCAAGCGTACCAGTGTGTCCACGTATCGCAAGCAGCGTCGCGGCGGCCGCGGCCTCAACGGCCAGGAGCTCAAGGACGAGGACTTCATCGAGCACCTCTTCATCGGCAGCATCGCCTGGACCTTGGTGTCGGGCGTGACGTTGATCAGGTTGACGACCGGCTTTCCCTTGGCCGCGCGGCCGGCCTGCGGAATTTCGTGCACGCGCAACCAGAAACAGCGCCCGTCGTCGATGAAGACGAGCAGATACTCGTGCGTGCTGGCGATGAAGAGGTGCTCGATGAAGTCCTCGTCCTTCACCGATTGCCCGCTCAGGCCACGGCCACCGCGGCGCTGCTTCTTGTACGTGGACACGGAGGTGCGCTTGATGTAGCCGGTGTGCGAGATGGTGACGACCATCTCTTCGTCGGCGATCAGGTCCTCGATGGTGAACTCGCCTTCGTCGCTCGTGATCTCGCTGCGCCGCTCGTCGCCGTACTTGGCGGCGATGGCCAGCAGCTCCGTTTTGAGCAGCGTCATGCGCTTCTCCTTCGAGGCGAGCAGCGCACGCATTTCCCCGATGAACGCCTGCACCTCCGTGAGCTCCTCCTCGAGCTTCTCGATCTCCAGACCGGTGAGCTTGGCGAGACGCATGTTGAGAATCGCTTCCGTCTGCCGGTCGCTCAGCGTGAAGCGCGCCTGGAGCTGCGCGTTCGCCTGCGGCGTGTCCGCCGCGCCGCGAATGATCTTGATCACCTCGTCGATGTTGTCGACGGCGATCTTGAGTCCCTCGAGGATGTGCTCGCGCTCGAGCGCCTTGTCGAGCTCGAACTGCGCGCGCCGCACGATGACCTCGTGACGATGCGTGATGTAGTGATCGAGCACTTCCTTGAGCGGCATGATCTTCGGCACGAGCCGTCGCGTGATCGGATCGGGCACGAGCGCGAGCATGATGACGCCGAAGGTCGTCTGCAGCTGGGTGTGCTTGTAGAGCTGGTTGAGGACGACGCGCGGAATCGCGTCGCGCCTGAGCTCGATCACCATGCGCAGTCCGTCGCGATCGCTCTCGTTCCGCAGGTCGCTGATGCCCTCGAGCTTCTTGTCGCGCACGAGCTCCGCGATGTTCTCGAGCAGCTTGGCGCTGTTGACCTGGTAGGGAATTTCGGTGACGACGATCTGCGACTTGTTGGAGCTCTCCCGCTCCTCGATCACCGCGCGGGCGCGAATGACGATGCGCCCGCGACCGGTCTCCTGATAATCCTTGATGCCCTCGCGCCCGTAGATGTAGCCGGCCGTGGGAAAGTCGGGACCCTTGATGAACTTCCGGACCTCCGACTTGTCCATGTCCGGGTGGTCGATCAGATGAATCAGACAGTTGATCGTCTCGCGCAGGTTGTGCGGCGGGATGTTCGTTGCCATGCCGACCGCGATGCCCGACGACCCGTTGACGACGAGATTCGGAATGCCGGCGGGCATGACGCCCGGTTCGGTGAGCCGGTCGTCGAAGTTGGGTACGAAGTCGACCGTACTCTTGTCGATGTCCGAGAGCAGCTCCATCGCAATGGGCGCGAGCTTCGCCTCGGTGTAGCGGTACGCCGCGGCCGGATCGCCTTCGATGGAGCCGAAGTTTCCCTGCCCGTCAATGAGCGGATAGCGCAACGAGAAGCTCTGCACCATGCGAACGAGCGCGTCGTAGACGCTCTGGTCGCCATGCGGATGATACTTGCCCAGCACGTCGCCAACGACGGTTGCGCATTTCTTGTACGGCCGGCCCGGCACGAGGCCAAGCTGATCCATCGCATACAGCACGCGACGGTGCACCGGCTTGAGTCCGTCGCGCACATCGGGGAGCGCGCGAGAGACGATGACGCTCATGGAATAGTTGATGAACGACTCGCGGATCTCGTCGTCGATGAGGCGCGGGAGAATGCGCTCGCGGTTGTTCGGAGAGGTCATTGAGAACAGCGTTTGGAGACGCGATCAGGGCGGGAAGTACAGACTGGGAAACCTAGCGCCGCGAAGGGGGAAAATCAAGCGGCGCCATGATATGTAAGTCGTGTATTAGCAATGTGTTAGCTGAGCTGACGCCTCGCCGCCGCACGAGGCAATTCGCGCGACCTGCTTACCTCCGGAGAAGGAGCGCGTATATCACAGCATTCAGCACCAGCACGACACCGCCCAGCATCGCGTGATACAGGCGCGATCGTTCGGCCGTGAAGTTGGAGTGGAGCACGTGGTGCTGTAGAAAGCCTTCCGGGTACGGTTCAACTCCGCCGCGCCGCCAGAGCGCTTTCTCCCAGTGCGTCAACCAGCAGCCGAAATCCAGGAACAAGGTTGCCAACGCCCAGAGCACCGCGAGCACGTGGACGGCCAGCAGCGAAGGCCAGCGCAGCACCATCAGGCCTCCGAGCACGGCAAATATCACGTACGCCGTGTGCAGCGCGGCGAGGCTGCGGGCCAGCACACGGTATCGGCGTGAGTGGGCCCGCGAAGGGGACGTGGCCTTCACGATCGCGCTCACCGGAATCAGTTCGCCGCGAAGCAATA
>JANYIN010000117.1 GCA_025362035.1 Gemmatimonadaceae bacterium | reverse complement strand
ACCGCGTAGGTTAGACTCGGCATGCGTACTCCGCACCAGCCCACGAGCGCGGCGCCACCCAAGCCGCACGACGACGAGATCGACGTCTTCGGTCTGTCGCACAAGGGGCACGTTCGCTCGCAGAATCAGGATCACTTTCTCATCGCGACGATCCACAAGCACGTGCAGGTGGTCCAGACCAACCTGGGCGAGCAGGAGCGCCTCCCGCTCGAAGACGAACGCCTCGCGATCATCGCCATGGTCGCCGACGGGGTGGGCGGCGCGGAGGGCGGCGAGGAAGCCAGCGCTACCGCCCTCGAGCACGCGATGCAGTACATCGCGCGGACCACGGACTGCTACTACCGCGTGGACAGCGAGAACGACGAGCAGCTCATGGGGGCGCTGCAGGACGCCGCACTGCGCAGTCATGCCGCCGTACTGGATCGCGCACGCGAGGTCGCCGAGGGACGCACCATGGCGACCACGCTTACGCTGTGGATGGGCGTCTGGCCGTGGTACTATCTCGTGCAGGTCGGCGACTCGCGCTACTATCTGTTCCGCGACGGCGCGCTCACGCAGATCACGCGCGATCAGACCATCGCACAGGACCTGCTGGATCAGGGCGTGTTCACGCGCGCGATGGCGGCGCGCTCACAATATTCGAATGTCCTCTCCAGCTCCATCGGCGGATCGGAGGCCGTGCCCGTGGTCACGAAGCTGCGCGCCGACTGGCTCAACGTGCACCTCCTCTGCACCGATGGCCTCACGAAGCACGTATCCGACGACCGGATCCGCGACCGGCTCGCGACGATGACGTCAGCACGGCAAGTCTGCGAGCAACTGCTCAATGATGCCCTGGAGGGCGGCGGATCGGACAACATCAGCATCATCGTGGGACGCGCAATACCAAGGACTCATTGAACGTGCTTGCGCTTCGCAGGCGGTGGGGGCGACGCCCTGCGGTCCGCAACGCTGGCGGGAAGAAACTGCCTGTTGACTTCTACCGTGCCAAACGACTCCAGTAGAGTAGTGGTGGGTGCGCTGGGTTGCGGCATGTTCGTGGAGATCGCCTCGCACGACTGATCTGTCGCCGACGACGGCACGGCGACCTCGCCCGTGGCTCGGTCCTGTTGCAACCATGGCGAACTGTACTGCTCCGTCGATTCATCGTTCCGCGACGGCGCGGGACGCGTCTGCGCCGCGCGCCACGATGCCGCTGACCCTGGAGCGCGGCCCCGCGGCGTTGTCCCGCCAATCTCCGTCGCTGTCTGCGACATCCATATAACCGCGCAGCCGATTCTCCTGCGCGGGCAGCCATGTCGCCGACGTGGGTGTGCGATGCCTCGACAGGAGGCGCCTGCTCCATCGCGTTGGCACGTGGTTCGTCGGCGCGGATTGATCTTCCCTTGCCGGGAGCGCCCTGATCCTCGACGTGGCCGGCCGGCTCTTCGCCGAATCGGCCACGATGTGCGCGCCAGGCGTCACGCCGTGCACCGCCTCGTTCCCACGGCCTCCGCCGCCGGCGACCGGACCGGCCGTTTTCATCTCGTCGTCAGACCTTCTTTGCCAGGAGTCGGAAAATGGAAAAGCCCCATGCAGCCGTGCTGAGTGCGTGCTCGCGCATTCAGCGGTATCTGGACATTCACGACGCGCAGTTGGGCGACATCAATCAATCGGGGTACCGTGCGGTCCTGAACGACGTCGTCTCGGCGCTGCACGCCCACAACGTCACGCTGGAGTACGCGCAGCGAGCCGGGGCCGGACAAACCGCAAAGCGGCGCGTGCTGCGGAATATCCTCAAGTTGAACCACTTGCGACCCATCGCGAGGATTGCGGTCGCGCAGCTGCGCCAGGTGCCCGAGTTCGCGGCGCTGGCGATGCCGTCCTGCAAGAGCCCATCGCGCGCGCTCATCGCTGCGGCCGGCGCGATGCGCGCGGCGGCCTCTGGGTACGCCGCGACGTTCGTGGCCGCTGGGCTGGACGCCGACTTCCTGACACAACTCCAGAACGCGGCAGACGCCCTCAACGCGAACCTCGCCCTGAGCGGGGCGATGGAGTGCAGACGCTCGGGCGCCACCGCGGGGCTCGCCGCCGAAGCGAAGCGAGGACGCCAGGCGATCAAGGTTCTGGATGCGCTCGTCGAGAAGCGCGTGAACGACGACGCGTTGCGCGCGGAGTGGAACTCGGCAAGGCGCATCGGCGGCAGGTCTGCGTCCATCGCTTCCGTTTCGCGCGACGCCGCCTTCGCGGGCGCGGCCCAAGGTCCCGAGGGTCCGGCTCCTCAGCCCGTGAGCCTGGCAGCTTGGCTCTTCGGCTCGCGCACGTGGCGGCCGGGATCATCGGCCCGCGTCGCCGCGCTCGCGCTACATGCCCGTGTCGCCTAGTAGCCGTCTTTCGTCCACACCAGGATCACGCCGCAGCCGCGGTTGAAACCGCTGAACTGCGGCGGGATCGTGGCGGAACCCGCGTAGACTTCGATGCCCGCAAGGTCCTTGGGTGGCGGCAGCAGGTCGAGGTTGAACGGCGTCGGCAGCGGCACCTGGTCGAGATAGACGGTCATCGGACACGCGCCGAGGCCCACGGTGCCGCCCTCGCGCTTGCTCAGCGCGAAGTACTCCGCCACCGAGGTCGAATGACTCGGTCCCACGTTGATCGTGCCGAACTTCCGGAAGAGCTCCGTGGCGAACACCGGATTTCGCTTCTCGATCTCTTCGCGTGTCATGAACTCGCCCAGCCCGAATCGTTTGCGGCTCTCGAAGTCGCGCATTCGCGCCGAGACCTCCTTTTCCGTGGCAACCATCGGCGCCAGGGTGATGGCGCTTTGCGTCAGCGTGTACGACAGGCGCACCGTATCGGCGGACGGCACCTCGACTACGGACGATGCGGGGTGATAGCCCGCCCGCTTGACGATCATCAGGTAGGGGCCAGGCGGAACTCTGGTGATCCGAAACCTTCCGTTCGGTCCGGTGCCCACGCGGATTTTCGAGCTGAGAATCGACACGAACGCCCCGCGGATGGGCACGAGGTTCGTGTCGCTCACGATGCCGTCAATCGTGCCCAGGTTCGGAAGCGCGCGGGTCGTGTCGCCGCGCGTCACTCCGGGCACGGGAGCGCGTTGTGCGCCGAGTGCGAACGGCGCGGCGGCGCCCGCTGCTGTCACCAGCACGAGCACGACGAGGCGACGCGAGAGAATCTGCTTCATGATCCGAACCTAATTCGGGTGACACGGCTTGCCGAGACCTCAGTCGATGTCTGCCGAGATCCTCCGCGATGGCAGAAGCCGGAGGCCGGGTGCTGCTCCGGCCTCCGGCTTCGTATGGAACCGCGTACCAGGGTGGCTACACGTGACCTGCCGCCGCACTCATTGCAGTGCGCATGGTCCCCAGTACAGGGGCTGGTCCTTTAGCGGGAAGCGAACCTGGCACTCCGCCTGGGGAATGGGAATGACGCGCGCCACGAAGTTCTTGTTCGGACCCGACGTGATGTCGATTGGCAGCGTGGAGAGTCTGTTGTACCGGCGCATGTCGACCCATCGGTTGCCTTCCATCAGCGTCGAATAGCGCTTCTCGAACAGGATGCCGTCGAGCACCGCCGCATCGGATGACGCGGCCGTAAGCGTGGATGGCGGCAACCCGCCCGAATTCGTGCGCACCACGTTGAGATCGGCGATGGCACCAGCCTTGTCGCCGGTCGCGAGCCTCGCCTCGGCGCGGAGCAGGATGAGCTCTTCGTTTCTGATCATGGACACAGGCGACGTGATGTTCGGCCAGATCTTGTACCCGAGCGTGGACGACGCGCTGGTGGGCCCCGTGCTGGTGACGGGTCCCTGACGCGACGTGAGACCGGTGCGAATCTTGGCGGTGTACCGGTCGTCGGGCGTCACGCCGTCCGCCTTCAGCTGCACATCGGTGAGCACCGACATGTGTGCGTACAGCACCGTGTTGGTGGCCACCGAGTTGCCGTTGGGTGTGTCGGGCGAGGCGCCATAGGTATCATACACGCCCACGTCGAAGGCAGCACGCGTCGTGGCGGAGGCATCGAGGAACGACGCATTGAGGGCGGCGAGTGACGCCGTCCACGCGGCCGCACCGCCGCCCACGGTGGCGTAGTTTCCCGACACCTTCCCCTTGAGCGCCCTGTTGAACAGTGCGAAGGTCGTGGGCGTATTGAAGCCGGCGAAGCCCGGCGACAGGGTGAACGGGAACGACCCGCCGCCGTTCGCGAGATTCGTCGCTCCGGCATCGAGTGTGGCCGAGATGTACTTGTACATGGAATCACGCGAGACGAATGGGGCGAGCTGCGAGGCGTCCGCCTTGATTTCCACGATGCCGCCCAGGGAGTCGCGCGTCTGCACGACCTCGAAGAGCATCAGGGCTTCGAGCGTCTGCGCAAACCCGAGCGCGGCCGCCTTGCCCGCCGCGGTCAACGCGGTGTTGGTGGCGATCCCGTTCTTGAAGTTGTACACGTCGCGCAGCGCGTTGTACTCGGCTCCCCACACGCCCGTTACGAAACCCGACGGATCGAGCACCTGTTGGCCGTTGGTGCTGATGCCGATCAGGTAGTGCGTGGTGTTGCGCCCTTCCTGCGGCGTGAAGACGTACATCTCACGGCCGAGGATTCCAGTGTTATTGATGACTCCAAGGCGCGTGCTTCGCACGTCCACCAGCAACCCGCTGGCGAGCAGTTGGAACGCCGTCGGGTCCGCATTCGCTCCCGCGACAGTGGCGTTATTGGGGTTGGTGATGTCCAGATCGGACTGCTTGCACGCGGCCAGGGCCGTCAGCGCCGCCGCGACTGTCAGGCCGCGAACGATCGTCATGGTCCGGTGAGTGCGGAGGCGGGGTGTCTGTGTCATGGTCATGGGTCAGTACCCCAGGTCGACGCTGAAGAAGAACTGCCGGTTGCTGGGATACGGTGCGAGATCGATGAAGCGGTTGAAATTGGAGTTGCCGAAGTTGTTGAACTCCGGATCGAAGCTCCAGTAGTTGGACTTCGTCCAGAGGTTCCGGCCCTGCACGGACACGCGCATGTCGCGCGCCCGCGCCACGTCGGCCCAGCGTCGCGGCGCATCGAACGATACATTCACCTCGCGCAACTTCACGAACGAGCCCACGTCGATGTACGGCGCGATGTTGCCGGCGGCAAAGCTGCCGTAGCGGAAGTCGCCCATGACTGTCCCGGACGTGGGTGACGCGGTGTCGAAGTCGCGCGAATTGCCGCCCTCGTCGAACAGGTTCTTGGTCATGTCGGCCGTGTAGCCGCCAATGCGCCAGTCCACGAGCCCCGTGACGGTGAACCGCTTGTAGCGGATGCTGTTCAGGAACGACACCTGCCCGATGGGGTTGGCGTCGGCGATGATCGAGTCACGCACCACTGATCCCGCCACCGGGGCGTCGCCGGGATAGATGCGATGGCAGGCCTTCCCGTCCGACCCTGTTCCCGCCGGGTCCAGGCAGCTGAAGGGAATGTTGCCCCAGATGTACGTGGGCCGCGTGCCGACCGCGATGCGGTTGCGGCCGTACGCCGAGCCGAACGACCCGGGCACCGCGAATGCAGGCACCTTCAGCTCGTCCATGTTCTGGACGTTGTGCTGGTAGGTGGTGCGGAAGGTCCATTCCATGTTGTTGTTGCTGATCGGCACGATGTTCAGGCCGGCCTCGACGCCGCGTGCGGACAGCTGTCCGCCGTTGATCGTCTGTTGCAACAGCCCCGAGCTGGCCGGAAGCGGGAAGGTCACGAGCAGGTCCTTGATGATGCGCTCGTAGTGGCTGAGTTCCAGAGAGACGCGGCCGCGGAACATGGCCGCGTCCACACCGTACTCGCGTTCGTTCATGACCTCCGGCTTGATCGAGGGGTTCCCCAGCGTGGTGGACGCCACCAGCGACCCCATGCCGCCAATCACGCCGCCACTGGAAATCGTCACGTCGCGCACGCCGTAGTTGGGGCGGTTGCCCGACTGGCCGTACGAGGCGCGCAGCTTCACTTCGTCGAAGACCGACGCGAGGCTGGCGAGCGGCTCCACGAACCGATAGCTCGCCGAGAACTTGGGGAAGGCATAGTACTTCGACCGATCGCCGTTGGCCGTCCCGCGATCGGCGCGCACGCCAGCCGAGAGGGACAATTTCTCGTCCAGCGCGATGACCTGTTCGTTCACGTACCGCGATTGATCACGGAACTCGTTGATCACGTTGTTCGTGGCAATGTCGGTGCCGCCCACGGCCGTCTGACGCGTTGGGGTCAACCCGCGCATGCGAACGAGGTAGTTGTTCACGTACTGTGTTTCGTACGTGCCTCCCACGGACGTCTGCGCCGACGTGAGCAGCTTCCAGCCCGGCGTGTACGTCCACACCGCATTGACGCTCTGGTTGATGAACCGGCTGTCCGCGGTGAGGACCTGCGATGTGCCGAGAAATCCGTCGGCCGACTCGAACTGCAGGTAGTTCGGCGAGTACTGCGAACCTTCCAGCTGATAGCGGTCCACGCCACCGATGTACGTGAGCTGCACGTTGTGCCTGGCGCCCGAGTAGAGCGCATATCCCACGCGGACGTTGCCGCTCTGGCGCCACGTGTCCTCGTTGTTCGTGATCGCGTTGATCACCTCGAACGGGTTGGACGTGCTGTTGTCGCCGCCGTTCATCCACATGGAGACCAGGCGCCCGGTGACGGGGTCGATCTTTTGGATATCGTAGATTGCTGGCGCGTAGCCGAACGTGTAGATCGGGCTGGTGCCGGAATTGTCGTTGTTGCCCAGGCCGTCCTGCACGAAGTTGTGCGTGAGGTCCACGCCCATGCTCACCGTGATCTTCTCGCCAACGGTCTGGTCGAGGTTGAGCCGTCCTGACGTGCGCCGCGCGCCGGTGTTGAGCATCACGCCCTTGTTCTGCCGGTCGTTCAACGAAGCGTAGAACCGCGTGTTGCCCGATCCGCCGCTGGACGACAGCACCGTTTCGAAGGACGGCGACGTGTTGTGGTACAGTGGGCCCTGCCAATCGTACAACGGACAGGTGGAGACGCAGTTCACCTTGGCCAGCGAGTCGGCATGGGGGCTGGGTCCGAGCCACGGCTGCACTTGCGCGTAGCTCGTGAATTGCCGCGAACTGAGTAGTCGCGTGGCCTGCTGCGTACCGACACGCTGCGTGACATTGAATTTCGTGTCGCCCGCCTTGCCCTTCTTCGTGGTGATCACGACCACGCCGTTCGTGGCGCGCGAGCCGTAAATGGCCGTGGCCGCGGCCGACTTCAGGACCTCGATGTTCTCGATGTCATTCGGATTCAGATCGCCGAGGCGGTTGACCACCTGATCCTGGCTGGACGACGTCGATCCGGTGGAGCGAGTGATGGAGGAGAGTCCGGCGGGAATGGACGCGTTGGAGACGATGATGCCGTCCACCACGTACAACGGATCGCCCTGCCCCAGGATGGATGTGGCGCCTCGAATCTGGATCTGCATACCGCCGCCCGGCACGCCGCTGTTCTCGAACACCGTGGCGCCGACCACCTTGCCCGCGAGGTTGCCCTCGATGGACTTGGCGGGGGCCTGCATCAGTTCTTCGGCGGACACCGACGCGATAGCCGTGGACGCGTTGCGCCGGTCCACGGTGGTGGCCTGCCCGGTGACCGTCACGCCCTCGAGCTGCAGCACGTCCTTGTCGAGCGCAAAGTCGGCGGTGGCCTGCGTGGCGCTGACCGCCACGCTGGCGCGCTTGAAGCCGATGGCGCGAACCAGAAGCGTGGTGCCGCCCGTGGGAACTTTCAGGCGATACTCGCCCCGCTCGTTGGTGCGCACGCCGATCTGTGCGCCGAGGAGTCCGACCGTGGCCTCGGTTATCGCCTGGCCGCTACCGGCCGCTGTCACCCTGCCCGTGATCTCGCGCGTCTGTGCGGCCAGCAACGCTGGCACGACGGCAAGCAACAACCCGATGGACGTAAATGTTCGACAACGCACGGAGGCACCTGCCCGGTTAGTGGGGAATATCTCGTTCTGCTGAGGGAGGAGAGGTAGTAGAGTACTCACGCTGGGTCGCAATCGTCTTCGGCGGCACGACGACCTCGGCATTCTCCGGCACAACAATGCCGACGTCGGGAGCATACGTCAAATCGTGAATCGAATCGGCCTTTGTCCGCTCGTGGTGCGATCGTCCCCCAGAGGCCACGGAACACCGCAGAACGAGGGGCCAAGGAGCACTGCAGAATGAAGTACTGGACGGAAGCAGTATCTGGACTGGCATCCAACTTCCCAGAAAGCCAAGCGAGCATCTGTCCACTCGTTTTG
>JANYIN010000108.1 GCA_025362035.1 Gemmatimonadaceae bacterium | reverse complement strand
AACTACGGGCAGGCTGGCGACCGCTTTCGCGCCTTCTCGCCATGGGAACGGGACGAACTAATCGCGAATATCGTGTCCCTTCTTACGCCGTGCGACGCCGACATCCAGGAGCGCATGATCGGACACTTCACCGCCTGCGACGCGGAGTACGGCGCACGGGTTGCCGCGGGCCTGGCGTCTACGCATGTCAGCGTCTCGGCACCTGCAATGGCCGGACACTCCTGATGCGGTGCATCGAGTGCGACGAACCGGCCGTTGCGCTGTGCCCGCGATGTGAAGTGGGGCAATGCGCAAGGCACTTGCAGAACAGTGCAGCGTGGGCCAGGCGAACCGGCTCGCTTGCCGGATGCCGTCATCCAGCGCGAAGTGCGTCGCGTCCAACTGCCGCAGGGCTCGCGGAGGGGCGCGGCTGACCTGATCGGGTCCGTACCCAGCGCTCGCGCTTCACTAGCCTCAACGATACCTTTGCCTCGGTGAGCGAACTCCGGGAACAGGTGCAGGCGACGCTGGGCGGGACCTACACCATCGAACGCGAGCTCGGCGGCGGTGGAATGTCCCGCGTCTTCGTCGCCGATGAAGTCCGGCTGGGCCGCCGCGTCGTCATCAAAGTCCTCTCCCCCGAGCTGGCGGCAGGAATCAGCGCCGACCGCTTCGAGCGCGAGATCCGTATGGCCGCCTCGCTCCAGCAAGCAAACATCGTCCCCGTCCTCGCAACGGGCGAGACGAAAGGTTTGCCCTACTACACCATGCCGTTCGTCGAGGGCGAGTCGCTTCGGCTGCGGTTGGCGGAATTGCCGGCACTGTCGCTCTCCGACACGATTCGCATCCTTGGTGACGTCGCGCGTGCCCTGCAATACGCGCACGAACGTGGCATCGTCCACCGCGACATCAAGCCCGACAACGTGCTCCTGTCGGGCGGTACGGCGGTCGTCACCGACTTCGGCATCGCCAAGGCCTTGAGCGCTTCGCGCACGCGCGGCGAAGGGACACTCACGCAGATCGGGACTTCCATCGGCACCCCGGCCTACATGGCGCCGGAGCAGGCGGCTGGCGACCCCAACGTCGATCATCGCGTGGACATCTACGCGCTTGGCTGCATGGCGTTCGAACTGGTCACGGGCAATCCGCCATTCCACGGACGAACGCCGGCACGTGTGCTGGGCGCGCACATGGGCGAGGCGCCACCACAACTCTCGGAGCTGCGCCCAGATCTGCCGCCCGCGATGAGCGCGCTCATCATGCGATGCCTCGAAAAGGACGCCGACGCTCGACCGCAGCACGCGGCAGAAATCATCGAGGTCCTCAACGGGGTGACCAGCGGCGGGATGCCGGCGCTTCCGCCGCTGCTGATGTACGCGCCTGGCGCATTCCGCCGGGCGCTTTTCTTCTACGTGCTGGCCGTGGTCGGCGTCGCGGCGGTTGCCAAGGCGGCGACCGTGACGATCGGCCTGCCCGAATGGGTCCTGCCGGGCGCGCTGCTGGTGATGGCGCTCGGCCTTCCGGTCATCCTCTTCACAGGCTACGTGCAGGCGGTTACGCGACGTGCGCTCCTCTCGACGCCGGCGATCACGCCAGGCGGCGGCCAGGTGCCGCACGGCACGATGGCGACGATCGCCCTCAAGGCGAGCCCGCACATGTCGTGGAAGCGGACCACGCGTGGTGGGATTTACGCGGTCGGTGGCTTCGTATTTCTCATCGTGGCGTTCATGGTGATGCGCGCCGTCGGCATTGGACCGGCGGCCTCGCTTTTCGCGTCGGGAAAGCTCAACCAGCGCGACCTCCTCCTCGTGTCCGACTTCGGCGTGAGTCGCGCCGACTCGAGCGTTGCCAGTGTGGTCGCCGAGGGGGTGCGGGCGAACCTCGCCGACTCGCGCTCGATCACCCTGTTCAACCAGACGCGCGTCGCCGCGGCACTCAAGCGGATGCAGGAGCAGCCCACAGCGAAGCTCGACCTCAAGCTCGCGCGGGACGTTGCACTCCGCGAAGGCGTGAAGGCGATCGTCACCGGTGACGTGACGGGGCTCGGCAACGGATTCGTGATCGCCCTGCGGCTCATCGCGGCGGACTCCGGCACCGTGCTCGCTTCGTTCCAGACGACCGTTGACGGCCCGAGCACGCTGGTGAGTGGTGTGGACGAGGTGACGCGCAAGTTGCGCGGAAAGATCGGCGAGTCGCTCAGGAGCGTACAGGCCAGTCCGCCGCTCGACCAGGTCACCACGCCGTCGTTCGATGCGCTCAAGGCGTACACGGAAGGCGCGCGGGCGTTCGACGTGGAGCATGACTTCGCGAAAGCCATTCCTCTCTTGCGGCGCGCCGTCACGATCGACACCGGATTCGCCACCGCGTGGCGGAAGCTCGGCACCGCGATGGCCAACAGCTTCTATCCCGCGTCTGCCGTCGACTCTGTCGTGACAACCGCGTTTCAGCTGCGCGGACGTTTGTCGGAAAATGAGCGGTACCTGGCCGAGGGCTACTACTACGGCATCGGTCGTGGTCACGACCGCCAGCGGGCAATCGCGGCATATCAAGCCGTCCTCGCTCGCGGCGATACCGCATACGGCGCAAACAACCTGGGCGTTTTCTATTCGGGCATGCGCGACCAGGTCAAAGCGGAATCGCTGTACCGCATGGCATTGCGCTCGGGCGCAGACAACATGATCCCGTTGCCGAACCTCGTGCAGACACTGATGAATGAGGACAAGCGCGCGGCGGTCGATTCATTCATGGCGATCGAGGCAAAGCGGATTCCTGACTCGCCGGTCCGAGGATTTCACCTGCTCTCGCTGGCGTTCAGCGATGGACAGTACGACCGCGCTGCACTCCTTATCGACAGCATCCGCGCCACAGCAAAGTCACCCACGATGAAGGCAATGACGGCAAACATGGCGTTCGCGCTGGCCGGCGTGCGCGGGCGCATCGCCGACTCGGAGCGGCAGTGGCGGGAACGCATGGCGAACAGGGTGTTGATAGGCAACAGCCGTCCAGCGATTTCCGATTCCCTGGTCCTGGCCCAGAACGACGTCTGGTTCCGCAGACAACCGGCGCGCACGGTCGCGCGCCTGGACGCCGCGCTCGCGGCGCATCCCCTGTCCGGTATTCCGGAGCAGGACCGGCCGTACACCGACCTCGCGCGTGCATACGCCGTCGCCGAGCAGCCAGCGCGCGCCCGGGCGATGCTGGCGCAGTTTGGAGCGATCAAGGATACGGCCTATTATCGAAGCCGGATGCCGAGCGTGCACGACGCCCTCGGTGAAATTGCCATCGCCGAGAAACGATTCGACGCCGCGATCCCGGAGTTCCGCCGCGGCGACGTCGCCGCGGACGGCCTGCCTGACGGGGAGGATGGGGCGAGTGTGCACTTCGACCTTGGCCGAGCGTTCGATCTGGCCAACAAGCCGGATTCGGCGATCGCGGAATTCGAAGCGTACCTGCGGACGCGCTTCTACGGTCGGCAACGCAGCGACTACTATGCGCTTGCCGGCATCCACAAGCGGTTGGGCGAGCTGTATGACGCAAAGGGCGACACCGAACGTGCGATCTCGCATCTCACCACGTTCGTGGAGTTGTGGAAGAACGCGGACCCCGAGCTCCAGCCTGCCGTGGCCGACGCGAGGCGTCGTCTGTCGAGGCTACAGGCGAGCCGAAAGAACTCCTGATAGACGCCTCCGTTACCGAGCGACGGTCCATGCGCTGAGGAACGGATCGCGTGCCCCAGGTATTTGGAGAGGAACGTGCTGCGTCGCACGCACCATCCTCTCTCTCGGACTCAGTCGATGTCGCACCTTGCTTTTCAGCCAGCACAGCTTGGGCCTCTCACGCTCAAGAATCACATCGTCATGGCCCCCATGACGCGAAGCCGCGCGCTCGGCAATGTGCCGAACGAGCTCATGGTGGAGTACTACCACCAGCGCGCGAGTGCCGGACTCATCGTCACCGAAGGCACGTCGCCCTCACCGAACGGTCTCGGCTATTCGCGAATTCCCGGCCTGTTCGACAAGGAGCAGGTGGTGCACTGGAGGCGCGTCACCGACGCTGTCCATGCGGTTGGCGGCCATATTTTCGTGCAGCTGATGCACGCCGGTCGCATCTTCCATCCGCTCAATCTGCCCGAGGGCGCAGAAGGTGTCGCGCCGTCCGCCGTTGCGGCCGCCGGCAAGATGTGGACTGATCAGGAACAGCTGCAGGAGCAGCCCGAGCCGCGTGCACTGCGCACCGAGGAACTGAGCCGCGTGCGGGACGAATACGTCACGAGCGCCAAACTCGGCATCGAGGCCGGGTTTGACGGGGTCGAATTGCACGGCGCCAACGGCTACCTGCTCGAGCAGTTCCTGAACCCGTCGTCGAACCGGCGCGACGACGAGTATGGCGGCAGCGTGAAGAAGCGCGCTCGCTTCGTGCTCGAGGTCGCAGAGGCCGTAGCCAATGCCATAGGGGCCGAGCGTACCGGCATTCGCCTGTCGCCGTGGGGAAAGGCCGGCGACATGCCGCACTATCCCGAGATCGACGAGACCTACGCGTACCTGGCGGAGGAACTACAGAAGATCGGGATCGGGTACATCCATGTGGTGAATCATGAGAAGCTTGGCGGCGCCGCGGTGCCGCCAGAGACGATCAATGCCATGCGCGCGAAGTTCACGAACACGCTGATCCTGAGTGGCGGGTTCGATACGGTGGCTGCCGTCGATGCCGCGCTGAAGAGTGGGACGGCGGACCTGGTGGCAATCGGTCGTCCGTTCATCTCGAATCCCGATCTCGTGGAGCGGCTCAAGGCCGACAAGCCGCTTGCGCAGCCGGACCAGTCCACGTTCTACGTACCGGGCGCGCATGGGTATACGGACTATCCGGTAATGGCGTAGGCGGGTAGGGG